>JBGSIX010000184.1:0-2617 GCA_041742315.1 Phycisphaerales bacterium | reverse complement strand
GGCATGATCGCGCGGAGCGCCGGGTCCAGCGCGTGCCAGGGCCAGAAGCGGGAGAAGGCCGTGCGCTCGGGCGCGGGCTTGCCGGTGAGATGACCCGCGGCGGCGTCCTTGAGCCCGTTGAGATGGAGCCGAGCCAGGTCGTCGCTCCCGACCATGGTCTGCTCGATCGCCAGCGCGATCTCGCGCATCGCGCGGGTGAACCTGCCGGTCGGGCCGACACGGGCGAGGCGGAGGGCGCCGATCCAGTTGCGAGCCTCGTAGTAGCGCGCCCAGGTCTTGAACTTAGCCCACGGGTGGGAGCAGAAGGCCTTGGGCGCGACGCCGATGTGCCCGCCGGTGGTTTGCGTGAGGCGCTGGAAGAACATGACATCGTCGGAGTGGATGAAGGTGTCGGGCATGAGCCCGGCTTGTCTGATCGCGGGCGCGCGGACGAGGGCGCAGAGGGCGGCGAGATAGTCGATGGGCCCGCCCTCGTCGTTTGGGAGCGCCATTTCGAGCATGCCGGTGCGGCGGCTGAGGCGCGAGCCGCACTCGTAGACCTTGCCCGTGGCGGGATCGACGACCGCGGGTCCGACGGCGACCATCTTTGGGTCGGGCTCGATGATCGCGAGCAGTTCGCGCAGCGTGGCGGGGGTCAGGCGGACGTCGGAGTCGAGGAGCCAGATGTAATCGGGGCTGGAGCGGGCGAGGGCCTGTTCGATGCCGGCGTTGAACCCGCCGCTGCCGCCCCGGTTGGTGAGGAGTTGGTGGAAGGTGATCCGCAGTCCCGAGGCCTCGGCGGCCTGGATGACGCTTGAGATGGAGGCGAGCGGGTTATCGGACCCGTTATCGACGATGAGGACCCTGAGATCGGCGTTCTGGGCGTCGAGGGCCTTGAGGTCGGTCAGGAGGGCCGCGACGTCCTTCGGGTTGTTCCAGGCGGGGACGACGGCCTCGATGACGGGCTTTCTGGGCCCGTTGGTCGCAGCATGGTCGGGATGGGGGTTGGTCATCGGGTCAGGCCGGGTATCCTTTGGGACGGGATCGGCGGGCGTGCTGCGCAGCGTAGCCCGGGGGCGCGGCCCAGGGCCGATCCGCATGGAGCATGACCGATGAATCCGTTCCGCAAGGCCAGGCCCCGCGCCAGGATCGCAGACCCCAAGCCCACCGGCCCGCTGCCCATGTTCGACGAGCTCGAGCAGAGGCTCCTGCTCTCGGTGTTCTTCGGCGGAGACCTCCCCGATCTGGGCGCGATGGAGAACACGAACAACGTCATCGTGCGCTTCAACACGAACGTGATGGCGGACTCGGGGCAAAGCTTCTTTGACATCGAGCTCTTTGTGACCGAAGACGACGACCCGGTGGGGACAGTCGCCAACTTCCTGGATTATGTGAGGCGGGGCCAGTACGACGGGATGTTCTTCCAGAGGCTCCAGAATCTGAACGCGAACTCGAGCGAGCCGCCCGAGATCCTCCAGGGCGGCCGGAACCGGCTTGACGACAACTCGGGCACGGTGACCGTGATCGACGTGGGCGATTCGATCGACGACGAGGTCGTGCGTGAGAACGACGCCCGGACCCTCGCGATGGCCAAGACCGGCGCCATGAACAGCGCCACGAGCCAGTTCTTCGTCAATCTGACGGACAACGAGGACGAGCTCTCCCCAGATATCCAGCCCAACGGCGGGTTCCCGGTCTTTGGGCGCATCCTCGACGACGCGTCGTGGGACGTGATCACGACGATCGCCTCGCTCGATGTGGAGGACCTGCAGACGAGGCTCATCGACCCGCAGTTCGGCGGGAACGCCTTCCCGAGTGTGCCGGTGACGGACGCGTTCGTCAACGACCCGGCCGTGCGCTTTACGGACGACATGTTCGTGACGGTGCTGGACGCGGAGATCATCAAGCCCGAGGGCGTCGTCTCGTTCTTCGACCAGGGGGTCTATCTCTCCGAGGGGTACAAGAACTTCCGCTCGCAGGAGATCCTGACGGTCGTCAACACGAACGACGAGGCGGCGGATTTCCAGGTCATCCTGCGGTACGCCACGACCGAGGACCGCGATTTCGTGATCGACTTCGGCACGCTGGACGCGGGCGAGCGGCGGGAGATCGTGCTGAGCGGGCCGGGCGGGAGCGACGACGTGGTGGGCTTCATCCCCTACGCCATCGAGGTGCAGACGGCCAGCGACGACGCGGCGAGCCTGCCCGTGACGGCGACGCTCCGGCGGAGCGACTTCGGCGACTCGACGAGCGGCGACTCGTTCGGGAGCGAGAGCTTCTACAACCCCGAGGCGATCGACGGCGTCGATCGCCAGAGTACGCTGACGACCTGGATCTTCGCCGACGGCTTGCGCGACGACGCGAGCGTCGAGACGTACATCACCTGGGTCAATCTCTCGGGCGACGATGGCGAGGTGATGATCGAGTTCTTCTTCGACGACGGGAGCTCGACGCAACTCGTCAATGCGCGCGAACTGGGGCGGTACCGCCGGGGGGGCGTGAACGTCGAGGGCATCGGCAAGAGCGTGCTCCCCGAGGGCGCGTTCAGCGCGCGGGTCACCTCGACCGTTCCGATCGTGGCCTCGATGACGACGTTCCGGCTGAACGTCGAGGACGCGGGCGGCATCGGCTCGGCGCT
>JBGSIX010000183.1:0-5316 GCA_041742315.1 Phycisphaerales bacterium | reverse complement strand
CCACACGGGCGCGTGGGCCGCCGCGGGCGTGACATTGGCCCCGGACGCCGGGCGATCGCCTGGCGTCCCCCACTTCTGACCCGCGTTTGATCCAGACATTCCCTTCGCCCGCTGCCGGTCCGTTTGGACCGCCGGGCCTGCGCCCAGATTGGGCAGAGATTTCCGATGCGTACCGATACGCCGCGCGATCACGCCGCGCCCGCCCGCCGCTCACGCAAAGTTGAGTTCGTGGGTCGCGAGCCCGAGACCTCGCTCAAACCCACCGACCCGAACGCCACGACCCAGTACCAGACGGGCAAGGGCTGCCTGCTCATGGGCGGCCTCGTTCTGCTCCTGATCGCCGGGATCGTGGTCATGGTCCTCCTGCTCGGGAAGCCGGTGGGGTAACAGGCAACTCCCACATATCACGATACTGACCACCCCGTTTCCCGTATAAATGGGCATGAAGCCGACCGGACACACCTGCCCCCTGCTGCGGCGGGGAGATTGTCCTGCGGGTCGACCCGCTCCTCGTGGGCAAGCCCGACTCCGTCACGGGCACCGGCGGCCTCATCTTCGCGGCGATCGTCAACCTCTTCTCGGCGTGCCTCATCCCGTTCGGAGGCGGGCGGCGGAAGTTTGTGTGCGAGGGGTGCGGGGTGCGGGGTGCGGTTTCGGAGTCAACAACATCGCCGGCGTTGAACTTTAGGATTTAATATTTTTGAAGAGTACACTGAAAAACCATGTCATGGCAACCGAAGTCACAGGCACAACAATACCGAATGAGATTATTAGATACATGTAAGGCGCAGCTATATTTGACTCAGCCTCAATACCACCTCGAGCTACGCCCCATGATGCGATTGCAGACAGAAAACTAACATACACAATCGCCCCAACAACAGCCCAAGGCACAGCTTTACGTGTAGCAACACAGTAACCCACTGCCCCTGCGACACATATAAATCCTACCAACGCAACACCTGACCAAATACGCCTCCACCTCTGCGAGGTACGCCAGAGTTTGTTGTAGTGTGCACGCATTTCGATACCCGCAGTAGTAGCCGGAAACAAGACCATCCGTAATAGGTAACTCTTCGTCTCAGATACATCGATAGCAAACTGATCTGATGTATACCCGTCTAATGAAGCGTCAATCACAATTCGCCCCGGCTCTACTGGCAAGTCGATAATAGGGGACACCATTGCATTGTCTCCGGAGATGTTAAATGCAACAGTAGCTTCTATTTCTTTCATTTTATATTGAGATTGATTAAACAATCTATTTGCACTCTCCGGCGAATACGTCAAGACGCTAATTGTTCCGCCTTCTGGCCCATGCATTCTGTCAACATCTTCATGCGTAACCGTATAGAGGCCAGCACCCAAGATGATCTCATTTGCATTTGGCAGACCAAAGAACTGCAATATAGCGACAATACCAGTAATGAGGCCAATGGCGCCCACAAGTCCAGGGCCATATCGACTAAATATGTCAGCCTTCTTGTCCATTCTCTACAGCTCCGGCGCAAACCCCCGCCTCATCGTGTTCTCACAAATCGCGAGGGGCTCGCTGAATAATACCCAAGATCGCACTCCACCAGTTCACCCACCTTACCCCAGACGTGCGGCGATCTGATCGACCTGTCGCTTGACGACAAATGGGCGACCGTCCACTAGGAACGTACGAATTTGCCGCCAGTGGGTCTCCACATACTTCACCAAAGTGCCATCTGTTGGACAGCTTCCCAAGACGTCCTGCTCGATCACAAGCATTAGATACGGGGCTGGAAAGATCACTCGAAAGTCAGGCTCAGCGAGATCGCCCCCGCCGACGCGGAGGCCAAGCAAGACCTCCCAGACGCCGCGATCACGGACGAGGCTGAGAATGACATCATCCCACTTCCACTGGATGAGCCGGTTACCGAAGCTTTCGGGCGAATACCGATCGATCTTCGTAACGAGATCCGGCAAGCTGTCCGCAAAGGCCGCGAGGCGGTCGAAGGGTGGATCGATTGCCTTGTCGTCGTTCGCCATGGGTGATCACAACTCCGGCGCAAACCCCCGCCTCATCGTGTTCTCACAAATCGCGCGGGGCTCGACGAATTGTAACAGATAGTCCGTCCCGCCCGCCTTGGAGCCGACGCCCGAGAGGCCGAAGCCGCCGAAGGGCTGGCGGCCCACGAGGGCGCCGGTGATGGAGCGGTTGATGTAGAGGTTGCCGACGCGGAACTCGCGTTTGGCGCGTTCGATGTGGGCGGGCATGCGGGAGAAGAGCCCGCCGGTGAGCTTGTAGGCGTGGTCGTTAGCCAGGCGCAGGGCGTCGCCAAAGCTGTGGGCGTGCATGACGGCGAGGACCGGGCCGAAGATCTCCTCCTGCGCGATGCGGTGGCTCGGCAGGACGCCCGAGAAGATGTGCGGGGGGATGTAGTTGTTGGGGAGGACGGGAGACCCCTCTCCCCGGCCCTCTCCCCGGGGGGGAGAGGGAGGAAGAGGGAAGTCTTTGTCGCCCAGCAACAGGGTCGCGCCGTCGGCGAGGCCGGCCTGGATCATGCTGCGGATTTTGGCGGCGGCCTCGTCGTCGATCACCGGGCCGACGTCGCACGAGGGGCTCGTGGGCGGCGCGACCACGAAGGCGCGGGCGGCCTCGACGAGCCGGTTGGTGAAACGCGTGATGTGCGGGCCGGTCGGGCCATCGGGGTCGACGACGATGCAGCGCGAGCAGGCCGAGCACTTCTGGCCTTGGAACCCGAACGCGCTGGCGCGAACGCCAAGCACGGCTTCGTCGGGGTCGGCGGAGGTGTCGACGATGAGCGCGTTCTTGCCGCCCATCTCGCACACGACTTTCTTGACGTGGTACTGGCCCTGCGGCGTTTTCCCCGCGGCCTCGATGATGTCCAGGCCCACGCCCTTGGAGCCCGTGAAGGCGATGAGCGCGGTGCGTTTGTCGCGCACGAGCGAGGCTCCCACCGTCTCGCCCTGGCCCGGCACGAGCTGCACGACCTCGAGCGGCGCGCCGACGTCGGCGAGCGCCTTGCGGAGGATGTCGAAGAGGCGCTTGGCGATGCGGGGCGTCTGCTCGGCGGGCTTGATGAGGACGGTGTTGCCCGTGACGAGGGCGGCGACCGCCATGCCGCAGCAGATGGCCAGCGGGAAGTTCCACGGGCTGATGACGACGGAGACGCCCCGGGGCTCGTAGAGGACCTCGTCGAGCTCGCCGATGAAACGCCCGAGGCGCTGGCGTTTAAAGAGCGCGGGCGCCAGGCGCGCGTAGTACTCGCAGAAGTCGATCGCCTCGCACACATCCGCGTCGGCTTCACGCCAGGTCTTGCCGGCTTCGACGACCATCTCCGCCGAGAGCTGATCGCGGATGGCGCGCATCGCGCCCGCAGCCCGCACGAGCACGTCGGCCCGCTTGAGCGGGTCGAAGTCGCGCCACTTGGGAAGCAATTCCGCGGCCTTCGCTACGGCTTGCTCCGCCTCGGCCTGCGAAACCTCCGCGGGCGGGTCGATGAGCTTCACGTTTGCGATCGCCTTCGAGAAGTTCGCCCACTGCTTCGCGTCGGCGAAGTCGCGGACGGGCTCGGTGAAGAAGCGTTTGCCATCGCCCACGCCCGGGGCTGCGGGGGTCAGGAGGTGACGCTCCGCGGCGAGCTCGACGAGATCGGGCTTGGGCGTTCCCACGTCGTGCGAGCGCGGGTCGGCGAGCAGGGTCTTGGGGTCGGCGCTCTCGGCAAAGCCCGCGACGAGCCAGGACTCGTTGGACGTGTTCTCGAGCAAACGGCGCACGAGGTAGGCCATGCCCGGAATCATCTCGCCCACGGGGATGTATTCGCGGATGCGGAGGCCCTGGCCCTCTTTGGTGTCGGCGGCGGCATGCTTGAGCTCGTCGGCCATGCCGTGGAGCATCTGGAGTTCGATCGCGTTGAGTGGCAGGTCGCGTTTTTTGAGCCCGGCGAGCGCGTACGCGATGGAGCGGACGTTGTGCGACCCGAGCGCCAGCTTGATGCCGCCCTCTTGGTTCGTGCGGGGCATCGCGTCGAGGAAGATGTCGACCATGTCCTCGAAGCAGGCGTCGGTCTGCCACTTCTCGTTCCAGACGGGGCAGGGCCAGCCCATCTCCTCGGCGTGGATCGTCTCGAAGTCCCAGTACGCGCCCTTGATGAGGCGCACGGTGAACTGCCGCTTGTTCTCGATCGCCCAGCGCGCCAGCTTGCGCGCATCATCGGGGCCCGACTTCAGGTACGCCTGGATCGCGATGCCCGCGGTGAAGGCGTGCTTTAAACAGCACCGCTTGAAGAGCTCGATCGTCAGGTCCTTGAAGTTGTGCTGCTCCATGTCGAAGTTGATCAGCACGCCCTTGGCGGTCGCGGCTTCGAGGATCGGATCGAGGCGCGTCATCAGCTCGCGGATCGAACCCTCCGGGTCGATCGGGTCCATCTTCGCCGAGAGGGACGAGACCTTGATCGAGACGTTGCACCGCGGGATCGCACCGAGGTGATCGCTCTCGATCTGCGGCTTGGTTTCCCAGCCCGCGACCTCGCCCGGGAGGTTGTTGATGAGGTCGAGGTACTTGTCGCGGTACTCGTCGGCCTCGGCATCGGAGACACACGCCTCACCCAAGAGGTCCACCGAGAAGCCGATGTTGTTCTCCCACAGCTCGCGCAGGCGGGGCTGGGCGCTCCTGGCGTCGGTCCCCGCGATGAACTTGGAGGCCATGGACTTGATCTGCGAGGAGATCGTCTTGGTCATGAGCCCCTTGGCGATGCCGCCCGCTTTGAGGCCCAGGTCCATCCCGGGCGGGAGCGTCACGCCCGGCTGGGAGAGATAGTCGGCAAGGTGATCGTGCACCTGCTCGGGCGTGGTGAGCATCGGGAAGACGTCGACGAACCGGAAGAGCTGGACTTTAAAGTCCTGGTCCTTCATGGACCAGCTCATGAGTTTGTCGGAGTAGAACTTGGCGCTGAAGATGCCCGACTTGCTCGCGCGGGCGCGGAGGAGCAGGTCGCTCCCGATGCGGAAGACCTCGGGATCGGTCGCGATCTCGCGCCGGACGGGCGCGCTGGCCGGCCTGGGTGCCGGCTTGGTTTCGACCGATGCGGACTTCTTCGAGAACCACCCCATGCGTCACTCCTCAGGCCCATTCCGCGCGAGTTTCCGGCTCCGCGAATGCGGGCCGATTCTAGCCATCTGGTATACAACCACAGGCCAAACCTGGCCTAGTCTTTGGCATGGCAAGCGGGCCTTCGGTCGTGGCAATCGGGAACTTTGACGGCTGTCACGCCGGGCACGCCGAGCTCATCCGCCGGGCCCGGGCCGCCGCGGACCAAGCCGGCG
>JBGSIX010000182.1:0-9594 GCA_041742315.1 Phycisphaerales bacterium | reverse complement strand
GACCGGTTTGTGGTTCGCCGGGGCCCGACGCCCAGGAGCGTGCGGGACGAGCACGCCGAGGTCTCGATCCTGGCGGGATACCCGTGGTTCAGCGACTGGGGGCGTGACGCGATGATCGCGATGCCCGGGCTTTTGCTTTCGACCGGGCGCGTCGAGGAGGCGGCTTCGATGCTGCGCACCTTCGCGAGGGCGCAGCAGGACGGGCTCATCCCCAACCGCTTCAGCGACGAGGGGGGCCAGGCCGAGTACAACACGGTCGACGCGAGCCTCTGGTTCATCCGCGCGGTGTGCGAGCTGGCGGCGGTCGCCGAGGACCGCGAAACACGGGAGCTCACTTTCGACGAGCTCGTGCCCGCGTGTCACAATGTCGTTTCCGGGTACGTCGTGGGCACGCGGTTCGACATCCGCGTCGATCAGGGCGACGGGCTCGTGTCGGCTGGCAACGAGACGACGCAGCTCACGTGGATGGACGCCAAGCGCGACGGGTTTGTCTTCACACCCCGCAACGGCAAGCCCGTGGAGATCCAGGCGCTCTGGCAATCGGCGCTGCGCTCGCTCGCGGTGCTCGTGGCGACGAAGGACATCCGCCGATCGCGCGAGCTGACGGCACGGGCGGACCAGGCCGCCGAGTCGATCCGGGGGCAGTTCTGGTCGGAGCGTTTCGGCTGCGCATTCGATCGACTCCAGAAAACATCCAGCGGCTGGCGCCCGGTGATGGAGCTCCGCCCGAACCAGCTCTTTTTGGTGAGTTTGCCGCACTCGCCCTTCAATGCGGCTCAGCAGCGATCGCTCGTGAAGGTCTGCCGGGAGCGGCTCTGGACGCCCATGGGTGTGCGCACGCTCGACCCGCTCGACGCGAAGTACCGGGGCCGATTCGCGGGACCGATCCGCGAGCTCGACGCCGCGTACCACAACGGCACCGTCTGGCCCTGGCTCATCGGGCCCATGGTCGAGGCCTGGCTCCGGGCGTTCGATCACACGCCTACGGCCTGCGCCGAGGCGCGGATGATGGTTCAGAAGCTCGTCGATCTCGTCACCGACCCAGAAGCCCCCGCGCTCGGGCAGCTCTACGAGGTCTACGACGGCGACACGGGCCCCAAGCCCCAGTCCCCCGGCGGGTGCCCGGCGCAGGCGTGGTCCGTCGCGGAGGTGCTCCGCGTGCTGCTCATGATCCGTGGATGTGAATCGGCGAAGGCCTGAATTGTGAGCCTGTGAAAGCGGGCTCAGGCGTGCGCGACGCGCTGGTGCTCGGCCTGGCCCCTTTGGGCCTTTGAACCCGAGCTCGAAGCGAGCACCTGGGCGAGCATGTCCTTGCCGCCCTTCTCATTGGTCAGCCCGATCGCCAGGATGCGCACGGCATCGTCGGGCTGGATCGTGCCCTCGGCGACGTAGGCCGCCAGCTCGCGCTTGGTGTTCTCTCTGGCTTTCTTGACCGCGACCGAGTGCATCACGCCGCAGACGATGGCGAAGGACCCGACGATCACACCGGCGACGATGGCGACCACGGGCAGGAGGTAATGAGCGAGGGATTCGGAGAGGGCGGTGTCTGCGAGTGTGGCTTCGATCATTTTCTGCGGTTCCTGCCTTTCTTATCGAGTCGAGAAGGTCGTGACTGCTCAGGCCTTGACGGCGTTCTGTTTTTCGAGTGCCTGGATGAGCTGGTCGGCTTTCTTGGCGCTGATCCAGCCGTCGGCGGCACGCTTGGCGATGATCTCGCACGCGTCGGTGCCGTTGCCCGCGGTCAGGATCCTGACCGCGTCCTCGGGCTTGACCGAGCCCTCGGCGACATAGGCCGCCAGCTCGCGTTTGGTGTGCTCCCGGGCGCGTGTGCCCAGGACGCTCTTGATCATGCCCGTGACGACGATGACGCTCGCGAAGAGGAGCCCGCCGCCCACGACGAAGACGAGCTTGAACTCCTGGGCGATCGCGTCGGTCAGCGCGTTGTCGGCGAGGACAGCGGTCAGCATCGCAAATCTCCTAGCACTTCTTCGCGGATTCGCCCGCGCTCATGAGTTTCTCGCCCTGCTCGGGGGTCATCGAGCCCTCGGCGATGTACGCGGCAATCTCTCGGCGGGACTTCTCGCGGTGGCTGGTGATGACCATGCTTTTGACCGCGCTGAAGAGGATCGCCACAATCGCGATCGTGCCGCCCGTGACGAAGATGATGTTGTCACCCGTGAAGATGAGTTCGACGAGTTCGTTGTCCATATGTGCACTCCGCTGGTCTGGTGGCTTCATTGGGAAGCCGGTGGGCGGGGTTTCACGCGCCCGGATGATTGTAACAGGATGGGCGATTTTCGGGTGCGGGATCCGTATTCTCGGGCATGGAATCGGGCGAAATAGAGCTGATCGAGGCGGTCCTATCGGCGTATCGGCAGGGCGCGTTCCCGATGGCCCAGGGCCGGGACGCCGCCCGGCGGGGCACCCCGATCGGCTGGTACAGACTCCAGGAGCGTGCGATCCTGCCGATCCGGCCTGAAATCTTCGGGCTGAGCGAGGGCGTTCACCTGCCGAGGCGACTCATGCGGACCTGCCGACAGGGGAAGTTCCGCTTGACGACCGACGCCGCGTTCGACCGCGTGATCCGCGCGTGCGCCGAGCCCAGACGCGAGACCCAGAGTTCATCGACCGAGACCTGGATCGACGACCGGATCATCCTCGCCTTCAACCTGCTCCACGAGGCGGGGCACGCGCACTCGATCGAGGCGTGGGTCGAGCGCGACTCGGGCGAACTCGAACTCGTCGGCGGGGTCTACGGCCTCGCCCTTGGGGGTGTCTTCTGCGCCGAGAGCATGTTCAGTAGGCCCGAGCGCGGCGGACGCGACGCGTCCAAGGTGTGCCTGGTCAAACTCATCGAGCACTGCACCGAGCGCGGGTTCGCCGTGATTGACACGCAGTTTGTCAACCCGCACCTTGAGCAGTTCGGCGTCGTGGAGGTCGAGACGGAGCGGTACCTGGATCTGCTGGACGTGGTCGAGGATCAGCAGATCAGTTGGGGTCCGTTTCGACCGGTGTGACGATTCTGCCGCACTCGGGGCAAGTGGATGATTCGATGGCGGAGAGGTCGTAGAGGCAACGGGGGCAGCGCGAGGCGTAGAAACTTTCCCGAGATCGCGACAGAATCGATGCCATCGCGCACGCACCGAGCAGGAAGTAGCTCTCGAATACAAGAATCAGCAGAGCAGTTGCCGCGAATTTTTGTGTCACGTTGAGAAGTGCAACTGCGCCGAGAGCGAGAACGCCCATCCCAAAGAGAGCGTGACGGGATACATGCTCGATGACCGACTCACGGCGCGTGCCCCGGCGGATTCCTGCGGGGGTGCGCAGCCAAATTGCAGGGGCGAGCATCGTGGCCGTTCCGACACCGATCAGCAAGTATCGAAATGGGTAGAGCTCGTCTGAGTTATCACCAGCGAAAAGCAGGACAAGGCCGATACCGCCGAGACACCATGCGGCAGAGGCAATCGTCACTATGACTGGATGGGTCCTTCGCACCGCAGGCACTTTAGATGTTTCTCGCCATCCATGCCAGGTGCCGAAGCCCATCACGGAACGGACGCAGGTGCGGCGGCCTCTCGCGCCCGGCTGGTCGGATCGTCACCGGGCATTGGCCGATGCGTAGGTTCGCCTGCGCCGCCCGAACGATCATCTCGGTTGCGAACTCCATGCCATTGCAAGCGAGCGTGAGACGTCCGAGCGCCTTGCGGCTGATGGCGCGGTAGCCGCAGTGAAAGTCGCGGACATCCGTGCCCGAGAGCACGCGTCCGATCGCCGAGAGCGCCGGTGCGCCGACGGTGCGGTTGAGCCACGGGATCGAGTGTCTGGCGCCGGCGAGCCCGCCGCGGATCGCGCTTCCATAGCCACGCTCGGCGATCGGCACCACTCGGGCCCCGGCTTTCTCGGCCAGCGCGACCGAGCTGTCGGTGCTCCCGTTGTCGGCGACGATGACCTCGATCGATTCGCCCGCCCCATCGGCCCAAACCAGCGCCTCGCGGACCACGCCCGCGATCGTGCGCGACTCGTTCAGGCATGGGATCACGACGCTCACTCTGGGTGCATGCAGCACCGCAGCTTGCAGCGGGGCAGAAGCCTCGCGCAGGGGCTTGGCCTCGATGACCACGTCCGCTTGGGCGCGGTTGCGGGGGTCAGCATGTGTCGGGCTCGGGTTCAACGTCGGCTTTCCTGGTTGGAATGAGCATAGCGAGGCCGCACCACCAGAGCGCCCAGGCCGAGATTGAATACCGGGAGAAGGGCTGGAGCAGCACTGCGTGCCCCGCGACGAGCGCGAACGAGCCCAGGAGCAGAGCGGCGGCCGCGTATTTCCGGCGTTTGACGAGCACAAAGATGCACACGAACGAAGCGAGTCCGAGCGCCGGGTGGATGATGTTGCGGCTCATCCCGACGGGCCACTTGCGATAAAGCCACGCCTGCGGCCCGCGTGGCGATTTGTCTCGGAAGTGATCTGGTACAACTTTGTCCGCTCCGACCTGATGGTTCGGCGCCGCTTGTCCGTCCTTTGTGCCATCGCGTCCGAGTCGGCGCATCTGCCAGAGCAGTTCGTCGTGGGTATAGGGAGAGCCCGGGAGCATGGCGTTGGATTGCCAGAATATCGCGTGCGCTACTGCCTTCGCGTATCCGGTTGGATTTCACGAGATGCTCTTATTTGCCCACTCAGTGAGGGCTGATTTGCGGTTGATTCTATCGAGTTTACCAAGGTGATGATAGAGACCGAGCACCTCATTCTCGCTGGGAGGATGATTCTGGAAAAGATGTGAAGTATCTGGAATCGTCTCTGGCGGCAGGGTGAACGCCGGATCGAGGAGTTGCGAGCGGGCAAGCCCGCCCCAGAGAGCGAGGCTGTCGGTCTGCACGATGCCGTTGATGCTGCGGGTCCTGTTGTACTCGATCCACGGGACAATGGTCACCATGACACCGATCGCGAAGGCCAGCGCCGGAGCCGCGGCTTTTTTGGGCGACGGAGCGCCGACAACGCATGCCAGCCCGACGAAGGGCGCCCACGCGAGCATCGAGGGCCTGGTCAGCACGGCTGCCATGATAAGTACGCCAGCGAGCAAAGCGCCGAGCACGAGCCGGGGCGAGCGCCCGTAGCCGAGCGACGCGGCGCAGGCGCCAAGCACCAGAAAGAGCGTGAGTGACTCGCTCAGCGCGTAGTGCTCGAACATGAAGCACCAGGGCTCCAGAGCGATCGCGATTCCCGCAACGAGGCCCGCGGTTCGCCCCGAGGTGCGCCCGGCGATCCGCAAGGCCAGGAGCGCCGAACCGACGCCGAGCAGCGACTGCGCTAGAACGATCGCATGCGCCGAAGTGCCAAATACGTTGAACACACCCGCGAGAAAGACCGGGTAGCCCGGGACGCGTTCAGCGGGCAGATGAGGCCATGTGCCCGAGGCCAGGGTCTCGGCCCATCCGAGATAGCCGAGGCCGTCGTTGGTGATGATGAGCGGGAGCGTGAAATACGCGAGCAGTCGCGGAAGCATCGCGACAGCGAGCACGATCAGCCAGTCCATCCGAGATTGTCGCGGGATGAGTTTCATAGTGAGAGATACCGCTTTGCCGTGGTGTCCCAGCCCATCCGGTTCAGAAACGACCCGATCACCGGATCATCCCGGTACGCCCGCACGGCCTGGGCCGGCACGTCCGCCCGGTGCTCGCTGAGCACGCGATGAGGGTTACGGCCTTCGATCGTCTCGCCCGAGGATTCGTGGTACGTGTTCGCTTTGTAGCGCACCGCGAGCTCGACCTGCTCGGCGCTGAACTCGGCGCCCCACGCGTTCCAGAGCCTGCGAAAGAACTTGCGGGGCGTGTCGGTGAACTCGTCGAACGTGAAGCGGCTCTCGCTCGGCTGGTGCATGAGTCGGCTCAGGAAAAGTTTAAGCCTCTCCATGTCGTAAGGCTCTTCGATCGTGTCCGTCCAGCCCCTGGTGTAGAGGCTGTTGAGGCGGGCGAGCGGGTTACGGATCAGGAACGCGATCCTGTGCTCGGGCCAGAACTGCGCGACATCGGCGGGCTCGATCATCGCGTGGGGCATTTTGATGATGACCGTGTCCGAGCGCTGATCCCGGGCGATCCGACTTAGCACGCGCTCGGCGAGTGCTACGGTCTCTGGTGTGAGCCGCTCGCCCCGCTCGAGATGCACGCGGTGGAGCTCGGTCTGCTCGGGCGGGTAGTTGTAGGGCTCGCCCGTGCGGTCCCACGGGCCGAAGGGCTCGTCTGCGACCGCCCAGCCGAGCGCTTTGGCGCTGGCGTATGTGACCGCGCTCGAGCCCGAGCGCGTCATCGAGAAGAGCCACACCACCCGCGGCGTGCTCACGGCTTGTCGTCCGTCGGCGACGTCAGCGTGCGGAGCTTGCGCCGGATCCGCACGAGCGGCGGCGGGGGCTTGGGGCAGTAGTCGTACTTCCTGAGCGACCAGCCGAGCCGCTTGAAGAGACTCCGCATGAACGGGTCGCGCAGATAAAGCTCCACGGCTTCGACGGGCACGCTCCGGGACTGCTCGCTCACGGCGGCGGTGGGGGCGTTTTCGGGCTCGACCTCGCCGCTCACGCCGTGGTACTTGGCGCGCTGGTACGCGATGGCCCGGTCGATGTCCGCTTCCGACGCATCCCATGCCCAGGCGGCAAAGATCTTGGCGAAGTACGCGCGGGGGTCGCGTTTGAGGGATTCGAAGACGAGCGTGCGGTCGTCGGGCAGGCCGAGCCAGCGCTCGGCGTACTCACGGAAGTAGTCGAGGTCGTGGTTCGGGCGGATGATCGACGTCCAGCCCCGCGCGTGGATGCTCGCCAGCCGACGCAGCGGGTTGCGGATGAGCCAGATCCCACGGTCCATCGGGAAAGACTCGGCGAACTCCTCGGGCGTGAAGCGCAGGTGCGGGTGCTTGCTCACGACGCGATCGCTCGACGCTTGCTCGGCCAGCCCGGTCAGCAACGAGCGCGTCAGGGTCGCGATCTCGGGCGTGAGTCTGGCATGGGAGGCCTTGAACATCTCGACGAGCTTCGCCTGCTTTGGCGGGTAGTTGTAGGGTTCGCCCGTGCGATCCCAGGGGCCCATGATCTCGTCGGCGACGGGCAGGTTCCAGGGCGCGGCGGCGGCGTAGGCCGTGATCGACGAGCCCGATCGCGCCAGCCCGAACACCCAGCCCGCGTGGATCGGCTTGGGCGCGCTCATAATTTCGCTCCCCGGGTTGCGCTCCGGAATGTGCGCCAGAGACGCGCGGGCAGCAGCCCCTCGTACGCGCTGCGCTTCGTGGGCCAGCCCTGGGCCTCCATGAAATCCAGCATCTGCGCATCGGCGAGGTACACATCCAATGCCTCGGGCGGGGCGGCCCAGACCGATTCGCTCCGGGGCGTGAGCTCGCCCGAGACCTCGCGGCTCTCTGCCGACGAATCGTGGTAGCGTTTGCCGAGGTAGTCGCATGCTTTGGCGATATCGGCCTCAGTCGCGGGGAGTGTCCAGCCCTCGTAGATCGCGCGGAAGAAAGACGCCGGTTCTGTGCGCATGTCCTCGTAGCGCAGGCGCACCGATGCCTCCTGCCAGCGCGTCAGGAACGTGCGGTACACGCCCAGCTCGAACGGATCATTGAGCATGTGCTCCCAGTGTCTGCTGTAGCAACTGTTGACGCGGCGGAGCGGGTTGCGGATCAGGTACGCCGGGTGGTGCGTGATGCCCTGGCTCGACGACTGCCCAAACCAGGTGTTGAAGTCCTTGGGCGTGAACATCAGGTGCGGGCACTTGCAGACCACCCAGCCTTTGCCCAAAGTGTCGCGCTCGGCGAGCTCGCGCAGGATCTCGTGCGCCAGGCCCACGATCTCGGCGGTCAGCACGTGCCCGACCGCGCGGAAGGCCTTGACCAGCTCGGCTTGGCGCTTTGGCATGTGGTGCGGCGCGCCAGTGCGGTCCCACGGGCCGAAAAGCTCATCGGCGACCGGGAGATCCCACGGCGCAGCGGCGGCATAGCTCGCAGCCGACGAGCCCGATCGAACCAGACTGAACACCCAACCGACGTAGAGCATCCAATAGCCTATTCATCCCGCTCGGGGGTGATCTTGTTGTGGCTCACTCATAGTCGGATCGACGGCTTATCGCGTCTGGCCCGTGCCGTGGACGACGAAACGCTCGATGGTGAGGCCCTCAAGACCCATCGGGCCGTAGGCGTGCAGGCGCGTGGTCGAGATGCCAAGCTCAGCACCGAGCCCGAGCTGGAAGCCGTCGTTGAAGCGGGTCGAGGCGTTAACGAGCACGCACGAGGACCTGACGCGTCGGCAGAACTCCTCCGCCGCGATCTCGCTTCGCGTCACGATCGCCTCGGTGTGGTCCGAGGTGAAGCGAGCGATGTGCGAGAGGGCGTCCTCCATCGTGCCCACGACGCGCACCGCCAGGATCAGATCGAGGAACTCGTTCCCCCAGTCGCTCGCCTGGGCGGGTTCCACGTTCGGCGCCCCGCCCGCGAGTGCCGTGACGCGGTCGTCACCCCTGATCGTGACGCCGACCTCCGCGCAGCAATCGATCAACTTCGGGATGAATTGCTCCGCGACGTCGGCGTGGACGAGTGCGCATTCAGTTGCGTTGCAGGTCGCCGGGGCGCTCGATTTGCCGGTCGCGACGATCTGAAGCGCCATCCCGAGGTCGGCTTCCTTGTCGACAAAGACATGGCACACGCCCTTGAAGTGCTGGATGGTGGGGATGCGCGAGTGCTCGTGGACGAAACGAATCAGCGCCTCGCCTCCACGCGGGATGACCAGATCGATGTCGCCCGAGAGCGTGAGCAGGCGCTTGAGTTCCTCACGATCGGACGAGGTGACCACTGCGATGGCGTGCTCGGGCGCGCCGTGCGCATGGAGCGACCGGCGCACCAGGCTTGCGAGGAACTCGTTCGAGTGCGCCGCCTCCTTGCCGCCCTTAAGAATGCAGGCGTTGCCTGATTTGAAGCAGAGCGCAAACGCATCGATCGTCACGCCGGGCCTGGCCTCGTAGATCATCGCGATCACACCCAGCGGCGTGCGCACGCGGCTGACCCGGAGCCCGCTCGGCACGACCGTTTCCCGCGTCACCTCGCCCACCGGGTCGGGCAAGGCCGCGATCTGGCGCAGGCCGGCGATCAATTGTTCGAGACTCTTCTCGTTGAGTTCGAGCCTGCGGAGCTTGGGCGTGTCGAGACCGGACGCCTTGGCCTCGCGCCTGTCCTTGGCGTTCGCATCGAGGATGGCGCCCCGCTCGCGACCGATCCGATCGGCGAGATCGAGGAGCACGTTCTGCCGTGCCTGGGCGGGCAGGTCCGCGACGAGTCTCGACGCGGCCCGAGCCTCTCGCGCCACGGCCTCAATGTTCGTGGTCATCGCGGCTCCTCCAGCACGATCAGATCATCCCGATGAACAACCTCCTCGGCGTACGAGTACCCGAGATGCTCCGCGATCGCGTCGCTCTTGAGACCCTTGATGCGCATGATCTCCGCGCTGCCGTAGGAAGTCAGACCCCGCGCCAGTCGCCGACCGCTGGCGTCGCAGATCTCGACCGCGGCCCCGGGCTCGAAACGCCCCGTCACGCCCGTGATGCCGCTCGGGAGCAGGCTCGCGCCGC
>JBGSIX010000181.1:0-5901 GCA_041742315.1 Phycisphaerales bacterium | reverse complement strand
GGCCGATGGGCGCGATGTCGAGCCTGCTGATCACCGCGACGCCCCGGCCTTCGCTCGTCACGGCGCGCCAGCGGCCGTTGATGGGCAGGTACTGGTTGAACCAGGCGGCCATCTCGTCGGCGGGGGTGTCGTACCACTCCTGCACGAGCACGATGTCCGGGTCGAGGGCGCGCAGGAGCCTGGCGAAGGGCTCGGGCTTCTGGAGAGGCGAGCCGTTGAGCACGTTGTGCGAGACGATGCGGACCGTGCCCAGGGGTTTATTGGGGATCGAGGCCCGGACACGCTTGGCGCGATTGGCGGCGGGCGGGAGCATGGCCTCGAACATCGGGGCCTGGGCGACCTTCTTGCCGCTGGGCGCGAACATCGCCAGGCGCCCGGCGAGGCGGCCCTGGCTCATGAGGCCCGCCACGGGAAGGAGGTTCTCGCTGGCGATTCGGCGAGCGATCCGCATCTCGAACCATTCGGAGGCGCAGGAGGGGGAGACGCTGATATCCAGGAGGGCCGGGGCGAGCGTGATGCGTTCGCCGTCGGGTGAGATCGCGGAGACGAGGGTGCCCGAGCCGGGCTTGCCGTCGTCGCGGGGCGGGCTGAAGGTGATCTCGAGGTCGATCCCGAGTTCCTCGGAAGCGTGGCCCGTCGAGGCGTTGCCGTCGACGTCGAGGGAGATGACGACCGACTCGGAATTGGACTGGAGCGAGACGGGTTCACCCGGGCTGAAGCGGAGATAGAGGAAGTATTCGTCGGCGACGGCGACCTGGCTGGCGGGCCAGTCGTCTATCGACGAATCGAGCACGATGGTCATGGGTGGCGTATATGGAGCGAGTTTCGCGCGGGAGCCCGAGTTCGAGCCGCCGCCGCCCGAGCAGGCGGGGAGGACCGAGGCGAAAATCATCCCAAAGACGCACCAGAGAGTCCGCAATCGCATGGGTGTACTATCCCCCGTCAGAACTTTGTTTGCAACCTACTGGGTGAACCGTGGACGAGGCACAACGACAACCCGGCTCGGGCTCATCCCCGCCTTCAGATCGGCTATTTCGTCACGCCGACTGGCAAACACGGCTGGGTGAAGTGACCGCGCTGATGCGGGAGCTGAGCCGGCAGACCGATCCGCAGGAGATGGTCAGGCTCTTCCGTCAGCGGATGGGCAACACGTGGAATGTGGATTCGTACGTCGCCATCAGCCGTCGCGGGCTGACCGGGCCCGGGTACAAGGTGACCCGCTCGTCGATCTGGGACTCCAACTTCGATCCGTGGAAGAACGCCGATTCGCTCCCCCACTACACCTCGGGCGTCTTGGTGGACATCCTCGCCAAGGGCGAGCCCGCGTACGTCCCGGGGATCAGGCTCGAAGAGAACGACCCGGCGCGTGAGTACCTGGGCGACATCAATCTCCTGATCGGCGTGCCCAGCTACGACAACGGCGAGGCCCTGAACATGTTCGTCGTCGGGCTCCGCGACATCGACGCGTACGACCCGCGCGAGCTGCCCGACGCGGTTCTGCGGACCAATCTCTTCGGACGCGCGACCAACATGCTCGTGCTCAAGCGCGAGCGCGACCGCGCGTACGAGCAGATGGACGCGGAGCTCAAGGTGGTCGCCGACATCCAGCGGTCGCTTTTGCCCAAGGCCCTGCCCGAGATCCCCGGGCTCGATCTTGCAGCGCACTACCAGACCTCGGCGCGCGCGGGCGGGGACTACTACGACATCTTCCCGCTCGAGGGTGGCAAGTGGGGATTCCTGATCGCCGACGTGTGCGGGCACGGCACGCCCGCGGCGGTCCTGATGGCGATCATGCACGCGCTGGCGCACACCTACCCGGGGCACACCACCCAGCCCGGTGACCTGCTCGGGTACGTCAACGAAAAACTCTCGGCGCAATACATCGCCGACGGGAACTTCATCACCGCTTTCTACGCGATCTACGACCCCCAGGACATGACGCTCACCTACGCCAGCGCCGGGCACAACCCGCCCCGGGTCAAGCGATGCTCCGACGGCTCGATGTTCGTGCTCGACGAGGCGCAGTCGATGCCGCTGGGCATCGCGCCCGAGATGAAATTCGAGCAGGCCACGACGCGGCTCGTGCGAGGCGACCAGGTCATCCTCTACACCGACGGCATCACCGAGGCCTTCAACCCGGAGGGCGACCTCTTCGGCACGGAGCGGCTCGACGAGGTGCTCGCCGACTGCGGCATCGATGCGCACGCGCTGATCGAGAGCGTCCTCGGATCGCTCGAACACTTCACGCAGGACCGCCCGGCGGACGACGACCGGACGTTGCTGGTGCTGAAGGCGAAGTGATACGAGCCCCTCGCGCGAGCGAGGGGATTCATGGAGTTATTCAAGAAAGTGAAGAATCCCCTCACTCGCGCGAGGAGCTCGTATTGGTCTGGTGAATGAGTGCGTTACCGTCCGAGCCCGACGGGCTGGGGGGCGACGCTGTGGGTCGGGGCGATGGAGATGCCAAGGGCCGCGCGCTTGCCGCCCGGGCCGGCGGGCGGGATGCGGTCCTCGTCGATGATGCGCTGGATGGCCATCACGCCCTCGATGAGCTGCTCGGGGCGGGGCGGGCAACCCGGGACGTAGACGTCAACGGGGATGAACTGGTCCACGCCCTGCACGACGGCGTAGTTGTCGAACACGCCACCCGTCGAGGCGCACGCGCCCATGGAGATGATCCAGCGGGGCTCGGTCATCTGCTGGTAGATGCGCTGGAGGACGGGCATCATTTTGATGGAGACGCGGCCGGCGACGATGAGCAGGTCGCTCTGGCGGGGGCTGAATCGCATAACCTCGGCGCCGAAGCGGGCCAGGTCGTAGCGGCTCGAGGCGGTGGCCATGAGCTCGATGCCGCAGCAGGCGGTGGCGAACGGGATGGGCCAGATGGAGCTGCGCCGGGCCCAGTTGATGACCCGCTGGAGCTGGGTGGTGAGCACCAGATCGGTCGGCAAAGCGGTTTCAAGGCCCATGTGAGATCCTCCGTGTCGTAGTGTAGTTCGCCCGAGTGGGGCGTTCCGATGGGGCTACCTGCGGTTGTTCTCGCGGGTCAGGACATCCTGGACCGGGTTCTCGGAGCCGAACTCGTGGTTCTTGCGGAGCTCGGTGGAATCGCCCCCGATGCCCCTGGAATCGACGACCTTCGAGTAGCACCCGGACGCGAGCGCCAGGGCGGCGAGCCCGAGGCCGAACCGAACACCCTTCCACACAAGCTTGCCATTCATGAAGCAACCTCCTTGCCGCTGCCGAGCAGGCTCGCGACGCTCTGCCCGCGGATGACGTCGAGCTGGGCCTGCCGGACGCGTTCGATGGCGCCGGTCCACGAGCCGCTGGAGACCTGCCCGGCGTCGGTGATCTCGCCCATGGCGGCGATGAGCGATTCGAGCGGGATCTCCTCGGCGGGTTTCGAGAGCGTGAAGTTGTCGAGCGGCCCGTCGACCGGGTTGATGAACCCCGCGCGGGTGAGCTTCTCGAGCATCGTGTCCACAACGTCGGCGGCCAGGTGCAGCTCGTCGGCGATCAGATCCGGGCCCGTTGCTTTCCCCCGACGGAAGCGCTCGGCGATCACGGCGAGCACACCCAGGACCGCCGACGGATCGGTGAGACGTTTTTCGGAGTCTTCCTCTTCGATGCGCTTGGCGGCGTCGTAGTGCTGGAGCCCGTAGGAGACCTGGAGCCCGAAGAGGATGATGAGCCAGGTCAGGTAGACCCAGAGCATGAAGAGCGGGAGGAGCGCCATCGGGCCGTAGAGGTTCTTGTAGCTGACCGAGAAGGAGAGATACTGTCGGAAGCCCCACTTGGCGAGTTCCCAGAGGACCGCAGCAACGAGCGCCCCCACCACACCCGTGCGGATATGGACACGAGTATTCGGAATGATGGTGTACGCGAGCAGCAGCAAGAGCGCTGTGATCGCCACACTGACGATGAATCCCGCAAAGCCGACACCGATTCCGCGGAATTGTTCCGAGACATAGAAAGCCGAAAACAGCAGGATGGGCACGAGGGTCACGATCGTCCAGTACTGGATGATGCGTTTGCCCCAGCTCTTGCCGACCTGAGCTCGGTAGACATTGTTAAAGGCTCGCTCGATCTCGATGAGCATGGAGATGGACGCATAGATGAGTGTCAGCACGCCCACAGCACCGATCGCACCGAAAGAGAGATTCAGGATCTTGTCGATCAGATCGGTCAGAAATTCCTCGATACGGACCGTGGTTTCGTCTTTCGAAGCCTCCGCATCGGTCTCCTGATCCGTCTCGACAACCAAATCATCGAGCTCGTCGGCGCCCTGCGGGTCACCTGACTCGACGGACGGAGGGCCGACCTGTTCGACATTCGGGTCGGTGATTCGGATGTTGTTAAAACCGAGCTGTTCGAACGTCTGATTGAGAATATCGCGGACATCCTCGGGCTCGGCGAACGCGCCGATGGCGGCGACCGAGATCACGAGCATCGGGATGAGCGCAAAGAGCGTGCGGAAGGCGAGGGCCGCGGCCATCTGGGGCAGGCGCGAGCGGTAGAGGCTGCGGACCCCGACGCGGAGCACGCGGACCGTTTCGGTGAACTTGGGCGTTTTCTCGCGGGCGGCGCTCATTTGCGGCGCTCGCTGGTGAGCCTCCGCGCGCCCTTGTCCGGTGCGGGGCGGTCCGAGGTCGCCACCGCCGCCTTGATGCGCTTGGGGTCCACGATCGACTTCAGGGCCTTCTCCGCATCTTCCTCGCGCTTGCCCATGGGGCGTTTCTTCTTGCCCTTGCTGGTCGGCGATCCCTTGTCCGCGTCCTTGCCGCGCGCCACGGCCCTTCGCAGCGCATCGACCTCGGGCTTGCTCAGCTCGCGCCAGGCGCCCGAGGGCAGGCCCTTCATCAGGAGCGGGCCCATCGCGACGCGCTCGAGCTTCTTCACCGGGCAACCCACCGCCGCGAGCATGCGACGGACCTGGCGGTTGCGGCCCTCGCGCAGGCGGAGTTCCAGGATCGTGCGCTCGCGGTCACGCTTGAAGACCGAGACGTCCACCCGCGCGGTTCGGCTCGCGCCGGTCGTCTTGCCCGCCTTGCGCTCGGCGAGGTAGATGCCGTCGGCGATCCGGGCCGCGTCCTCGTCGGTGAGCTTGCCCTTGACCACGGCGTGGTACGTCTTGACGACCCCGAACCGGGGGTGCGTGAGCTTGTTGGCCAAGTCGCCGTCGTTGGTGAGCAGGATGAGCCCGGTGGTGTCGTAGTCGAGCCGGCCGACGGGATAAAGGCGGCCGGCGCTCGGGTGATCGACGAGGTCGAGCACGGTTCGGCGGTCCATCTCGGGCTCGTCGGCGGTTGTGGTGATCGTCCGGGGGGGCTTGTTGAGGATGATGTAGAGCTTGCGGGTCTGGTTCTTGATGAGCCGGCCCTGGACCTTGATCCGGTCCGTCTCGGGGTCGGCGAAGGCGGGCAGATAGTCGACGATGCGGCCGTTGACCTCGACATCGCCGGCGAGGATGAGTTCCTCGCACACGCGGCGCGCGGCGACTCCGGCGTCGGCGAGCACCCGCTGGAGGCGGGGGCCGCGGGACTTGTCGTCGTAGCGATCGGGCATGTCGGCATCGGATCGGCGGGGCATGGGGTGAGTCTATGCCGGTCGGGTGAAAGCCCATTTCTGTCCCGGGGAACCGGCTTGCGACGATGGAAGGGGGTGGACCCGGCATGGAGGCCGGGCTCAGGGTCGTGGTGCAGGCCCAGTTCGCCGGAGGCGATGCCAGGACGTGAGTGCGCACACCCAGAATCAGGCGAGCCCGGGGCCGGCGGAGGAGATCTTCCTGACGCCGCGCGTCGTGGATCGGCGGGCGTTCGAGACGTTCGCGGCGATGCTGCGCTCCTCGGTCGAGAAGGCCACGCGCGAGAGCGACCTGCTCGCCCGGCGCGCCGAGGCGGC
>JBGSIX010000180.1:0-11565 GCA_041742315.1 Phycisphaerales bacterium | reverse complement strand
GTGGTCGAGGGCCGAGCAGGAGCGCCGGGGCATCGACCCCGCATCGCAGCCCGTGTACGACCACGCGCACAGCGCGCCGCTCCACATCGCCGCGACGCACGGCATCCTCGGGCTCGCGGTCGCCTCGCTCTTTCTGGTCATCGTCTTCGCCGGAGCGTGGCCCAGGCCCTTTGAACGCGGCACGTACCGCGAGGGCGTCGCGATGGCGCTCGCGGGCCTCGTGCTCTCGGGGGCGCTCGACGTCATTTATTTCAACACGCAGACCGCGGCGGTCCTCTGGACGATGGTCGCGCTCTCGATGCGCTCCTCGCGGCCTACGGACCGCCCCGCTCTCGCAGACGATCGAACTCCCGGGGCGTCATGAGCCCGTGCGCATCGCTCCAGGGCACGAGCTCAACATTGACGAGGCTGTCGATCTGCTTGAAGCGTTTCTGCCACTCGGGCGTGAGGACTGCGTGCTCGCCGACGTCCGCCTCGACCGCACGGGTCTCGAAGCCATCGCGGACGTAGTGCGTCACGCCTCCCGTCGAGTCCCGCTCGACGGTGATCATGTCCGCGTCGCCCTGCGGCTCGAAGTCGATGTAGGTCTCGATGCCGTCGTCGTACATCGCGGTGTATGTCACGATCCGGTCGCCCGCAGTCGTCAGCACGCGCGAGACGTGGACCTTGTCCGGTTTTTCGAAGGACTCGCCGCAGCCGGCGAGCGCGAGCGTCAGAGGCAGGATGACCGCGAATGGGCGCACGCTACTCGTCGGCCCGGAGGGTCTTGGGGCCTTCCTTACCCGCGACGCGTTCCATGTAGCCGTCGCCCCGTTTCTCGTACTTCGTAAAGCCGAGGCGCTCCAGGTTCTTGTTCGAAAGCTGGCCCTTCTCCTTCAGAGGCGACCAGGTGCCCGCGATGTTGGGCGGCGTGATCGCCCGCCGACAGGGCTTGCCCGTCTCGGGGTGCTTGGTCAGCGCGTCGTCCTTCATGGACTGGATCCATTCGAAACGCTCGCCCGTGGGCTCGCCCTTCTCGTCCAGCAATTCGTAGTCGTAGGTGGGCATGTCGCAGCCTCCTTGTTTACATGAACGTTCGGCCCGATTCGGGGTCCATCAACTTCCAGCCCAGTTCCCGGCAGATCCGCGCGAGCACGGGCCAGGCTGTCTCTTCATCATCGACCGAAGCCATGAGCTGGTTGATCTCATCCACGGCGGTCGCCATCTCGATCACGAGCCCGGGGCCGTAGAGCGAGAGCGTGCCGATAGCGCCCTTGCCGCCGTCGGGCGCGATGTTGTAGGGGCGGAGCTTCCGCTCGATGGACCGGGGCGAGCCGATCTCGGCCATCCCGAGGTCCGGGCTCTCGGGATCACATGGCTGGAACAAGATGATCTGTCGGCTCGGCACGCTGGGGGCATGATTCGCCGCGCAAGTGCAGGAAGCCAGCACACCGACGCAGAAGCGGCTTATTCGCCCTTCCGCTTGGCGAGCAACTCCGCCGCTTTCTCGACCAGGCTCGCCAGAGGCACGGGCTTGATCATGTACGCGTCCACGCCGATCGCCTCGGCGTACTCCTGGTGACGCTTGCCCTCGTTGGCGGTCACCATGATGACCAGGGGGCTGTCCTCGCGGCCCTTGATCTTCTCGAGCACCAGGAAGCCGCTCCGGCCCGGGAGCATCATGTCCAGGACGACGAGCTCGGGCGGGTCCTCATTGCAGTAGGCGACCGCGGTGTTGCCATCGGAAGCCGTCTCGGTCTCGGCGCCCTCCGACAGCATCGCGGCCTCGATGGACTCACGCACATCGGGATCGTCATCGACGATGAGAATGCGGGCGTCTTCGAGCTTGCCGATCGTGGTGGTGTCAGCGCTCATGTGCGTTTCCTTTCAATCCCGACCAACAGACCCAACCCAAGTATGCCCGCCCGATGTTCCCGGGGCAACGAACAAAGGGGCCAAAGTCCATTCGCAGCGCCCGTGCATACGGTTCTACCCGGCCTCAGGTTCGGACCCCGTTCACGTCCGGGTAACC
This sequence comes from Phycisphaerales bacterium, assembly GCA_041742315.1. Classification (GTDB taxonomy): domain Bacteria; phylum Planctomycetota; class Phycisphaerae; order Phycisphaerales; family UBA1924. The sequence goes on along the minus strand of JBGSIX010000180.1, from coordinate 9,554 downwards.
CCTGAATTATTCGAGCCGATCCGTCCCCAGCTTCTCCATTGTCTCGGTATCGCGGTTGCTCTGGTCGATGAGACGCTCGACCTCGGCCTCATCCATCCAGGGCAGTTCCAGCAATTTGCGCTTGAGCAGGTCCGGGAAGGGCCGGCGCATCCGCTCGTGCTTGGGCCGGCTCTTCCAGACACGGTGCATCCAGAAATACTGCTCCGGCGCGGTGCGGACCATGTTCTCGATCGATCGCCGGTACCGCGCGGTGATGTAGAAGAGCGGGTCGGGCGCGTCCTTCCAGTCCTCGGGCTTGATGACGTCGTGGATGTCGAATCGGTAGCCCATCGCGTCCTGCCAGCGACCGGTCGCGTGGTCGTGGAGCACGTCGACGCCGTCGGGCCCTCGGCGCGGGCTGCGGACACCCCCGCCGCAGATGATGCTCGCGCCGGTCTGCATCGCCAGCATGCCGACGGATTTGTACGTGCTGGTGAGCCTGCCGAAGAAGGGCACGAAGAGCCCGCGGTCGCCCGCGTTCTGGTCGGCGACGAACGCGGGCAACCCGCCCCGTTTCATCGCGCGGGGGAGTTCGCGCACCGCGCCGAACTTATCGACCATCATCATGCCTCGCTTCTCGCGGACCTGACGCACCCACTTGTCCAGCGGCTTGAGATCCAGCGGCCGATACACCGCGTGCACGGGCACGCCCACGACCGCCATCGTGTAGCCCAGCATCTCCCAGTTGCCAAAGTGACCCGTGATCAAGACGACCGGCCGGTTGGCGAGCACCTCGGCGAAGGCCTCAGAGGCCTGACCGAACGAGGCGTGGCGCTGCCAGCTGTCGCCCGAGATGAGCCTTGGTGTATAGAGCATCTCCGCGCCGAGCTGGAACAGGTGCCCCCAGACGCCCCGCGCGACGTTGTGTACGCGGTCCTCATCCCAATCGGGGAAGGCGAAGCGGATGCGGTCCTCGCAGCGGGCGAGCTGCTTGCGGTTGAACGGCGCGCCGGCGAAGCCTCGGCCGAGCCTGTCCATCGTTTCGAGCGAGGCCTCGAGCCCGAAGAGCTGGCACCCGGTCATCGCCGTGCGCAGCGCCATCGAGAGCGGCGTGTGCGTCCAGCCCGGGAGCCCGTCCTTGCGGCGTTTGCGTTTGTCGCTCACCCGGCTCAGCGCGTCCGCGAGCGGATGCGCCCGATCAGCGTGTAGAGCCTGTTCTCGTTCAGGACTGGGATCGCGGTCCGCTGGGCCTGCTCGAACAGCTCGTTGTACCGGTTGAGCTCGTTCTCCTTGCGGATGTAGATCTCAACGATCTCGATCGGGGAGTTGATCGTGGGCTGGGGCGGGAGCACGGGGGGCTCGCCCAGCACCAGGAAGTCGACGTCGCCCGTGAGCTGATCGGTCGTGGTGCCGCCCCACTCCTCGATGAGCGCCGAGATCTCGGTGCGCTCGCCGGGGGTGCGGTTGCCGTCGCCGTTGGTGTCGAAGTTGCCCGCGACGAGGAACTTGTACACCTTGTTCGGGTCGTAAACCGCGTTGGCGATCACATCGCCCGGCACAATCGGGTTGCCCGCACGCTCGAACAGCACGCGGCAGCGGCTCGACGTTTCACCGACGTTGACGACCTCGAGCGCGCCCTTGCCCTGCGGGTAGTTTCCGTCGGCGTCGGGGCGGATCTGCGTCTCGTCGCCGTAGACCGCGAAGTTCATCCCGAGGATGACGTTCTGGCGCCGGCCGATGGAGATGAAGACCTCGTTCTGCCCGGGGTTGGTGTTGGCGACGCTGCCGTCGACGAGCGAGAACTCGTCCTTGGGCGAGAGCGACTCGCCCCGGCCCTGTCGCTGGAGCGAAGCGATCTGATCCTCGAGCAGGAGGTTCTTCTGCTCGAGGTCGCGGATGCGCGAGCGTGCGTCGTTCTGCGCCTGCTCGAGATCGCCCTGGAGCTGGCTGATGCGGGCCTGGAGCTGCTGCTCGGTGCCCTTGAAGCCGTCGCGGTAGGCGTTGTTGTCCGCCTGAAGATTGTTGATCTGCGCCTGGAGGGCGGCGACGGTCTCGGTCTGCTGACGCTGGAGCGCCTGCGTGCGGTCGGCCTCGGCCTGCAGATTCTGCTGCGCCTGCTCGCGGGCGGCCTCGGCGTCGGCGACGCTCTGCGTGAGCGAGTCGATCCGGCCCTGCATCGAGCGGATCACCGCCAGCAGACTGCCCGTCGAAGCGCCGGGCACCGCGCCCGTCTTCGTGGTCAGCTCATCGAGCCGGTCGCTCTTGTTGCCCGTGACCTTGGTGTAGGTCGTGTCGAGCGAGTTGGTCAGGTAGCGCACCAGGCTCACGCCCTGCTGGCGGGCCTTGGCGAAGTCGCTGACGATCGCCGGGTCGGCCCGGTCCGCCTCGCGGACGTAGTCGCGGTAGTTCTGCTCGGTGTCCTCGATCTGCTTGGCATAGTCGAGGTTGTCGCCGTAGAGAATGACCGCCACCACGAAGAGGCCGAACGCGATCGCGCCCAACAAACTGATCGTGATGACGACGCCCGCGCCCGCACTGGTCCTTGCCGCCATGACACTTCACTCCAGTCGGCGGTGATCGCCGAGATCCGATCGCTCCCCAAGCCGGCGCTCCCGCGGCGATGGGAAAGATGTGTTCCGATTCCTGACCGCTTCGGGCCTTCGGCCCGCTGGCATGACGCCGATTCGGGGGCGATCCTTCACCCGCACCACTGGCGTCGATGCCGGCCCCGGCCCCGCAAGGCCGACACCCACACGCCGAGTCTCGCGGGCAGACCCCCCCACGTCAAGCGCCAAACCCCATCCAAAGCCCGAACCACGCCGATTTCCATCAAACGTACCGGGTCATCATCCGAACCGGAAGCGCCCCCTGTTCCGGCGCACTACCATCTCTCTTTACACAATCTTGACAATCACCCGCCACAAACGGAAGCCCGACACCTTGCTCATCACGCTCCTGCAGTCCGACCCAGATTCCGCAATCCAGCCCATCGCGATGTTGGACGTCGCGATCCGCGTCGGACTGGCGGCGGCGATGGGCTCCATCGTCGGGCTCGAGCGCAAGATTGCCGACAAGCCCGTCGACGGCAGAACCATGGCGCTCATCAGCGCCGGGGCCGCGGGATTCACGCTCATGGGCGTCGAGATCGCCTCGCAATCCCAGTTCGCAAACAATCTGCAGATCGACCCGACCCGCGTGCTCTCGTACATCATCTCGGGCATCGGCTTCCTGGGCGCGGGGGCGATCCTGCACTCCAAGCGCGGCATCTCGGGCCTGACCACCGCCGCCAGCATCTGGACCTCCGCCGGCGTCGGCGCCGCCTGCGGGCTCGGGCTCTACACCATCGCCGGGGCGCTCTTCATCGTCGTCATCTGCGCACTCTGGCTCCCCTGGGTCGGGAAACTCAAGAAGAGTCAGTCCTTTGAGGGCGGCGACTAACGCCTCCGGCGCGAAGCGATCACGCTCGCAAAGCCGATCGCCAAACCGGAAGCCGGTGCCGGGATCACGGTGAGCGTCAGATCCACAAACGCGAACTGACCGAACCCGTCGCCCGTCGTCAGCGTGGAGACGTCGAACGTGTAGTCTCCCGCGGGAATCGTGCCCATCGCCGAGATCGGCTCGTTCATCCCGAAGACCGTGTTCGAGGCCTCAAAGACGACGTTGCCCATGTCATCACGCAGCTCGACGTGCCAGTTGTCGCCCACGGTGATGTCGCCGATACCCGAAATCGAGAAATCCGAGTCTCCCGATACTGAAAAGTTCGTACGCGCGAGCGTGCTCGTGACGTCCGATGCCGAGCCGAACTGAACGAAGACATCGGAGGCGCAGTACGCATCATAGGTAAACACACCGCCGGCAAGGCTTGCGTCTGCCGAGACGATCGCGTTGGACTGGTCGAAAGTCGGCTCGTTCAGGCCGCCGCGGGCGTTTCGCGCAAACGGCAGGATCTCGAACCCGCCCGCCTCATCGAAGGACAGGTTGCCGATGTCAACAATCACCGTTCCGTTCGGATCCGAATCGTCAAGAATCTGCGCGTTCTGCGTGTTCGTGCCGACGAAGCGGAAGTCCGCCGACGTAACCTGAGCCCCCGCGCTGACCGCCAGTGCGCCAAGACTCATGCCGGCAAAGACCCGTGCCGGGTAGGCGAGATGTGTCATATTTGCTCTCCTCTTCTCAGTCCATTTCGCGCAGGACTCCCCCGCGCTGCTCTTGGATGATCCGGAAAGCCTCGCGCTCACGCGACACACGACCGCCAATTTGAGAGAAAAATCACGATCCCAACACCCGGGATCAGGGAATCAGACCCCGCGATCGCTCGAACCGAGCGTGTCGAGTTCTTCGCCATACCGCTCGCGCAGCGGCTCGACGACCTCGCGCAGGAACCGCTCCGTCTGCTCGACGCTGCGCCCGATGTACTTCATCGGATCAAGGAGCTGGTCCTCGGTCAGCAGATGATGCACGCTCGCAAACGCCGGGTCACTGCGCAGCCGCTCGATCAGGTCGTTGTCGAGCCCCTCCTGCTTCACGCGGTGCCCCGCGGCCTGCGCATGCACGCGGATCTTCTCGTGCAGGTCCTGACGATCGCCGCCCAGCTTGACGGCCTCCATCATGATGTTCTCCGTCGCCAGGAACGGAAGCTCGGCCATCAGGTTCTTCCGCACCATCGCCTCGTTCACGACGAGCCCCGACGCGACCTGGTGCATCAGATCCAGCGCGCCGTCGAGCGCCAGGAACGACTCGGGCAGCGAGAGACGCCGATTCGACGAGTCATCGAGCGTGCGCTCGAGCCACTGCGTGGCGGCCGTGTCGTAGGCGTTGCCCACGAGGTTCATGACGAACCGCGTGAGCCCACAGATCCGCTCGCACTTCATGGGGTTGCGCTTGTAGGGCATGGCCGACGAGCCGATCTGGTTCTTGCCGAAGGGCTCGTCGATTTCCTTGCGATTGGAGAGCAGGCGGATGTCGGTGGCGATCTTGTGGAGGACGGCGGCGATGGAGGCGAGGTCGGCCAGAACCATCGCATCAAGGACTCTCGGATACGTCTGCGAAACAAGTGGGAAGGTGTGATCCCGAAGCAATCCCGCAGACATTGTCGCTCGCTCATCATCCAGCGTTCTGGCGTTCAAACGATCAATCGCATTCTGCGCGGCCTTTGGTCCTCCGGGCGTGTGATGCTGCGTCATCCGCGAGAGTTCGATTTCGAGATATTTTCGACTATTCTCCTGCTTCTGTTCCATTGCCTCGTCGCTCCAGTCGGGCTGGTACGCCCATTCTTGAAGCGCCGGGATCAAACGAGCCTCGGCTTGGTCAACGAACTTACCATCACCAAGCAGATTCAGAAACGAAGCCTGCGTGCCAGTCGCTCCACGCAACCCACGAATCCTCTTGGTGAGTTGCTCCCGCCGATCTGGCAAGTGGGCCATCGTCAGTTGGAGGTCCGCTGCCCACTGCGCAATACGACGTCCAACAGTTGTTGGCTGTGCGGCTTGATAGTGCGTAAACGCTAGCGTTGGGAGAGTCAACCATTCCTGACCGCTCGCGGCAAGATCAATTACACACCTTACGGCTTTCAGAATGATCTGCTGAAACGATGCGTCCAACAGCGCCAGATCCGCATTGCACACCACATCCTGACTCGTCATCCCAAGATGAATGATCGGGCGAGCCTTGCGGCACCTGTCCCCCCACGCGTGAACGTGGGCCATCACGTCGTGGCGCAGCTCGGCCTCGTACTTGGCAGCCAGCGCCAGATCCTCGTCCGTCACCTCAAGGTTCGCCCGCAGCTCCTCGATCTGCTCAAGCGTGACGAGCGGGCCTCTGGACGAGCCCCCCGCGTGAGCGGGGGGGCCTTCTTGGGCCTTCGATGCGTGCGAAGAGGCCCCCTCGCTCACGCGAGGGGCTCGTTTTGTTTCTTCCTTGCCCCAGTCCTTCGTCACCTCGTACTGCGCCTCGGCGACGGCGAGCCAGATCCTGCGCCAGGTCTGGAACTTGTGCCTGGGCGACCAGATCCGGCACATCTCCGGGCTCGCGTTCCGCGTGCTCAGGGGGCTCGTGTACGTGTCGTGGGGGCTGAATGGGGTATTGGCGCTCGTCATGGCAGAGGATAGGTCGGTCTCCATTCGCCCAAACAGGGTCCGCTGAGGCCCAAGTTCGGCTTTCTCGGTCCGTGAAGAGCGATTCATGCCGGCTGAAACTCTGGCTCATCTCCTCGGAATACCGTTCCGGCTGGGAGCCGCTGGAGTGGCGCTTCCGCTTTACGTCACAGAGGAGTGCCTTTCGATGTCCAATCACAAGCTCAAACTCACGCTCGCCCTCGCTGCGGCTCTGCTCTCGGGGCACTCGGCGGCTCAGGACGCCGACAACGACGACGAAAAACACCACAGCTCGACCAACGCCAGCGCCGACCTGCCCGACGGGTTCGCCGTCCTCGATCACCACGTCAAAGCCATCGGCGGCGTGGAAGCGAACACCGAGATCAAGGGCGTGCAGATGGTCGGCACCTTCGACATGCCCGCAATGGGCATCGGGGGTTCCATCGACATCAAGATGCACGAGCCCAACATGCGCGTCATGGACATCATCGTCGACGGCATGGGCGCCATCAAACAGGGCACCGACGGCAAGGTCGCCTGGACCACACAGATGCCCGGCACACCCCCCACCTTGCTCAAGGACGAGGAAGCGCAGGCCCAGATCGACGACGCCGATTTCTACGGCCGGGTCAAGCCGCGCGAGCAGTACACCTCCGCCGAGACCGTGGGCGAGTTCACCTTCGACGACACGAAGGTCTACAAGGTCAAGCTCGTCGACAAGGCGGGCAACCACTCCGAGGGGCTCTATGAGATCGAGTCGGGCCTGCTCCGCAAGCAGTCCTTCAAGGAGTCCGCCGACGCCCCGGAATTCACCACCGAGACCGAGTTCAACGACTACCGCGAGATCAAGGACGGCATCAAGATGCCCCACGAGCTCGTGGTCTCCACGCCGCAGTTCGAGCAGGTGATCACCTTCACCGAGATCAAGGTCGACCCCGAGTTCCCCGAGGGCACGTTCGACGCCCCCGGCTCTCTCTGATCGATCGCGAGACAAACCACACGAACGCCCCGGCCGCCGGGGCGTTTTTTTCATGCCTATCGGGAACCGGGCCGGTCCTACCGCGTCGATACTGGAAGACCATCCACAGGAGAACTCCACCCATGCGCGCCCAAGTCCTGGCTTTGTCGCTCCTGCCTCTGGCTATGCTCGGTTTCGCGTCGAGTCCGATGGCAAACCCTCCCTCCGCGACCGCCCAGCCCGCGAGCAACCTGCCCGACGGGTTCAAGGTGCTCGAGGACTGCGTCGAGGCGATCGGGGGCGAGAAGGCCTACCGGCAGCACAAGTCCGAGCAGCTCACGGGCACGATCTCGATCCCCGTGCTCGGGGCCAGCGGCACGGTCGTGCTCATGCGCGAGGCCTCGACCAAGACCCGCGTGGACATCGAGCTCGAAGGGCTCGGCAAAATCTCCCAGGGCACCAACGGCGAGGTCGCCTGGCGCGCGCAACTGGACATGCCCGCCGAGATCTTGGAGGGCGAGGAAGCGAGCAGCATGCTCCGCGAAGCGAACTACTACGCCCCCGTCGAGCCCCGCAAGACCTACACCGCAGCGACCACCACGGGCAAGGTCACCTTCGACGGCGTCGAGTGCTACCGGGTCGAGCTCGTCACGAGCTGGGGCGCCCATCAGGTGGGTCTCTTCGAGGTCGAGACCGGGCTCCACCGCAAGATCTCGACGCGCGATGCCGAAGGGTCGGACACGTTCACGACCGAGACGACGTACTCCGATTACCGCAAGATCAAGGGCGTCAAGCGGCCCTACAAGCTCGAGATCAAGGCCGCGGGCATGACCCAGGTCATCGCGTTCGACAAAATCGAGCTTGGCACGAAGTTTGGCAAGGGCACGTTCGACCAGCCGAAATAGCCCGCCCCCGACTACGATGCCCGCATGGCAAGCGAGCGGTACGAGATCACAACAGAGTGGACAGGCAACACGGGCTCGGGCACCTCGTCGTACACGGCCTACGAGCGCTCGCACGACGTCAATGCCGAGGGCAAGCCCACGCTGCCCGGCTCGTCGGCGGGCTACTACCGGGGCGATACGAGCCGATACAACCCGGAGGAACTGCTCATCGCCTCGGCCAGCGCCTGCCACATGCTCTGGTACCTGCACCTGTGCGCCCAGGCGGGCGTCGTGGTCGAGACCTATGCCGACAACGCCGAGGGCGAGCTGACCACTTACCCCGCCGGCTCGGGCGAGTTCGCCTGCATCACACTCCGCCCGAAGATCACGATCAGTGCCCAGAGCGACCTCAACGTCGCCCGCAGGCTCCACGCCGAGGCCAACGCGATGTGCTTCATCGCCCGCTCGCTCAAGTGCGACGTCCTGCACGAACCCGTGATCACCGTCGCCCGGTAGCCCGCGTGGATTCCTCTGATTTCAGGCCAAGGCCCGCGGGTGGTAGGATCGTGCTGTGAGCAACGCGCCAGGCCAATCCAACGGCAAACTCCCGCCGGACGCCGCGCGCCTGAGCGACGAGGATCTCGTCGTCGCGATCCGGAACGCGGATTCGCCGGAAGAACTCCGCAAAGCGTGGCACGACCTACTGGCCCGGTTCCAGCCCCTGATGCACAGCCTCTGCCGCCAGATGCTGGGCCGGTCCTCTTCGGCCGACGACGCCTGCCACGACGCCCTGGTAAAGGTGATGAAAGGGTTTCACACCTTCGACGACCGGGCCCGGGTCTCGACGTGGATCTACCGGGTGACGCTCAACACCTGCCTTTCGCGCCTGCGGAAGGAGTCCCGGGACCAGGCCCTGCCCCTCGATTCCGGGCCCAGAGGCGGGTTTGGGGGCGGTTCTTCGGGCCCCGGGTCGGCTTTGAGCGAATTCTTGCCCCAGTCTCGGGAACCGATTCCCGGCCGGGGCGTCGAACAGGAAGACCTCAGGGCGCTCGTCACGGAGGCCCTGGGGCGACTGGATCCGGATCTTCGGAGCGTTCTGCTCCTCCGGGACGCCCAGGGATTGGATTATGCCCAGATCGCCGAGCTGCTGGAGGTCCGGGTTGGTACGGTCAAGAGCAGGATTTTCAGGGCTCGCCTGGCCCTGAGACAATCGGTTGAGAGCGTCCGGGCGGAAAGGCTCGGGCCGAGCGAGGCGAAGGAACCAAAGGGAACGAATCAGATCGATGGCTGACACGAACCGGGACATCTTCATCGCCCTGATCGACGCGGGGCTCGACGAGTCGACGATCCTCTCGTTCATCGAGGGCGCCTCGGCGGACGCGGCGGGCATCGTCGAGGCGCTGGGCACCGATGCGCACCTGGCCGAGCTCGTCTGGCAGCTCCGCGCCGATCGCCAAGCGCTCATGGACGCGGGCATGCCCACGGTGTCGCTCGCCCAGACCGAGTCGATGGTCGCCAGCGCCCTGGATCAGGTCCTGGTCGAAGAGCTCGACGCGGCGGCGCTGGCCGAGATCGAACGCTCCGGGCGCTCGGAAACGGACGTCCACAAGCCCGCGCACCCGCCCGTCAAGGTCCGGCGCG
>JBGSIX010000179.1:0-8254 GCA_041742315.1 Phycisphaerales bacterium | reverse complement strand
GATCGTGGCGCGCCACGCCGCGGCCTCGGGGAGCGGGTGCAGGATCGGGTCCAGATCGTCCGACCACGTCCAGGGCTTGACGATCTCGACGTCGGGCGCGGGCCTCAGGTTCATGTCCGCGGAGGCGGCTTCGATCAGCACCATCCGCTTGACCAGCTCCGAGCACGCCTCGGCGGGGCCGAACACCCGGCTCCCGCCCGTCCCGAGCGCGAGCGTGAGCTTGACCGTGCCGTTGAGACCCGTCTGCGCCCAGCGCTCGATCACGTCGGTCACCGCGTGCATCCCCATCCCCGCGGGCAGGTCCACGGTGACGGCTCCGAGGCCCGAAGTGTCGACGAGCGGCGCGAAATCCAGATCGGCTGACCAGGGTAGATCAACGATCGGCCCGGGCACGAGCATCGAGAGCACGCCGCGGGCACGTTCGATGCGCTGCGCCAGATCCGCGTCCCAGAAGGGTGTGTCGTCTCCCAGTGGCCCGAGTCGCCAGCGGCGCACAAACTGGCCGAGCCGATCGAGCAGGGGCTCAAGCAAGTTCTCGATCCGCTCGGGCTCCTCGGCGTCCGTGGTCGCCAGCACGCGCAGGACCTCGCCCATGTCTGTCTGGAGCATCTTGCGGATCGAGAGCGGCACCTCGGGGAGCGCGATCGTGAGCTGGCTCCACGAATCCGATGCGATATTGGTCAGCACACCCAGACGCGTGGCGCGCGCCTTGGCGGTTTGCTCGTTTGTTTCAGCGGTCCAGCCGCCCAACACGAGCGAGTTGGCCGCCAGTCGTGCCGTGAGCTCGTCGAGCATGCCCAGCAGCGCGGGGTCGTAACGCTCCACCCCGATCCCGAACCGGCTCCGCGAGATGGTGACCGCCGAATCGAGCGAAGACTCATCCTGCATTCCAGGGACCCAGCAGAACTGCACGGGCACCACCGAGATCACCTCGCCCGAGGAGATCAGCTCGACCTCGGCGCTGTACCAGCCGAAGCCGGTGAGCCTGGGCAGCCACACGCTGGCGATCCGGCTCGACTCGACCGGGCGCGTCTGCTCGTCGATGATGCGGCCAAGGTGATCACGCACGACGAGGTGCGCATCGAGCCTCAGCCCGGTCAGATCGCGCACGAGCAGGTTCAGACGGGGCGACTCTGGCGCCATGACGATGTTGGTCGCCGCCTGCGTGCGGAGCATGAGCCTCGGCAGCTGCTCGACGAGAATATCGTCCACCCACGCGTCGCCCGAGTAGTCCTCGGGCCAGATCTGATGCTCCCCGAGCTCGGAATCGCCGAGGAGCTTGGGCTGCACGAGCTCGGTGTCGATCTGCAGGAACGCGGCGCTGGGTGTGCGCCCGCCCGGGACGACGACCTCGACGCGCTTCCACTGCGCCTGGGGCAGGAAGGGCTCGGTCATCAGGTCGGAGCCCTCGATGGCGCTCCCGCTCGCGTCGAGGAAACGCACGACCAGACGGAAGCGAGCGTTGTGGAGCCCCTCGCCCCGGACGTAGCAGCTCACGCGGTAGTCGGCCTCCAGAAAAACCGGGAGCGCCCCCGGGCGCAATCGGAGCGAGACGCTCCCCCGGCGGATCGGCAGACGCACCGAGGCATCGCCCGAATGCGCGACCTCGAAATCGAACGAGGCCTGGTTGAACACGGGGTATCCGGGGCGGTCGATCCCCGCAGCTGGGTCGCTCTGGGCGCGGTAGAAGGACGCGGGCAGGTCGAAGGGGTTGTCGGGCTCCTCGAAGTTGTAGAGCGCGACGACCCGGTCCATCACCGATGTCTGCGCGAAGGCCGGGCCAAGACCTGCGAGTCCCACGAACACGCACACCGCCAGTGAGCGTCGAATTTGGCTGAGAATTGAGCGCGGCATCCCACCCGATCATCGGCCAGCCACCCGGGCGGGCTGCACGATCGGGCCCCCTACCGGCTGCGCACCCCGACCAGAAGCCCACGCTCGATGCCGAGAGGTTCCAGAATCGCGTCCCGCATCCGATCGGACCCGGTTGCCCCGTTTCTTGGGCCAGCGCCGGGATCGTCATGGGCGGGCAGGGCATCGGGCAAAGCCGGGGACGCCGTCGCCAGCTTGTACCCCACCACCGCCAGCCCAACCGCGGCAGCGATCCCCACCACCACCGCCAAACGAATCAGCCAGAGCGTCACCGCCCGGGCGTGCGCCTCGGCGAGGAACTCCACCCCCGCGTGCGTGGGCATCCGCGAGCTGTCGTACGCGCCGTCGAGCAGACGCCCCACCTCGTCCTGTGTCGGCTTACTTGGCATATCGGGTTCCCTCCACGAATTTCAGCGGCGCCTCGGGCTCGGCGAGCGACTCACGCAGCCTTTCGATCGCCCGCGAGTACCGCGAGGCCGCGGTCGAACGCGGGATCGCCAGCACCTCCGACACCTGATCGAACGTGAGCCCGCCCGCGTGCCGGAGCGTCACCACCTCCGCCTCGTCCGAGGGCAGCGCCTCCACCGCGCGCCTGAGCAGCTCGAACGAGCTGGGCGGCCCCATGTCCTTGGCCGGCGCTGCGTGCACGCGGCGCTTCATCTCCCGGCGCTCGCCACGCATGTGGTTGAGCGCCGACGTCCGCACGATCGTAAAGAGCCAGGGTCCGACCGCCTCGACTTTCCTGAGCCTGTGCGTGGGCACCTCGATCACCTTGCAGAGCGCGATCTGCACCACGTCCTCGGCGTGCTCCTGCGCGCCCTGCGAGGCCAGGAGCGAGCGTGCGAACCCGATCAGCCGCGGCGCGTAGAGCTCCCAGAGGAGCCGGGCCGATGGGCCGTGACCCCGCGCGGTGCGGACCAGCAGCTTGCGTTCGTCGATCGCCTTCACGCCGCGTTCATCCCTCGGGCACCGCCCGCAGATCCTCCCTGAGTTTCTGGAGATTCTGCTCGGCCTCGATCGTCTTCTTCCGGTAACTCCCGAGCGCCGGCAGCAGGAGCTTCGTCACGAGCCCGTACTGTCCTTCTTCGAGCTTCACCTCGATTTTCCGCATTTCGCCGATCGAATCCTCGGCCTGCCACGCCTCGATCAGCTCGTCGTACGCCCGCGAGGTCTCGTCGGTGAGCGACGCGACCTGCTCGCCGTTCATCCGGCCGAGCTTGCTGTGTTCCGGAGCCGCGGCATCGTTCTCGAACTGGAGCAGCTTGGCCAGATCCCGTCCCGCGTGCTCGCCCGTGAATTCGTTCTTGATCCATGCCGTCATCATCGTCCGCTCGGTGCGGATCGAATCGAGCGAATGGAACGGGTCTTCCGTCAGCACCCGGCCAAGGGCCTCGTCGATGACGCTCGCCTGCGCGGCGCTCAGGGCATCGGCGTCGAGCAGCTTCTGTGTCTCCACTCGCGCAAGCTCCGCGATCGCCACGCCCACGAGCGAGCCGATGATGGTGTGCGACTGGGACGCGTGCTCGCCCAGGCGGATGGTCGCCGCCAGACGCTGGGCGACGGCGTCCATGTCCGAGCCCCTCAGCCGGCGCGCATCGTTCACCAAAAGCTTGGCCGAATTCCGCATGACGCCGAGCTGGGGCAGGAGCACGCCGATGCCTTTCTCAAACTGGGAGCCGAAGTCGCAGTGCGTAAGCCTGGTCGCCTCGATCAGATCCGCGATCTGCTCCTGCGAGGTTTCGAGCACGCGCGCATAGGCCTCGGGCAGCTCGCCCCGGTCCAACGCGTCGAGTTCTTCGGGCGTGAACTCGGCGTACTCGAGCACGGGCTCGAGGAGCATCCACGCGGTGTGGTACTGCAGAGCCGCGTTGAAGCGGCCCTCGGTGAGCGGAATCCCGGGCGGACAATCGATCGCCGGGTCGCGCCGGTCCGCCCATTGGGCAGCGACCGAACCGGCGACCAACGCACCGGCCATACACATGAGAAGTGCCGACTTTGGCATACTGGGTCTCCCGCGGGCGTTGACTTTACACTGGGCCCGCACCCATATGGACACCGCGGATCGGCCTTCGTCCGCCGCCTTTCCACCCTGAATTGAGAGCGCCATGAGCCACGACGCCCCGATGATCCCGTTTCGGCCCTACCGCCCGCCGGTTCCGCCCGAGGAGGCCGCCCGGGCGTTCCTGAGCATCATGAGCCAACGCCGGACGGTTCGGATGTTCTCGGACAGGCCCGTTTCCCGCATGACGATCGAAACCATTGTCCGGGCCGCCGGCTCGGCCCCGTCCGGGGCGAACAAGCAGCCCTGGCGATTTATCGCGGTCTCGAACCCGGAGCTCAAATCCAAGATCCGCGCCGCTGCGGAGGAGGAGGAACGCGAGTTCTATCACCGCCGAGTCAGCCAAGAGTGGCGCGCCGACCTGGCGCCCTTCGCCACCGACGAGCACAAGCCCTTTCTCGAGATTGCGCCCTGGCTCATCGTCGTCTTTAAGCTGGTCAAGACCGACGACGAGGGCCAGACCTATTACGTCAACGAGTCCGTGGGTATCGCGGTGGGCCTCTTGCTCGCCGCGGCTCAGCACGCGGGACTCGCCACGCTCACGCACACGCCAAGCCCCATGAAGTTCCTGAGCCAGGTCCTGGGCCGCCCGGCGCACGAGAGACCCTACCTGCTCATCCCGGTCGGATATCCCGCGGATGAGTGCGTCGTGCCCGATATCCGGCGCAAGCCCCTCGAAGACATCCTCGTCGTCCACGAGTGAGCCTCGCTCAAGACGTCCGGCCCGAGCAGCGCACGAAGAATCTCCGCGCGATCGCGAGCACCCCGCCCGCCAGCAGCAGGTGCGCCGCCGAGACCCCGGCAACCACCAGGAACATAACCGGGCGTTTGACGCTCTCATCGCCCAAGTTGAACGTGTTGCCCCGGGTTCGCCAATTCATGGAGATATCGTCGGTGATAATGCTCCCGATCAGCCCGAGCGGGCTCGTCACATGGAGCACCATTTCCGCGGTGTTGTCCGACGAGTAGTAGTTGTGCTGGCCTCTGAGTTCCGTCCAGAACACAATGAGCACGGGGATCCCGCCCCACATCGCCAGGATCAAGCAGATATTGGCGATGCTGGCGACCACGCCCTTGCGGAAGATCATGCTCAGCAGGAGGCCCGTCGCGAGGAAAAGCATCGGGGGCGTAGCGACGAGCATCAGAACCATCGCCGCGCCAAGCCAGGAAAGATGCCCGGCGATCGCTGAGAAAGCAAAGTGAGCCGCGACGAAGAACAGGATGGGCCAGAGCCGGACCACGGAGGCGAGGTACTTGTCCATCAGCACCCGCCAGGTCGATACCGGGGCGGTCATCAGGACGTCCCACGTCTGCGCATCTCGCTCGCCGCTGATCGCGCCGGTCGTCTGCACCGAGGCGAGGAGCACGATCACGCCGAGCCCGGCAAGGCCCATGATCAGGTGCATCGGTTCCTCGCTCAGATCGATGCGCCAGTACGCGTACCCGAACGTCGTCGCGAGCACGAACACGAGAATCCCGAGCTGGAAGCGGCTCTCGATCCACTGGCGCGAGACCTCGCGCCAGTAGATGGGCCTGGCCCCGAGTCTCACGAGCCGGCGCCGGCGTTTCTCGCTGCGCTTCTCGGTTTCCTCCTTCTCATCGAGCGAGGCCGACCCCCCCGCCTCGCTCCGCATGAGCCGACGCAGCACCGCCGAGGCGATGAGCACGAGCACGCCCGACATCCCCACGAGGATCACCACCGAGGCGACCCAGATCCGGTCGAACGGCGTCCCGGCGATCCATGAATACCCGAGCGTCGTCGGCCCCTCTTCGGTCAACGCCGCGAGCGTGATCGGCGGGCTCGAGGCGATCCCGAGCGGGACGAGCGCGTTGACATTCCCCGTCGAGATCCCGAGCACACCAGAGAGCCCGAACATATTCGTCTGCTGGATCGCGAAATAGATCATGGGCGGCGCGAGAAACAGCAGCCCGAGCGTGAGCAGCGCAAAGATCGCGGCCGCGGCGGCCCTGGTGTGCCACATCGAGAACAGAATCCCCATCGTCCCGCCCAGGAGCGCGGTCGCGAGCGTCACACTCGTGAACGCGACGATCGTCTCGGCGGGCACACCACCGAAAACACGCACCGCCAGCAGCATCGGCGCGCTGATCAAGACCAGAATGACCACCTGATAGAGCCGACCCGCGAGCTTGCCCAGAACGATCTGGAGCGAAGAGAGGGGCGTCGTCATGAGCGCCGAGAGCGTGCCGAGCTGCTTCTCCTCGCAGATCGCCGGGCTCGTGATCGCCGGCGAGATCAGCGCGATCGTCAGGAACTGGAACCAGGTGACAAAGAGCACCAGCGCCCGCGCAAAGGCCGTGAGCATCTGCGCCTGAGCGGTCGCCGACTCGAACTCGAGCCTTGGCAAAAGCGTGCCCACCGCGACGAGCGTGACCGCCGAGAACAGCGCCGCGTACCCGCCCCGGATCAGGTACGTCGACTTGCGCCGACCCGACGACCGGAGCTCCTTCTGCAGGATCGCGTTGAACACGAGCCCGCGGAGCCTGGCCATCCTCCCCCGGTTGGCGCTCACCCTGGTCACTGCACCTGTCCCTTCGTGAGCGTCAGGAACGCGTCCTCGAGCCTTGGCGCTTCGGGCGTGAAGGCTGCGATGCGCTGGCCCCTGGCGATGAGCATCTCGATCAGGAAGTGGTGGCTCGTCTGCCCGGGCACGAGCTCGATCTGAATCGAGCCGTCGGCGACGCGCGACGACTGCGTGCGCTCGTCGCCCGCGATCGCCTTGCTGAGCGCCTCGAGCGGGGCGTCGGCGCTCTCGAGCCTGATCCGCACGCGGTCGCCCACGCCCATGCGCCGGTACGCCTCGTCGATCGAGCCCGCAAAGAGCAGCTTGCCCCGCTCGATGATCCCGATCGAGGAGCACATCTGCGCCAGCTCCGTCAGGATGTGGCTCGACACGATCAGGCACTTGCCCATCCGCCCGAGCTCGGTGAGCAGTTCGCGCATCTCGATCCGTGCCCTCGGGTCGAGCCCGCTTGCCGGCTCGTCGAGCAGGAGGACCTTGGGGTCGTGCACGAGCACACGCGCCACGCCCAGGCGCTGCTTCATCCCGCGCGAGAGGCTCTCGACCATCGACCTCTTTTTCTCGGTCAGGTCGGTCAGCTCGAGCACGCCGTCGATCGTGGCCTTGCGCTGCTTGCGTGGCAGGTTGAAGGCCGCGGCGAAGAAGTGCAGGTACTCCTCGACCGTCAGATCGTCGTACACGCCCAGCACGTCGGGCATGTAGCCCAGAATCCGCCTGATCGCGTCGCCCTCGCTCATCACGCTGTGTCCGTCAACGAACGCGCTGCCCGTGTCGGGGCGGAGCAGGCACGCCAGGATCTTCATCGTGGTGCTCTTGCCCGCGCCGTTGGGGCCGATGAAGCCGAACACCTCGCCCGCGCCGACCGAGAGCGTGAGATCGTCCACCGCGACGAGCTTGCCGAACTCCTTGGTCACGCCCTTGATCTCAATCACGCGAAGTTCCTCCCTCGATTGGCACGAGCAGCCTGTACACCGTGCTCCGCGAGCTCTCGAGTTCACCCGCAAAGATCGCAAGATCCATCGGCTGGTCCGTCACCACGAGCGACACCAACGCGAACGAGCCTGTGTCCATGTACGCCTCGATCGCCCGCGCCCTTTCGCGGGGCCCGGGCAGCGCCAGCAGCGCCGAGGGCATCAGATCCCTCACACGCTCGGCGTACATCCAGGGCTGGGTATAAGGCCGATCTTTGTCGACGGCAAAGGGATCCCCCCACTCACGCGCTGGCGCACCCGAAGCCAGATCCGACGCGAACACTACCCGCGCCGCATCGCTCTCCTGCCGAACCCGGTAGCGCTCGCCGAGTCTGTAGTAACGATCCCCGATGCGCAGCTCACCCGTCGTGATCCTCGCACCGGGGCCAAGGCCTTGAGCCTCGAAAACCCAGCCCTCTTCACTCGGCGCGAGCAAGACCGCAAGCTCCGGTACCGAAGGCCCCGTGTCAATGAATGTGCTCACCGACCAGATGCCCGGCTTGATCCGCATGGGTGCCGCGCTCCGCACCGCCTCGATGCCGCCCGATCGCGACGACTGGACCATCGTCGTCGGGCGGGTCACCACGCTCCCCTGCATCGAGGAGACGTACTCGAACCAGTTGCCCTGGGCGCGTTCCAACTCGAACGAATCCGACGAGCCCGCGAAGCAGTAGGTCATGCCCAGGTTCCAGCCCCGCAGCTCCGCCGGCAGCGCCAGGGCCGCGCGCTGGCCCGGGTGATCCGATGATTCCCCGAGCGCGCCGTTGGGCGTGAACGCGTCCGCCACGATCATCCGGGCGGCGACCGATGGC
>JBGSIX010000178.1:0-2253 GCA_041742315.1 Phycisphaerales bacterium | reverse complement strand
GAGGGCCGCCACGCGGAGGGCGTGCGTGGTCGAACGCCGGCCCGCGCCGCGCAGGAGGGGCTGGCTCAGGCTGAACTGCAGGTCGCTCGTGTAGGCGGGGTTGAGCGTGGAGAAGGAGTTGTTGGTCTCGCTGCGGCGCATGGGGAGGGTGATGCTCGCGGTGCCGCCCGAGAGGAGCGGGATCTGAACGCCCGGCGTGAGCGACTGCTGCTCGGCGCGGGCGTCGTTGAGCGTGGAGCTCGTGGGCGAATCGGTCTGGACCCAGAGGCCGCGGAGCGTGAAGGCGGAGTTGAACGCGGCCTCGGCTTCGCTCACCGACTGCGATTCGATCGCCGGGTCCACGAGCGCGACCTTCAGGTCGAGGTTGTTGGCGAGCGTCGCGGCCCGGGCCTCCTCGACCGTCAGCGTCAGCTCGGCGAGCCCCTCGAAGGGCGAGGGGCGGGCTTCGAGGTTTTTCGCGTCCGGCGCGGGCTGGTCGGCGGCCACGAAGCCATCGAGGTCGAGCGTGCCCACACTGCGTGTGCGTTCGAGGGCGAGGCGCTCGCCGTAGTCGGACTTCACCGGCGCAAACGGGTTCGCGCACCCCGAAACGGAAAGCGCGAGCCCGAGGGCACAAAGCATGCGGGCGGGGATCGCGAGTTGGCGTGTTTGTTCTGTCATGGAGCCCCCGGAGAGAGACGGATTCATTCGTGGCGGAGCGCGTCGATCGGGTTGAGCATGGCTGCGCGGATCGCCGGGAACATGCCGAAACCGATGCCCGCCAGCGCGCTCAGACCGGCGCTGAGCACAATCGCCCAGAGCGGGGCCGCGGCACCCTCGAGCATCTCGTGCGCCTGGCGGATGCCCATGAGCCCGAGCTGCCCCACGGCGATGCCGAACACGGCGCCGGCGAGACAGAGCACGACCGCTTCGACGAGAAACTGGAGCAGGATCACCATCGGGTGCGCGCCCATCGCCTTACGGAGCCCGATCTCGCGGGTGCGCTCGCTCACCGAGACGAGCATGATGTTCATGATCCCGATGCCGCCCACGATCAGGCTGACGAGCACGACCGCGCCGGTAATCATGGTCATCACGAGCCCGATTTTTTTGAAGTCGTCGAGGTATTTCTGCATGACCTCGACGTCGAAGGTGTCTTCATCGTCGGGCTCGAGACCCCGCATTTTGCGCAGGACGAAGGTGATCTCGGCGACGGCGTCGCTGGCGAGCTTGGCGTCCTTGAGTTCGCCCTGGGCGAAGTTGATCCAGCCGTCGGGGTTGAGGTTCATGGCGGTGGTGATGGGGATGTAGATCTCGGTCTGGGTGTCGCCGCCCCCGAACATGGCGGAGGTTTCGAGCGTTTCGACGATGCCCACGACGAGGAACCGCCGACCCGAGAGGAGCACGAATTCGCCCACCGCGTTGGTGGGCATGTTGAGCTCTTCGATGGCCTTCTCGTTGATGACGCAGACGTTTCGGCGCTGTTCGAGGTCGATCTTGGTGAAGCGGCGGCCGCTCAAGATGTCGCGATGCTCGATGTCGTGCCAGCTCGGCTCGATGCCGGCGCTACGGATGCCCTCAAGGATGAGCTCGTTGTACTGGACGCTATAGGAGCCGAAGTACATGGGGCAGAGATGCTCGAGGCTTGTGACGTACTCGCGGATGGCGTCGATCTCTTCTTGCCTGAGCTGGACATCGCCCCAGTTGAGCTTGCCCCGCATGCTCTGGGGGAGCGTGCCGTCCATGAAGACGCGCTTGACGCCGAACTGCTCGAACTGATCGAGCACGCCCTTCTGCATGCCCGAGAGCGCGCCCATCACAAGGATGATTGAGGCGACGGCGACGATGATCCCGAGCGTGGTCAGGAACGTGCGGATCTTGTTGTTGAAGATCTGCACCATCGCCAGGACCACGGTCTGGCTCAGGACCCGCAGGATCATCATGACGGGGGTGAGCAGGATCATGCGTTGACCGCCTCTGCCATCCGCGACGCGGTGAGGGCCTTGGATCTCAGGAACTCCTGATGGATCGGGTCCTGGTCGGTCGGGAAATCGCTCATGATCTTGCCGTCACGCAGGCGGACGATGCGTTTGGCGTGGCCGGCGACCTCTTCCTCGTGCGTGACGATGACGATGGTCTGGCCCGCGTCGTGGAGTTCCTGGAAAAGCGCGATGATCTCGTTTGTGGTGGTCGAGTCGAGGTTGCCCGTGGGCTCGTCGGCGAGCAGGATGCTGGGCTGGTTGACGAGGGCCCTTGCGACGGCGACGCGCTGGC
>JBGSIX010000177.1:0-2530 GCA_041742315.1 Phycisphaerales bacterium | reverse complement strand
TTGGGCGAGGACGTCGGGTGTGCGCGGGTGGCCCGCGATCGCGGCGGGCGCGGTGGCGGCGGGGGGGCTCTCGATGCATGAGATCGAGAGCGCGATCGTGGTGAGCCCGCCCGGGATGCCCTCGCTCGCGCGCTCAATGCTGAACCTGCTCCATTACCAGAGGTACGAGCACCTGGCGGGGCTTTCGCTCGTGGTGATCGGATTCGGTACGCTGGTTGTGTGCGTTGCGGCTGGGCTGTGGTTGGGGTGGATGCGAACCGCGGGCGGATCGAATCCGAATCAGGGTGGTTCGGCGGTGTCCTGACGTAGAAAGCGGGCGTGTGTGAACGGACGGGTTCGGCTCATCTTGGCAGCAGCGCTCGCGGCTTTGAGCGGGGTGGCCGTCTCCTGCGATGAGCGAGCCGACGCGAGCGAAACCAGTCGGCTCGAAGTGCGCCGCGTGCTGGGCGAGCCCGGGCGGGAGCCGGGGCAGTACATGTACCCCAGGGGCATCGCCTCGGTAGAGGGTCAGCTCTGGGTCGTGGACAAGGGCGCGCGGGTCCAGCGGATCGACCCCAAGACGGGGCGCTGCGAGCGGCTTTTCCGGACGCCCAAGTTCGACAATGGCAAGCCCACGGGGCTCACGCTCGCACCGATGCCGGGCGAGGGTGCTCGGCTTGGGTTGTATGTCGCCGACACGCACGAGCACCGGATTCTGGTGTACGACGTCGAGAGTGGGTCGGACGAGCCGGCGCTGGCGTTCGGGTCGTTCGGGACCGAGGACGGGCAGTTCGTGTACCCGACGGACATCGCGGTGCTGACCGACGAGGCGGGGTTTGTGTCGCGGATCTACGTGAGCGAGTACGGCGGGCACGACCGGATCAGCGCGTTCACGCCCGGGTTCGAGTACCTGTTCAGCTTCGGCGCCTTCGGCGTCGCGCACGAGCAGGACGAGGGCGATCAGCGCGTGGTGTTCGATCGGCCGCAGTCGATCACGATCGACGGCGAGGCGCGCGAGCTCATCGTCACGGACGCGTGCAACCACAGGGTCGGGCGGTTCACGCTCGAGGGCGAGCTCGTCGCGTGGATCGGGGGCGGGGCTTCGGATCTGCTGCGGTACCCGTACGGGCTTGAATTGATCGGCAAGCGTCAGGCGCTGGTGGCGGAGTTCGGCGGGAACCGTGTGAGTCGGCTCGATCTTGAAACGGGCGAGGTGCTCGAGGTGCTTGGCGAGCCGGGGCGCGAGACGGGGCAGCTCGCCTCGCCCTGGGGCGTGACGGTGCTGGGCGACGAGGTCTACGTGCTCGACTCGGGGAACAACAGGATCCAGGTCGTCGCGATACATGGCCCGGAGCTTGCGGGGGGCGTGCATTGACGACGCTCGCGGCGATGGTGATCGGGCCGATCGAGCTGGCGATGCCTGCGTGGCTCTGGCTGCTCGTGCCCGTGGTGGCGCTGGTGCTGGTGATCGGTCGCAAGAGTTTGTCTTCGGTCGGGAGCGGGGCGCGGAGGGTGGCGCTGATCGCAAGGCTCCTCGTGGTATTGCTGGTGGTGGTGACGCTCGCCGAGCCGAGCTGGCGGGAGGAGTCGGACAAGCTGGCGGTGACGGCGGTGATCGATATGAGCCGATCCGTGCCGACGCGGATGCAGTCGGTCGCGGAGAGCTTCGTCAAGGAAGCGGCGGCGGTGGGGCGGAGCGACGACGATCTGCTGGGCGGCGTTACCGCGGCGCGGACGGCGTACGTGCAGAGCCTGCCGAGCGCCCTGCGCGAATCGCTCCAGGCGGAGACGATCGGCTCGACGGAGGGGACGAACCTCGAAGAGGCGGTGCGGATGGCGCTGGCGATCAGGCCCAGCGACGCGGCGTACCGGCTTCTTGTTGTCACGGACGGGAACGAGACGGACGGGAGTTTGCTGGCGGCGGCGGAGACGGCGCGGGCGATGGGCGTGCCGATCGACGTGCTGCCTCTGACGTACCGGTACGAGGGCGAGGTGATCGTCGAGCGTGTGGAGACGCCGACGACGGCTCGGATGGGCGAGCTGATCAACGCGCGCGTGACGATCCAGGCGACGCGCCAGACCGAGGGCACGCTGACGGTTTTGATCAACGGGACGCCGATCGATCTGGACGCGTCGGGTCCGGGGCTCGGCGTGTCGGTCAGGCTCGAGGCGGGGTCGAACACGCTGCTTGTGCCTCTGGGCGTGACGCGGCGCGGGCCTCAGGAGATCTCGGCGGTGTTCGAGCCCGCCGAGAGCGAGCGCGGCATCGGGGATGTGATCGACGAGAACAACAGCGCGGGCTCGATCACGTTCTTCTCGGGCGAGGGCAAGGTGCTCGTGATCGCCGAGAGCGAGCGCGAGTCGGCGGAGTTTGTGTCGGCGCTCGAGGCCGAGCGGATCGGCGTGGACGCGGTGCTGGCGGACCGGGCGCCCACGTCGCTTGTCGAGTTCAACGCGTACGACGCGGTGGTGCTCTGCAACGTGCCCGCGTACGCGTTCAGCGAGGCGCAGCAGGTCGCGATCAGGCAGTACGTCGAGGACGGCGGCGGCG
>JBGSIX010000176.1:0-4273 GCA_041742315.1 Phycisphaerales bacterium | reverse complement strand
GGTCTTCGGTACAGATCAACGTCAAGGCAAAGACCCCTCTTCCGTCTGCTGCGCAGACACCTTCTCCCCGGCGGGGAGAAGGAGGAAAGTCCTGCTCCCTCTCCCCACCGGGGAGAGGGCTGGGGAGAGGGGTCTTCGGTACAGATCAACGTCAAGGCGAAGACCCCTCATCCGTCTGCTGCGCAGACACCTTCTCCCCGGCGGGGAGAAGGAGGAACCACCTGCTCGATTTCTGTATCCTCTCTTCGTGTCGCGGAAAGAAACGTACAACACCGACCGAGCCCGCAGGCTTCGGCGAGACCAGACGCCGCCCGAGGGTGTGCTGTGGTCGAAGCTGCGCGCCAAGCGGCTGGCGGGGATCAAGTTTCGTCGGCAGCACCCGATCGGGCCGTATGTCGTGGATTTCTGCTGCGCGGAGGCGATGCTTGTCGTCGATGTGGATTCGATCTACCACGTTGAGCGGCGCGAGCAGGATCGGATGCGAGACGCGGAACTTGCCGATCGCGGGTACATGGTGATGCGGATCTCGGCAGGGGATGTCACGGCGAACATGGACGGCGTGCTGTCGACGATTCGGCGTGTGGTTGAAGAGCGGGTGGAGGAGATGAAGAAGAATGAAGATAAGTAGCCCCTCTCCCCGGCTCTCTCCCCGGTGGGGAGAGGGAGGCAGACCACAGCCTCTCATTTTCAAAATCACCTCGCATCATCCAACGGAAACGCCGGCCGCGCCAGCGGCCTCAACGCCAACCTCAGCAGCGCCGTCTCCGAATCATCCCCCGCGATCCGGTTCACGCGGATCTCGCCGCAGCTTCGGCAGCGGTGCACGACCGCCCATTCGCCGTCGGCCCTCGCCTCGATCGCAATGGGCTTCATCGGCGCCCGGCACGCGCTGGCGCGGTCGCCCGGGCGTTCGTCGACGTGTCGGCTATGGAGGCACGCGGGGCAGTGGTTGCGGTGTTTGGTGCCCCAGGCCTGGCCGGGGACCTGGAGTTTGCAGTGGATGCAGGTGAAGCCGTCGGCTTCGTGGCGGCGCTGGCGCCGGAAGTTCTTGTTCGACATTGGAAGGATGACTCGCTGAGCACGTCGCCCGGGGAGCCGGGGTGGGCGTGTGGATTCGGATGAGGAATCGAGTGCCTGACGATGGGTCCGCCGGGGTAGATTGTGCGCGCACTCCGGGCGCACGGGGTTGGCGGGGCTTCACATGGTCAGGCCGAGGCGGTCATCAGCGGGCAAGATACCGGCGTTTCCCTGCGGCGTCAACGCTTTCGGCGGAGCAGGGCCGCGGCTCCCGCTGCAGCGAGCACACCCGAGGCCGGCGCGGGCACGACAAACGTATCGAACGCGGACGAGCCGCCCACGTTGATCACGACGCGGTCGAAACCCGCGGCGTTGAAGTTGCTGGCGGGGATGGGCTGGATGCGGTTGGCGTGGTGATCGCCGAACACGACGGTCGGGTCGAAGTAGACCGAGAAGTTGTCGGTAAAGAGCATGAAATCGACGGACCCGAGAAGATTCCCGCCGAGGTAGAAATCAAGCGACGAGCCCTCCTGCACGACGCCCTCGATGTCGACGACGTCGAAGCCGAAGTGCGAGATGGGCGTGGCGAAGGCGAGGTCGATCGTGCCGGCGGGGTTGCTGCCCTCGTCGTTGGGCGCGTCGAGGATGCCGTCGTTGTCGATGTCGCGGTTGTTCTGCGCGATGATCAGCGCGGTGCCGATGGCGACGGCGTCATCGGACACGGCCAGGTTCCCTCCTGACCAGGGCGGACCCTGCAGATCAGGGTCGGCGGTCGAGCCGAGGAACTGCGTGTTGAAGCCCGCGATGATGTCGAAGGCGCGGTTCGGGTTGGTGCCCGTGATCGTGAGCGCGGGCTCGAACTGGTTGGTGATGATCTCGCCGTGGACCAGTGTGTTGAAATCGTAGATCTGTCCGGATGCGGGCAGAGCGACCAAGACCACACCGGCGGCGCCGATGACGCGAAGCGAACAATCCATTGTGCTACCCCCTCGGGGGCTGAGGACCCCCGATATGAAATCCCTTCGGGGGTCAAAGATAATCCGTTATGGACGTTGTGTCACGAAAGCGCATGCGGATTGAATACAATCGCGTTTCGGGGCAGAGAAACGGTCATTTTTTGCCCCTAGATCGCCCGCGAGATGCTCTACGTCCCGTCCCTCAGGATGCCCATCGAAACCTAACACTCCGAGCGCACTGTGTTGGCGGGGCTTCACATGGTCAGGCCGAGGCGATCATCAGCGGGCAGAAATATCGCCCGGAGGCGAATGGAGCAATAAAAATGAAGCACCCGGGGCATTCCTTGCAGAACATCCCGGGGCTCTTAGGGGGGCACAGAGAGAGTTCAGCGTTTGCGACGGAGTCCCACTATCGCCAGCACGCCGAAGACGCCGGCCGTTGCCGGGGCCGGGATAACAAAGTTGTCATAGGCGGAAGAGCCGCCAACATTGATAGATACGCGGTCGAACGCGGAGGCTTTGAAGCTCGCGGCCGTGACGGGCCGAATGCGGTTGGCGGTCTGGTTCCCGAACTCGATCGTTGGATCAAAGTGGGGCGAAAGGGGATCGATGAGATCGGCGAACTCGAGCGTTCCGACAATGAAGCCGTTGAGGTAGAAATCGATCGAGCTCATGGCCTCGACGCCACCTTCGATATCGATGACATCCAGACCGAAGAAGGCCACATCGGAGGCAAACTCAAGATTGATCGTCCCGGCGGGACGGCTCGACTCATCGTCCGGATCATCGAGTATGCCATCCGCCGCGCCAAAGTTGTTCTCGGCGATAATGAGTGTGTTGCCGAGCACGACCTGCACCGGGGTGGAAAGATTGCCACCTGACCACGGCGGACCTACCAAGTCGGGGTCGGACGTGGGGTTGAGGGTTTGGGTGTCGAACACAGCCAGCAGGTTGAACGCTCGATTTGGGTTGGTGGCAGAAACAGACATCCCTGGCAGGGCCTTGCCTTGCATGATTTCGCCATGCACGTATGTGTCGAATGAATAGGTCTGACCACCGGCCATGCCCGCACTGATAGCTGCGGCAACACATGTTGCTTTCCATTGGGATCTCATCTTTGAGTTTTCCTGTCTGTGTACTACTGCGGCAGACAATGCCGTTTCTTCTCATTCGTAACGTACGAGACAGCAGCACCCTGCTCAATCGGGGTTTGTGCTTAGCGACGGCGTGCAACGGACCCTAGTGGTTCAGCCCGTTTGATTCGCAGTTTCCCCTCTGGATTCACGGGTCAGATCGAGAGCGGGATGCTCTTGGTCAGGTTCACCGGGCCCGAATCGGTCACAAGCAAGTTGTCCTCGAGCCGCACGCCGCCGATCCCGATCCAGCGGTCGACCTCGTCCCAGTTCACGTCCTCGGCGAATTTCTCCCGGCGTTTCGGGTCGCGGAGCAGGGGCTCGATGAAGTACAAGCCCGGCTCGACGGTGGTGATGTAACCGCTTTCGAGCGGGAGGTCCATGCGGAGGAAGGCGAAGCCGAAACGCTTGGAGCGCTCGCGCCCGTGCAAATAGCCGCTCGCGTCCCGGACACCCAGCCCCACGAGGTGGCCAAGCCCGTGCGGGAAAAAGAGCGCGTGGGCGTCGCGCTCGACGAGTCCCTGCGGCTCACCCCTGAGAATCCCGAGCGAAACCAGCCCCTTGGCCATGAGCAGCGCGCATTGGAGGTGCAGCTCGCGCCACTCCTGGCCCGGAACGCATTTGCTGTTTCCGAATTCGAGTGCCTCTTTGACGATGCCGTGGAGCTCGGTCTGCTGGGTGCTGGGCTTGCCGACGACGAAGGTGCGCGTGACGTCGGCGGTGTAGCCCTCGACCTGGCAGCCCGCGTCGATCAGGACGAACTCGTTCTCCTGCACCTGGCGCGAGCTCGGGGAGAAGTGGAGCACGGCGGCGTTGGGCCCGGAGCCGACGATGTTGTGGTAGCCCATCTTCTCGCCGCCCGCGCGGAAGCACTCGGCCTGCATCTCGATCTCGATCTCGCGCTCGGTGACGCCTGGTTTGGCGAACTCGCGCGCGCGGGCGAAGCCCCGTGCCGTCGCGTTGCAGGCAGCCCGCATCAGATCGATCTCGGCGTTGTCCTTCACACGGCGCGCGTGGAGCAATCGCTCGGCGTACACCTCGTTGGCGGTGCGGTCGCTCGTGACGTGCGCGAGCGGCCCATTCGTCACGCCCAGCACAGCCTTGGGCCTGTTCGCCCGCGCCTCAAGCCAGGGGGCCAAACCCGAGATCGGCTCGCCGGCGCGCTCG
>JBGSIX010000175.1:0-3785 GCA_041742315.1 Phycisphaerales bacterium | reverse complement strand
GTATCCGGCGGCGGCCCCGGCTGCTGCGGCCGGCCCGGTGCAGTCTGCGCGGATCGACGTCGGCGACGTGCTCCGCACGACGTGGGAGATCTTCAAGGTCGAGTGGGGGACGTGTTTGCTGGCGGGAATCATAACGTCGCTGACAATCGGCGGTACGTTTGCCCTGCTGTTCTTCCTGCCGATGTTCTTCATGGTTTTCGGCGGCAAGGCCGTTTTCCTGGGGATCGTACTTTCCTTCTTTGGCTTCCTGGCGTGGATGCTTTTCGTGGCCTGGATGCTCTGCGGAGCACTCCGCTTCTTCATCTTGGTCGCGCGAGGCGACCGGCCCGAACTGGGGGAACTCTTCCGCGGCGGTCCGCAGTTCATTACCGTTCTGCTGACGAACCTGCTGCTGTCGGCAGGCTCGTGGTTGGTGTTGGGCGCGTGCGTCTTGCCGGGGGCCATCATGTGGCTGATCTCCCCGTCGTTCGGCGGTTTTCTGATGACGGCGGGCCTGCTCTTCGGCTACGTGGTGATC
Organism: Phycisphaerales bacterium; assembly: GCA_041742315.1. Classification (GTDB taxonomy): domain Bacteria; phylum Planctomycetota; class Phycisphaerae; order Phycisphaerales; family UBA1924. Next base: position 3,268 of record JBGSIX010000175.1, on the reverse strand, counting down.
ATCATCGCCGGCATCATGTTCTCGCAGGCCATTTTTCTGATCATCGACCGGAACGCCGGCGTGCTCGAATCGCTGCAACTTTCGCGGCAGATCACCGCGGGCAACAAGCTGATGCTCTTCTTGACGTGGCTCGCGGCGGGCATCGCCACGGGCGTCATCAACAGCGTTACGTGCGGCCTGGGCGCATTGGCCACCGCGCCCTTCATGTGGCTGCTGGCTCCGGTGATCTACCTCCGCATCAGCGGGCAGCCGGTGGCGGGTGGATGGTAGGGCGGAAGGGGGAGGGGGGAAGGCGGAAGGCGGAAGGAAAGGCCTGCGTGCCAAGCCGCAAGCGGCGTTCTCGGGGCGGCAGTACAACTGCCGCCCCAGCTTTATCCCATCCTTCCCCCTCCGCCTTCCGCCCTGCGGAAGTTCCGCTCGGCGAGCGGAACCTACGCAATCCGCCCTTCCATGGGGCTGCTGGCGGTGGCGTAGAGCTTCTTGGGGATGCGGCCGGCAAGGAAGGCCAGGCGGCCGGCTTCGGTGGCCAGGCGCATGGCGCGGGCCATGCCGAGCGGGTCTTTGGCGTGGGCGATGCCCGTGTTCAACAGCACGCCGTCGACGCCCAGTTCCATAGCCACGCTCACGTCGCTGGCGGTGCCCACGCCGGCGTCGACGATTACCGGATAGTCGGGGTCGCCGTCTTTGAGGTATTCGAGGCAGATGCGGATGGCGTTGGGGTTCAGCACGCCCTGGCCCGAGCCGATGGGCGACCCGGCGGGCATCACCGCCGCCGCCCCCGCGTCCTTGATCCGCTTGGCCACGATCGGGTCGTCCGAGGTATAGCACAGCACCTGGAACCCGTCCTTGACCAGCGTTTCCACGGCCTCGACCGTGCCGATCGGGTCAGGCAAAAGCGTCCGCTTGTCGCCCAGCACCTCCAGCTTGACCCAGTTGGCGCCCGGATTGTCGAGCTGCTCCAGCAGGTCACGCCCCAGCCGGGCGACGCGGACCGCGTCCTCCGCCGTGAAGCAGCCCGCGGTATTGGGCAGCACGGTGTACCGGCCCAGGTCCAGGTACTCCAGCAGGCTGCGACCCTCGGCATTGAACAACCGCTCACGCCGGACGGCCACGGTGATGACCTCCGACCCCGACGCGTCCAACGCCTCCCGCATCACCTCCATCGAGGCGTACTTGCCCGTGCCCACAAACAGGCGGGACCGGAATGTCCGTCCGGCCACGGTGAACGGCGAAAGCCCGGGTTCCATCAGCGTCTGGCTCATGGCCGATGATAGGTTCCCGGGGCGCGGCACCCACCCCGCGCGGCGGCCGTATGCTTGCGCAACGATCCACGGAAGGAACCCGACCATGCGCACCACCACCCTGCTCGCCGCCCTGTCCGCCGCCCTTCTGGCCCCCCTGTGCGTCAGCGGCTGCGCCAGCGCGTCCATCAAGATGAAAGAGTCGCTCGGCTACGCCAAACGCGAGCAGCTCGTCGACGAGGTCAAGGACACCCGCAACGCCCAGCAGAAGGCCAAGGAGCAGTTCGCCACCACCCTCGACGAGTTCAAGTCCATCACCGGCTACAACGGCGGCGACCTCGAGCGCCAGTACAACAAGCTCAAGGACGAGTCGGACACCTCCGCGGCACGGGCCCAGCTCGTCCGCGACAAGATCGCATCGGTCGAGCGGATCGCCAACGCCATGTTCCGCGAGTGGGACCAGGAACTGGCCCAGTACTCGTCCGAGACCCTCCGCGGGGCCAGCGCCGAGCAACTCCAGGCGACCCGTGTGCGCTACCGCCAGTTGCTCGAGGCGATGAAGAAGGCCGAGAGCCGCATGGACCCGGTCATCACCGCCTTCAACGACCAGATCCTTTTCCTCAAGCACAACCTCAACGCCCGCGCCATCGCCAGCCTCGAGACGACCGTGACCGAGCTGGAGACGGAGATCTCGACGCTGATCGACGAGCTCAACCGCTCGATCGACGAGGCGAACTCGTTCATCCAGGGCATGCAGGGCGTCTGAGACCCGCGGTCAGGCCGCCCGCCTCAGTTCCAGCTCATGCCCTTGGGCCAGCGTTCCGGGTGCTGCTCCACCGCCGCCCGGATCGTGGTCGACAGCCGGGACAGCTCGCGGGCCAGCATCTTGGTCCGTGCCTCCGGGCTGGCCTCGCTGAGCATCCGGTACCGCGGCTCGCGTCCCGACACCAGCGTGAACCCGACCACATCCAACAGCACCGGCGTCGGAATCAGCCCGTTGCGGACATAGGTCAGCACCTGCTCGGCGATCCGCAGCTTGGACAACGCCCCGCTCTCCAGCTCGTCATCCACCCAGCCGCGGAGGCGTTCCATCGCGCCCGACGCCACGGCCACCTCGGCCCCCTCATCGCCGAACGGCTCAAGCTCCGCACGGCGGTAGAGATACCCATCCCCCGCAGGGAACTCCTGAACCACCCGGGCCCGGCACAGGCCGTGCAGCACGATGTTGAAACGCCCATCCGCCAGGCGCTCGTGCGTGACGATCTGCCCGATGCACACCACCGGCCGGATCGCGGGGCGGCCGTGCGCGTCCGCCGGACGCTTGGGGTCCAGCGTGGCGATGGTAATCTGGCCCGCGCCGTCCAGCTCGTTGTCCACCATCTGGCGGTACCGCGGCTCGAAGATGTGCAGGGCCATCGGTTGCTGGGGCAACAGCACCACATCCAGCGGGAAGAGCGACACCGGGCGGCCGAAGTTGATCCGAACTGACTGGGCCCCGTCCATGACCAACAATACGCCACCAACCCCAGCAAGGATCACCGCTTGAACCACACCATCGACAACGCCACGCTCGAAGCCAAGTTCGCCGCGGGCCTCGCTTACGACGACTACGCCGCCACGGGCAAGCCCGCCCAGCAGGAAGCCTGGGCCGCGTTCCGCGCCCGGGCCGGATTGACCGACGCCCAGCGCGACCTCGTCGCCTCGTTTGTCCGCCCCCTGAACATCCTTGTCGTCTCCGGCGTCTGGTGCGGCGACTGCGTCCAGCAGGTCCCATTCATCGACGCCATCGCCCAAGCCTCCGACAAGCTCACCGCCCGCTACATCGACCGCGACGAGCATTCCGACCTGGCCGAGCGCATCAAACTCTGCGGCGGCCTCCGCGTGCCCGTCGTCCTGATCCTCAACGAGGACTTCGACCTGCTCAGCTTCGAGGGAGACCGCACCCTGTCGCGATATCGGGCCCTGGCCGCCAAGCAGCTCGGGGCCTCCTGCCCGCTGCCGGGTGCGCCCGTGCCGGACGACGAGGT
>JBGSIX010000174.1:0-3804 GCA_041742315.1 Phycisphaerales bacterium | reverse complement strand
CCCGCTCGCAGGGCCAGACCCAGCTCGCCGAGGGGCTCGAGAAGCTGGTGAGCGAGGCGGATCGGGCCGAGGTTTCGGGCAGGCTCGTGTCGGGGACACTCAAGCCGAGCCTGGCACACTGCGAGCCGGCGGCGGTGCTGCGCCACGTGGGCGAGCGGTTCGTGGGCAAGGCCAAGGCGCGGGGCGTCACGCTCAAGATCACGCAGGAGGGCACGCTCCCCGATTCGTTCGAGGCGGACGCACGGCTCGTGAAGCTGGCGTGCTGCGAGCTGCTCGATGTCGCGCTTTCGCGGTGCTCGACCCGGGAGATGGTCGCGGTGGCGAGCGTCCGCGGGCAGGAGCCGAACCAGGCGCTGGTCGTCAGGGTCAAGGGCGGGCCGGTCTCGGCGCCCAGTGAGTCGGCCCCGGGTGCGCCGAGTGGGCTCTCGCTGCTCAGACAGCTGGCCGAGGTGATGGGTGGGAAGCTGGAGCTGACGACCGACGGCGGGCAGACGGAGCTGGCGCTGGTGGTGCCCATGGCCCGCGAGGTGAGCCTGAACCTGACTGATCCGGATCGGAAAGACCAAGCCACGGGCCGCAGCGCGGCCTGATTCTGGACCGACCGGGGTGACTTGCGGGGAAAGGGTGACCGACGGGATTTGAACCCGCGACCCCAAGGATCACAACCTTGTGCTCTGCCAACTGAGCTACGGCCACCGTCTGGCCCGAACCGGTCTTTGTCCGGCTCAGGCAGGAAAGAACGATACGGATGACAGAGGCAAGGGGTCAATGGTGGCCCAGCGGATTGGCCGATCTGCGGGGACGGGTCTAGTGTCTCTTCTTGCATTGCATACAACGGTGCCGGGCGGAGGCCCGGGCTCAGCCGGGGGAGGCGAAAAGTGTCGATCGAAGCGATGGAGAAGTTGGATCTGTCCGCCAGCCGGACTTCGGTGAACCTGACCCCCGCGGAGCTGATCGAGGATGCGATCCGCCGCGGCGAGGGCACGCTGGCCGCCAATGGGGCTCTGGTCTGCAAGACCGGCGCGTACACCGGACGCTGCCCCAAGGACAAGTACCTCGAGGACACCCCGGGTATCCATGACAAGATCTGGTGGGGCAAGGTCAACCAGCCCGTCACGCCCGAGCAGTTCGCCGTTGCCGAGCAGATTGCGACGAAGCACCTGAACAAGCAGGACCGGCTCTACGTCTTCGAGGGCTTCGCGGGCGCGGACCCCAAGCACCGCCTTGGCGTGCGCGTCGTGACGGAGCAGGCGTGGCACTCGCTCTTTGCCAGCACGCTCTTCATCAAGCAGGGATCCGAGGCTGCGGGCGGCTCGACCGATTGGAAGCACGACTGGACCATCCTCAACGCGGGCAAACGCCTGCTGACGGACGAAGAGTGCGGAGCGCTTGGCGTCACGAACAAGACGATCATCGTGCAGTCGCTCGAGAAGCGCACCGTTGTCATCCTGGGCACCAAGTACGCGGGCGAGATCAAGAAGAGCATTTTCTACGCGATGAACTTCGACATGCCCGAGGTGGGCGTGTTCCCGATGCACTGCTCGTCCAACGTCGACAAGCAGGACCCGTCCAATGTCGCGCTCTTCTTCGGGCTCAGCGGCACGGGCAAGACGACGCTGTCCGCCGACCCGAACCGGGCGCTCATCGGCGACGACGAGCACGGCTGGGGGCCCGACGGGGTCTTTAACTTCGAGGGCGGGTGCTACGCCAAGTGCATCAATCTCTCGCCCGAGGGCGAGCCCGAGATCTATGCCGCGATCAAGTTCGGGTCCGTGCTTGAGAACGTGGCGATGACCGAGGGCCGCGAGCCCGACTACACCGACGGCTCGCTGACGGAGAACACGCGGGTGACGTACCCGGTGGACTTCATCCCGGGCGCCAAGATTCCGAGCATGGGGAGCCACCCCAAGAACGTGATTTTCCTGACCGCCGACGCTTTCGGCGTGATGCCCCCGATGAGCAAGCTGACGCCCGAGCAGGCGATGTACTACTTCATCAACGGGTACACCTCGAAGCTCGCGGGCACCGAGGCGGGTGTGAAGGAGCCCGAGCCCAACTTCAGCCCCTGCTTCGGCGGGCCGTTCATGCCACGTCAGCCGGTCGAGTACGCCAAGATGCTCGCCGAGCGGATCGCGAGGCACGGCGCGAACGTCTGGCTCCTGAACACGGGCTGGACGGGCGGGCCCTACGGCACGGGCAAGCGGTTCAGTCTGAAGTACACCCGCGCGATGGTGACGGCGATCCTGAGCGGGTCGCTCAGGGACGTGAAGACCGAGGCCGACCCGATCTTCGGGCTGGGTATCCCGGTGAGCGTGCCGGGGGTGCCCAGCGAGGTGCTGAGGCCCCGCGACACGTGGGCCGATGGCTCGGCGTACGACGCGAAGGCGAAGGAACTGGCGGCGAAGTTCCGCGAGAACGCGGCGAAGTTCGAGATGACCGACGCGGTGAAGAACGCTGGGCCCAAGGGCTGACGGTATACACCCCTGTCAGCCGATCCCCTTGTGTGTACAGCCGAGCTATCGATCTGATTGGAGAGCAGAGTGTCTGACCGCAAGCCCTACGTCGGTGGCAACTGGAAGATGAACTCGTCGGTCGACTCGTCGAGCGCTTTGGCGCGGGGCGTGGTGGACTCGTGCGACCCGGTGCAGGGCAAGGTGGAGATCGTGGTCTTCCCGCCGGCGCCCTATCTGATCGGGGTCAAGAGCATCCTCCGGTCGCGGCCGTCCTCGATCCGGACGGGGGCGCAGGACCTCTACTACGAGCCGGACGGGGCCTTTACGGGCGAGATCAGCGTCGCGATGGCCAAGGACTGCGGCTGTGCGCACGCGCTGGCGGGTCACTCGGAGCGTCGGCACGTCATCGGCGAGAGCGACGAGCTGGTCAACGCCAAGGTCCGGGCGATCCTGGAGGGCGGGCTGACCTGTGTGCTCTGCATCGGCGAGACGCTCGACGAGCGCGAGGCGGGCAAGACGAACGCGGTCAACGAGCGGCAACTCCGCACGGGCCTAGCGGATGTCGGGCTCCGGCAGATGGAGAAGGTCGTCATCGCCTACGAGCCCGTCTGGGCCATCGGCACGGGCAAGACGGCCAGCCCCGAGGACGCCCAGGCGGCCCACGCCTTCATCCGGGGCCTGCTGGTCGAGATGTTCAGCGATGAGGTCGCCCAGCGGACGCGGATTATCTACGGCGGGTCGGTCAAGCCCTCCAACGCTGCGACGCTCTTTGCCCAGCCCGACATCGACGGGGGGCTGATCGGCGGGGCGAGCCTGAAGGTCGAGGATTTCTCGGCGATCGCCAAGGCTGCGGCGCTCTAAATTCCCCGCCCCGACGAAGCGCCCCCAAAAGCGAGCCGCCCGCGTGAGCGGGCTGTCCTCCCTCCCCCTCAAGACCGCCCGCTCACGCGGGCGGCTCGTAAAGCCCCGAGCGTTTCGCATGGGATGCATCTGCCCGGCAGCGCTAGAGTTGCAGCCCGAGGACCGGGACGAGCGAGCAAAGGTGGCGATGACGATGGTGACGAGTGTGCTGACATTGGGCCTTGCGACCTGGGCGGTTGGGCTGGCGACGGTCGGGTTCCTGTTCGTCTGCCTGCTTTTGGTGCTGATCATCCTGATCCAGCGGCCCCAGGGCGGCGGGCTGAGCGGCGCGTTCGGCGCGGGCGGCGGCTCGGGTCAGACGGCCTTCGGCGCCAAGACGGGCGATGCGCTGACGATCGCGACCGTGAGCGTGTTTGTGCTCTTCCTGGTCGGCGCGGTGGCGCTGAACTTTGCGATCCGCCCGAGTGAGGACCGCGAGCCCGCTGAGCAG
>JBGSIX010000173.1:0-14183 GCA_041742315.1 Phycisphaerales bacterium | reverse complement strand
TCGAGCCTGGCGACGGCGGCCTGCACGACGTTGTCGGCCTGCCCGCGAGCGACGACGAGGAGCACCTGGTCGGCCGAGGCCGTCACGATGCCCGCTTCGAGGCTCCCCAGCACCGGGCCCGTGTCCATGAGGATGACGTCGAAGCGTTCGCGGAGCCAGTCGATGACCTGCTGGATGGGTCGGCTGGCCAGCTGCTCGGGTCGGCACTTGCTCGAGTCGCCGATGGGCATGGCGTAGAGCTTGTCGGTCTGGGTGTGCTTGATGCACTTGGTGGGTTCGAGCCCGGTCAGCAGGTCCGCGACGCCCCTTCGTCCGGTGAGCCCGAGGCGGGCGGTCAGGCCTCCGCCCACGAGGTCCATGTCGACGAGGATGGTGCGGAGCCCGGTGAGCGCGTAGGAGGCGCCCAGGGATTGGATGAGCGTGGTTTTGCCGTCGCCCGGCTCGGCGCTGGTGCAGGCGATGACGACGGAAGTGTTGTCGCCGTAGCCCTGGATGGACTGGAGCGTGTTGCGGAGGTTGTGGACGCTGACGGCTGCGATGCGCTCGTTCTCCGGGTCGTGGCGCTCGAGCTCGGGGAGGGTGCCCAGGAGCGGCGGGAGCGAGCGGATGGTTTCGAGGTCGTCGACGTAGCGGAACTCGCGGCGGACGGAGCCCAGCGCGACGACTCCTGCGACGCCCATGAACGCGCCGGCGACAAATCCCATGCCCGCCAGGATCGGCCGCTTGTCGGGGGCTTTGGCGGCGGCGGAGGGGGGGCTGACGATCTCGATGCGGCCCTCCTGGCGGCGCTGCTGGTTCAGGCGGAGGTTCTCACGCCTGCTCTCGAGTTCGTTGCGGGTGATTGTCAGACGCTCAAGGCTCCCTTGGTCCTTGGAGATGTTTTCGTTGACGGCGCGGAGTTCTTTGAGCCGCTCGTCGCGTTTGGCGCGCTGTTGGAGTTTGACGTTGAGTGTGTCGTACAAGCCCTTGAGCGTCAGAGCCTGCGGTGGAACGGATTTCTCGCCCTGTTGCATGGCAATGCGGACGGCTTCCGCACGGGAATTGATCTGGCGATTCAGAATGTCCTCTTGATTTCGTTTCTCTTCGACCTGGGGGTACCGAGAGCCCTGGGTTTCGATCAGAAACTCGATCTCGGCTCTGATCTGGTCGCGAGCTCGAACGAGCGACGCAAGCTGAGCGTCCTGATCGACCATCTGTTCAGGGCGAAGCTGTGAGGGATCGACGACCTCCGGTCGCTCGATCGGAGCTTGACTCTCGCGCTGAGCGATTTCGATCTGGAGATCCTCGATTTCTTTCTGAACGCTCCCTCGATCTTCTTCGAGACCCTTGATCAGGAGTGTGAGATCGGTCGTGCCGTACTGCTCGGTGGCGAGCTGGATCGAGTTGCGCAGGCCCTGGATGTTGGTCTCGTGATCGCGGATGAGTCTGGTCAGTTCGGCCTCTTGCTTGGCGATGCTGTTCTTGGCTTCTTCCTGTTTCTGGAAGGCATCGAGTGTCGCGACCAGGGCTTCGCGCGCGGTCTTCGGGTCGGTGGTTGTGCTCGTCGCCGTGAAGTACGACTTGTTCTTCTTGAAATCGATGGTGATGGCTTCGCGGAGCTTGCTCGCCCCGCGGTCCGCCTTGGGCCAGCCGGCGGCCTGAAGCTCCGGGTTGTCCGCGGCGAGCAGCAGCACGTCGTTGGACTCGAACTCGAGAGACTTGCGTTCGACGTAGTCGGAGAAGCGGCCGCCGCCGTCGAGGTTCATTTCCCCGCCGGTGACTGTCTCAAGGTTTTCGCGCACATAGACCGTCACGCGGCTCTGGAATTCCAGCCCCTTGCGCGTGTACCCGACGACGGCGAAGAGGAGTCCGAGCCCAAGGGCGAGCCCGATGGTGAGCGGGACGCGGCCGCGGATGGAGCGTTTGGCGAGTGTGACGAGGTCGAGCGCCTGGTCCTCGGCGCCCAGGGGGATGAACTCCTCGGGCGTTTGCTTGCGCATCGGGGCGTCTGGGTCGTGCATGTGATTGCTCAATTGAGTCCCTCCGCCACGGCCTCGATCACCGGGTCGAGCGCTGGGTCGATTTCTTCCAGCACCCTGATGACATCTTCGCTTGGCCTGTCGGTATCGAAGATGATTTGAATCTGAGCCGAGCCCAGCAGGTTTCGCCTGCGGTTTTCCGAGGCGCCGCGTACGCCGGTCAGATCAGCGTAGATCGCCTGCGCGGGCTCGGGCATGCCCTGCGTGGGCAATGCGAAGAAAAGGCCGATGGTGATCTGCATGGGCTTGCCGAAGTCGCCCGTCCGCTCGAAGCGGAAAATCGTCAGATCGCGGTTCTGGCCCGCGTACGTCGCCTGAACCGTCTCGGAGCCCTTGGGCGTCCAGCCCGTCGCCGGGTAGCACCGCATGGGGTAGTGGCCCTGCATGTCGCGGACGTCGGTGCAGTGCACGACGACGAGCCGGAAACGGTCGCTTTCCGTCGAATAGCCCCGGTGGAGCACGCGGTTGGGCCTGAGCATCTCCAGGACCTGCGGCGGGGCGCTGGACAGGTCGGAGCCGATCCAGCGTCCGACGCGGTAGGGCATCCGGTCGATGGTGCGGGCGACGGACTCGAAGTAGCCCTCGACGTTCTCAGGGGGCGATGGGTTGAGCGTGCCCATTGCCACGAGCGCGACGAGAAGCCCGCCCGAGATCGCGGGGATGACGAGACGCTTGATCGGGTTGGAGATGATCCGTGGCATGGCTATTCGCGCATTGCTCCGTAGTTGAGGACGGGCAACTCCATCCAGCGGAGGAGCCGCATGATCGACCAGAGAACGAGCAGGGCGATGACCATCATGAACCAGCCCGAGAGGTCGTGGAAGGCGGTGGCGGTGCTCTCGCTCGCGTAGCCGTAGAACAACACGGTGGGCATGAGGCGCAGGATGTTGACGACGACCGCCAGGAGCGGGCTGGAGGCGAGCAGCAGGGCCCGGACCGTGGGGCGAGCGGGGATGGAGAAGGCGAAGGTGTATGTGACGACGAAGAGGGCGGCGACCATGCGCATGCCGTTGCAGGCCTCGGCGATGACGACGTTGTGGCCGTTGATGATCAGGGCGTTGCCCGTGCGGACGACGGGGACGCCGAAGAGATCGAGGAGGTACTGCGAGCAGCGGGCGCTGATTTCTTGCAGAGGCTGGGCGATTTCGAGGCGGATGAGCGCGGGCACGGGGAGCAGGAACACGAGGGCCGTGGCGGGGACGGCCATCTTGATGATGGGCTTGTAGCCGGCGACGGAGAGCACGCACCCGAGCAGGAGCAGGAGGGCGGAGAAGTGCCAGAGGACATCGCGTGAGTGGCGCAGGCCGAGCTCGCCGATGCCCCAGGCCGCGAGGATGACGATGGGGCCGAGGATGGAAGCCCTGGGTTTGCAGCGGATCATCCGGCCCCGGCGGAGCCAGAAAAGCCAGGCGGCGACGGGGATGGCGAGGAGAACGTGCGACTGCTCGGGGTCGTGCCAGCCATGGCTGAAGATGTCAGCCCAGGCGTTGAACGACGCGGCGACCGCGGCGATGAGGAGCACCGCCAGGGTTGCGCAATCGAGCAATCGCCAGTTCCGGATCAGCAGCATCGAGCCCAGTTCCCCTTGCACGAGACGGAGTGTTCACTCCGCAGAAACCACACTGTCGACGACCACCGCCCCGGCGGGCACAACCGCGCCCGGGCAGACCAACGACCGCACAACGATCGCGCCGGCGCCCACTTTGGCCCCGGGCATGACTACAGCATCGGCGACAATCGCGTCCCGCGCCACCCGCGCGTCGTCGGCGATGCGCGATTTGTCCAGAGTCCGTGTCAGAGGACGAAGCGGTCCGAGAACGGGCGGGCTGTCGTTGATCGGGCAGGATTGCCCGACGGCGACCGAGGAGGCGGACAGGAACTGCTCACGCGTGCGGAGCGGGAAGGGCATGAAGTTGAGCGTCGCCGACGTCCGGACTTTCAGGCCCTCGGCGATGCAGCGCGGGAGCCACTGCTCCTTGATGTCCATATAACCGGCGTCGGGCACGTTGGCCAGCGCCGAGCAGCGCATGAGCATGATGCCCGCGGGTGAGCCGTCGGGGGAGCGGGAGATGAGGATGTCGGGCTCGTAGAGGTTCCAGTCCTGCATAAGGTGGACGAGGGAGCCGGCGATGTACCTGGCGCCCTCGGCGACGAGGATGAGCGAGTCCGGATTGTCCTTGCGCGTGACGTCGCGCAGGACGCCCGCGGGGCCGCGGAACTCGTCGGGCTCGGCGATGGTGCGGACCTCGAAGCGTTCGTCGGTGAGGCTGTGCGTGGGTTCGTAGGGCGGGCCGCTGTGGACGACGCGGATGGCGGGCTTGCCGACGCCCGCCTGCTCGGCGAGGTGGTCGAGGAGGTCACACCAGCGGCCGAAGACGGTCTGCTGGGCGGTGAGCCAGAGCTCGAGGGTGAGGCGTTTGGTTTGCTTGGCCAGTGGCGAGGGAACGAGGCCGCCCGCGAGGAGGATGCATGTATCCAGCTGAGGACCGGCCATGATCGGCTCCGCAGGGAAGTCCTGCTCCGGGGTTGGGGCGTGTTGGATCATCTCTGTGTCCCCCGCTTGGATAGGGGGTGAAAGCTTGGTTCGTCTCCTCCGTCATCGCCATGTTTGGCGACCGACTGAGTCTATGCGAGAAGCTTGGAATTACAAACATGCGTGACGCGACACCTATCCCCTGAATCGGGCGAGAGCGGCGCCGGCGAAGAGGCGCGCGGCGAAGGGGATACCGACGACGAGGTATCGCCGTGCGAGCCTGCCGGGTTCCTGGAGGAGCCTGTGGGCCCATTCGAGCCCGAGTTTGCGCGCCCACGCCGGGGCCCTGCGGACGTCGCCCGTGACGAAGCTCAGGCTGATCCCGATGCCAAAGAACCATGTTTCGGGGAAGTCGTGCCGGAGGGTGTCGATGAGGCGCTCCTGCTTGGGGCAGCCCAGCGCGACGAGGACGATGGTGGGCCGGGTTTCGGTGAGCTTTGTGCGGATGAGATCCATCTGCTCTGGATCTTTCTCGAATCCGAAAGGCGGGCAGTGCGTGCCCGCGATGCCAAGGCTCGGGTATTTGTCTTCGAGCACGCGAGCGGCCTTCTCGGCGATGCCCTCGTCGCCCCCGAGCAGGAAGATGCTGTAACCCCGCAGGGCGGCTCGCTCGCAGAGGTGCCAGACGAGGTCGGAGCCCGCGACGCGCTCGGGCAGGGGGGTGCCGGCGATCCTGCTCGCCCAGATGAGCGGCATGCCGTCGGCGACGCGGATGGTCGCGGGCTCGACGAGTTTGGCGAACGAGGCGTCGTGCGTGAGCTTGTGGAGGATGTCGAGGTTTGGCGTGACGACCCAGCCGCCTTGGTGCGAGGCGATCGCGTGATCGATGCGGTCGATGGTCTGGTCCATCGTGAGCTTGTGCACCCAGCCGCCGGCGAGGCGGACGCGCTCGGGTTCGAGATTGGGTTGCGGTGTGTCCATCACGCGGTTGTCGGGGCTGTGTTGTGTTTGGCGTCCCATTCGCGTTTGGTGCGTTCGTTGGCTTCGCGCGCGGCGGCGGCCTTGCCGATCACGAGCGAGCGGTGCTCGAATTTGCGGAGGAACCTGCGGAACTCGGGCGTGCCGTGGCGCGGGTAGCCGGTGAGCCAGGATTTGAGGTAGCCCACGAGGATGCCGAGCCCGCCGATGATGACGGGTCGTTCTTTCATGCGGAACGCGGTGACGGCGAGCATGTAGACGGGCCCGGTGCCCATGTACCACTTGGCGCGTCCCCAGCGCTGCCGGCCGTGGAAGATACCTTTATAAGAGGATCCCATCATGCGCCGGTGGATGATGCGGAGCTCGGGGTGCTCCTCGCTCTGGGCGATCCAGCCCTTCATGCGGCACATGTGCCCGTCGATGCCGTCCCAGCCGACTTCCTCGGCGAAGCGCCCGATATCTTCGAAGGCTTCGATGCGGAAGAACTTGGCGTTGCCCACGGCGTTCTCGTCGCCGGTGGGCTCGGGCTCGAGTGTGCCATCGGGGAGGCGGAGGTAGAGCTTGCCCGAGTAGTTCCCATAACGCGGGTGGGAGTGCATCTTGTCCATGACGAGCTCGAAGTAGCGGGGCGGGAACTCGAGGTCCGCGTCGATCTTGCAGACGAAGTCGAACTGCGACTTATCAATGGTCGCGTAGCCCTCGTTGAAGGCGGCGATCACGCCCGGGCCCACGCGGCGCTCGCCGGTGTTGGTGCGGTGGTGGACTTTGAACCAGGGGTATGTGTTCTCGGCCTCGGCGAGGATGCGGGGTGTGTCGTCGGTGGAGCCGTCGTCGACGAAGAGGCAGAGCGTGGGGGGCTCGGTCTGGGCGGCGAGGGAATTGATGGTCGCTTGGGCGTGCTCGGCTTCGTCCTTGCAGGGGCAGATGAGCGCGTACCGACGCCCCTTTGGGGCGTTTCCTTGTTGGGTCCGATCATCGGGCATGCTGGTCGCGTTCTCCGCTTGGTGTTGTAGAGACGGTATCGGCGCCGGGGCGGGGATCTCTGACCTTGGGGTTTGTACTCGTTCGCATCGCTCACGCCCGAGAACGCGCGGGCTGTGCGACGGATTCTTGGCGAGGGGCCGCTGCGCCCAATGCACGGATGATCGGGCCTTGGGCGCGGGTTCGTTGCCCAGAGTGCCCATCCAATGCCTCCGGCGCGGGTTTGTGTTGGGTCTGTAGGGCTTCCAAGGTCCGTGCGAGTGGCAACCCCTGTGATGGGGATACCGGCTCGGGACTCCGGTGAGACTCTGCGGCACCTCACGGGGGAGCCTTGGGCGGTCGATCTCTCCGTAAGCCTTGATCTGACAAGGCGTTCGGGAGGTCGAAATGAATCTGACAAGCAAGTGGAAAGCGGCAACGCTCGCACTCATGCTCAGTTCCGGCGCCGTTGTGGCGCCCGCGGGGGCTCAATCGGCGGGGGATGACGTCGAGATGGAGCGGATCGTCATCGCTTTGCCCAACGGCAAGCGCATCGTCCGCTACGTGCCTCGCACGACCACAACCGCAGGGTCGAATAACAACGGCACACCAACCGGCGTCCGGCCGCCGGACAACGGCTCGGGCGATAACAACATCGGCGGCGGGGGCGACAACACCCTCTGGACGCCCCCCGATGTGCCCGACGATATCGCACGACAGGTCGCCCAGTGGCTCGCGCTCTACCGCGACGGCGACATGCGGGCCGACGCCAACGGCGACGGCATTCTCAACCCGGACGATTACACCGCGCTCATCGCCCAACTCACCGGGGGCAACAACAACAACGGCACGGGCAACGGCGGCGGCGGGGGCAACAACAACAACGCCGGTGACAACAACGACGGTGGTGGCGGCGGCGGCGGGGATGACGACGACAACACGGGACCCAACACCACGACGGGCTGGACCGATCTGTCCCCCGCGCCCGAGAGCCGCGTGATCTACGTTTCAAGCTCACAGGGAAACGACTCGAACAACGGGTTGTCGGAGTCCGCTCCGGTGAAGTCTCTCGACCGCGGCATGGCATTGCTGCGTTCGGGCCAGCCTGACTGGCTTCTCTTCAAGCGGGGCGACACCTTCACCGGCTCGTTCGGCCGATTCGAATTCGCGGGCATGAACGAGAACAAGCCGCTGGTCATCAGCGCCTACGGCAACGGCCCGCGTCCCAAGTTCATCACGGGCACCAGCCCCGCCTTCAACCTGGCGGGCGGCTTTGAGCGCAAACACATCGCGATCGTGAGCCTGCACATGGAGCCCGGCACGGGCCACCCGCCCGGCGGCATCCGCGTCGTGACCGGCGCGGTGGAGGATCTTCTCGTTGAGGACTGCTACCTGAAGGAGTACGCCGTCAACGTGCTGATCCAGGGCGAGGACACCGACACGATGAGCAACCTCCGGATCCGCCGGAACGTGATCCTGGACGCGATGGGCAGCACGCACGCCCAGGCGATCTACGCCTCGCACATCGAGGGCCTGACGATCGAGGGCAACATCATCGACCGCAACGGCTGGGACTTCCGTCAGGGCCGGAGCGACGCGACGATCTTCGCCCACAACTGCTACATCCAGAGGTCGGTTCTCGATCTGGTCTTCAAGGACAACGTCGTGATGCGGGCCTCTTCGCACGGGCTGCAGGCCCGGATGGGCGGCACCGTCGAGGGCAACACGTTCTACCAGAACCCGATGGCGATCATGTTCGGCAACGAGGGCACGAAGTACAACGAGTACGCCGTCCGGGGCACGATCAAGCACAACGTGATCCTCGAGGGCGTCGACATCAACCCGAACCTTCCCCGAGGCGACGGCATCGTGCTCCAGCACACCGCGTCCGTCGAGGTCACCGACAACATCCTCAGCAAGAACCTCAACGACCCCAGCAGCGCGTACGGCATCTCGATCGACGGCCCCGATACCGCGCCCGTCGAGAACGCGCTCATCGCCAACAACGTCATCAGCGACTGGGACCTTCCCTTCCGCGTCCACGACTACAACGCCATCAGCGCGACCTTCCGTCAGAACATCCTCTACAACTCGGACGGCGACAAGCCCCTGATCAAGCACCGCCGGAGCCGCTCGGTCGATGCCGTGAACTACATGACCAATTACTACATGCGTGCGGGCAACCAGGACTGGTTCCAGGTGAGCTCGACCGATCTGAGCCTGCCCGAGTGGGCCTCGCAGCACAACGACAACGCCCAGCAGCTGACCGGCTCGTTCTTCGACGGGAACCGGACGTACGACAGCTACGCCCGCTCGATCGGCTTTAGCGGCGCGCCCGCGATGATCGAGGCGATGCGGGGCATGCGCAAGGGCAACTGGGACGAGCGTCTGACGCCCCAGGCCATCAACGCGTACTTCCGCGAGGGCTTTACCGTGGTCGGCGCCACGAACTGACGGAGCTTTCCCCGACAGAGTCGGGGAGGAGAGAGCACCCGGCCGCGTGGGAAACCACGCGGCCGCGGATTCGGCGGGCGGGGGAAGCGCGCGCCAGAACGACCGGCCTTGAGCGCCGGGCTATGCTGGGCGAGCCATGCGCATCGGATATGTCATCCCGGAGTTCCCCTCGCAGACGCACGTCTGGATCTGGCGTGAGATCCTGCACGTCCGCGATTGGCGGCTGCCGATGACGATCTTCTCGACGCAGAAGCCCGCGGCCCAGGACCGCGCGAGGCACGCGTTCGCCGACCAGGCCGAGCGGGAGACGGTCTACCTCTGGCCCCGCTCGAAGCTGGGCGCCATGCTGACCGTGCTGACCATGCTTGTTGTCCATCCGGTCGGGTTCTTCCGGTGCGTCAAGCTCGCGCTCACGCTCGAGAACACGGTCAATCGGGGCAAGGTCAGGCCGCTTTGGCCGCTCGTTGTGCCCGCGTGCATCCTCGCCAAGGAGGCGAAGAAGGCGGGCATCACGCACCTGCACTCGCACAGCGTCGCCCGCAGCGCGGTCATCTGCATGATGGTCAAGCGATTGGTCGGGTTGCCGTATTCGCTCACGCTCAACGCCGACCTGACGTGGTGGGGCGGGGGCGTCGAGCCGAAGATCGCCGAGTCGGCGTTCACGATCGCGATCACGCAGGCGCTCCTGGACGAGGTACACGCCAAGTTCCCGGCGATCCCGCCCGAGCGGACCATCCTGGGGCGCATCGGTGTGGACACCCGCCGGTGGGAACGGCCCGCGTCGCGCCCGCTGCCCAAGGGCGATTCGGGGAGTTTCCGCATCGTCAGCGTCGGGCGGATGCACCACAACAAGGCGTTCGACGTCCTCATGCAGGCGGCCCGCAAGCTGACGGATGACGGGCTCGATCTCGAGGTCCGGATCATCGGCGACGGTTCCGAGCGGGCGGCGCTCGAGTCCCTGCGGACGAGGCTCAGGCTCGAGGGCGTGGTGACGTTCCTGGGTTCGATGTCCGAGGACCAGATCATCGACGAGCTGCTCGATGCGCATCTTTTCAGCGCGGTCAGCAGGCACGAGCCGCTGGGCGTGGTGTACATGGAGGCGATGGCGCTGGGCGTGCCCACGCTCGGCACGACCTCGGGGGGCGTACGCGAGATCATCGATCCGGGCGAGAGCGGCCTGCTCGTCGAGCCGGGCGATCCGGAGGCGCTGGCCAGTGCGATCCGCCGGCTCATCGAGGACCCGGCGCTGCGCGAGCGGTTCAGTGCTTCGGGCCGACGGGCGATCGTCGAGAAGTTCGACAGCAGGATCGGAGCCGCGACGATCTACGAGAAGCTGACGAGGCAGAAGTCTCCGGTTGAGCCCGCACAGAAGGCATCCGTCGCGTGAGCACCCCCGAGACGCCGAGCGAAACGCCGACCGTCCTGCCTCTGGATCCCAAAAAGTCCAAGGCGGAGAAATCGCTCAAGCACACTGCCATGAAGGCGTCCATGTGGACGATGGGCGGGTTTGCGCTGGGCAATTTCCTGCGCCTGGTCAGCAATGTCATCCTGGCGTATCTGCTCGTGGACAACATCGGGGCGCTGGGGATGATGGCCCTGGTGAACTCGTTCCTGCAGGGCCTGCGGATGTTCACGGATGTGGGCTTCAACCTCGGTCTCATCCAGCACAAGGACGGCGACAACAAGATCTACATCAACACCGCGTGGACGCTTCAGGCCATCCGCGGTGTTGTGCTCTACCTGGCGTGCTGGGTCTTTGCGATCCCGATCGCACACTACTTCAATGAGCCGGTCATGGCCCAGCTCATCCCGATCACGGGCGTCATCACGCTCTGCAACGGGTTCGCCTCCTCGGGTCTGATCATGGCCAAGCGCAACCTCGACGTGAAGAAGATCACGCTCATTGAGCTGGGTTCGCAGGTCGCCGGGCTTATCGTGGTGATGATCTGGGCCTTCCAGAGCGCGACGGTCTGGGCGCTTGTCGGTGGGAACATCGCGGGGGCGGTGTTCCGGACGACGGTCTCGCACATCGTGTTCGCCGAGCACCGTGCGACGCTGGGTTGGAGCAAGAAGGCCGCGGGGGAGCTGCTCAGGTTCGGGGGCTGGATTTTCATCGCCACGATCCTGACGTTCGTCACGTCGCAGATCGACAAGCTCGCGGTGGGCAAGGTGTTCAGCGTGGAGTGGCTCGCGGTCTACGGCGTCGCGTCGACGATCTCGCTTTTCCCGATGCAGGCCGTGATGAGACTCGGGAATCAGGTGGTCTTCCCGACGTACGCCAAGGTGATCAACCGGGGCGAGGATCTGTCCAAGGTGCTCGACCGCGTGCGTCAGCCGGTGCTCGCGGCGACGGGGCTGGCTGCCAGCGGCATGTTCGCCGCGGGCCCGTGGGTGGTGAAGCTTGTCTATCCGCGCGCGTTCGTGGACGCGGGCTGGATGCTCCAGCTTCTGGCGGTGGGGATGCTCATGCGGGTGCTGAGCGAGACGTCCAAGGCCGCCCTGATGGCGATTGGCAAGCCCCGCGCGATCGCGACGGGGCAGGTGATGAAGATCCTGGGCTTTGGTCTGCTTACCTGGATCGGCTATCAGCAGCTTGGCATGATGGGCTTCATCGCGGGCGTGGCGCTCTCGGACTGCTTCCAATACGGTTCGATGGCGATCAACGCGACGCACCACAAGCTGCGTGTGCTGCCCAAGGACGCTGAGACATGCTGGCTGGTGGTGCTCAGCGGGGCTCTTGGGATGTTCGCGGGGAATGCCGCGGCGGGGATGTGGCAGCACTGGCACGCCGCGGCGGTGGCGGGGGTTGTCGCCTCGAGCCTGGTGACCGGGCTCTTCTGGCTCAAACCGATGCTGACCTGCTACAAGGACCTCCGCCCGGGCCGGTGGAAGCAGAAGCCAAAGCCCTCGGCCAAGCCTTCGCCGGCTTGATTCTTATGGATTAGGCCCATCGGACCGAAACTAGCTGAGGGTCCGAGCGGTGCGCGCGGGTCCGAGAATCGGGCGACTAGCATTCCCCGAAAGCCACATAGGAGCCCGTTCCCTCGTCATGACGCCCCTGGTCAACATCGCGCTGCTCGGGTGGTTCTTCGTCGGCGTGCCGATGCTGTTCCTGTTTTTGCCCAAACGCACCGCGGCGTTCTGCGGCCTGATCTTCGGGTGGCTCTTCCTGCCTTGGGCGCATTTCCAGATCGGGCCTCTGGATATCACGCGGAACGTCGCCGTGTCGCTCAACGTGGTGCTCTGCATCCTCGTCTTCGACCCCTCGCGGTTCCTGCGTTTCAAGCCCACCTGGTTCGATCTGCCGATCGCGGCGTGGTGCGTGTCGCCTTTTTTCACGTCGCTCTCGAATGATCTGGGCGCGTACGACGGCGGGGCCGCGATCCAGAGTCAGCTCTATGTCTGGGGCTTGCCGTACCTGATCGGTCGGCTCTACATCACCGACGCAAGGGCGATCAAGCACCTGGCGATGGTCATTGTCTTTGCGGGCATTCTGTACGTGCCGTTTATTCTCTGGGAGATCCAGTTCAGCCCGCGCCTGCACGAGCAGATCTATGGTTTCCGCACGTACGACCACGGCGGCACCACCACCCGCAGGCTCGGAGGATGGCGTCCGCTCGTTTTTCAACGTCACGGCCTCATGCTGGGCGTCCTCATGGCGTCGTGCGCCCTGCTCGCGGGCTGGCTCTGGTTCACGAAGTCGGTGCAGACGATGCCCCTGATGCCCCCGGGCATGCGCGGCAAACGGATCCTCCAGGACCCCGACACCGGCCGGCGCACGCTCGTCGAGGCGCTCGGCCCGACGATGGTCTTCTGGCCCGTTGCGTTCGGGCTCCTCGGGATATTCGTGCTCTGCCGGGCGCTCAACGGGCTCATGGTCTTTGCGGTCGCGTGCGCCGCGCTGGCGGCGCTCAAGTTCCTCAGGCTCCGCATCCCGCTGGCGCTCTTTGCGCTGATCCCGTTTGTCTTCGCGGGCACGCGCATCATCCAGCAGTACACCACGTTCAGCTTCGACAAGCCGATCGTTGATCTCGTCGCCAAGATCGACGAAGACCGCGCCGGCTCGATCCAGTTCCGCTTCGAGAACGAGCACCTGCTCACCGCGAAAGCAGTGGAGCGCCCGATGCTCGGCTGGGGGGGCTGGGGCCGAAACCGCGTGTACGACGAGAACGACAACGACATCACCGTGACCGACGGCTTCTGGGTCATCACGCTCGGCCAGTCGGGCATCATCGGGCTCACGGGGGCGTTCATGACGCTGCTCGTGCCCGTGTTCTGGCTGCTTCGGCGTCACGACGCGGGGGCGTTGGTCTCGCCCGAGTACGCCGCGGCGACGGGATTGGCGGCGGTGCTCTGCATGTACGCGATGGACTGTCTGCCCAACGCGATGCTGAGTCCGATTTATGTGATGGCCGCCGGCGGGCTGACGGGTTTGCTCGTGACCGAGAAGGCGCGCGAGCACGCCCAGGCTCTGGCGGAAAGCGACCGACGCATGTTCTACGCACGATCGCGCCGAGCCTGACGGAGTATGACGCCCCTGCAGGACGCACCCGATACCAACCCGAAACGACTCGCCGTCGTGGTCCTGAACTACAAGACCCCGGGCCTGGTCGCCGATTGCCTGGCGACGCTCGAGCACGAGCTCGATCACGGGCGCGATGTTGTGGTCGTCGTCGATAACTGCTCGGGCGACGGCGCCGCCGATGAGATCGAGCAGACCATACATGAACGCGGCTGGAACGCATGGGCCAGGCTCGTGCGGTCGGAAGTCAACGGCGGGTTCAGCGCGGGCAACAACGTGGGGATCAAGGCGGTTGAGGCGGAGTTCTATCTGCTGCTCAACAGCGACACGCTCGTCCGCCCCGGCGCGATCGCCGGGCTTCTGGATGCCGCGGCGAAGAACCCGGAGGCCGGTCTCATCGGCCCGCGTCTGGAATGGCCCGAAGCGGAGCCGCAGAACTCGTGCTTCCGCGACAAGAACGTGTGGAGCGAGCTGATCGCGGGCGCGCAGTCGGGCCCGATCACGAAGCTGCTGGCGTCGCGTGATGTCTCGATGGGCATCTTCGACGAACCGACCGATGCCGACTGGGTGAGCTTCGCGTGCGTGCTCGTTCGGCGAGAGGTCATCGAGCGTATCGGTCTGATGGACGAGGGGTACTTCATGTACTTCGAGGACGCCGATTACTGCCGGAAGGCGAGGCGCGCCGGCTTCGGCGTGCTCCACTGGCCAGCGGCGCACGTGGTGCACCTGCGCGGGGGTTCGGCGCCGGTGAAGTCGAACGCCGCCGCCCGGAAGAGGC
>JBGSIX010000172.1:0-14964 GCA_041742315.1 Phycisphaerales bacterium | reverse complement strand
GCCGACTTTACCGCCTGGGTCGCGGCCTTCAACGCCCAGTCCGCCGCTTGCGATCAGAACGGCGACACCCTCTGCACCCCGGCCGACTTCACCGCCTGGGTCGCCAACTTCAACGCCGGCTGCCCGTAAGCGGTTCGGTTCACATTCCACGTCTTCTGGGCGCGGCTCCCCCCATGGGAGCCGCGCTTTCTTTTTGGGTGAGCAAGCTCGGGTTATGAATTCGGCTCTGCAGGGAGCTGGAACCAGGCCGTGAGCGAAACGAACGGCACCGGGTACACGATCAGGCACCGGTACGCCCGGTACTGCATCGGATCAAAGCCGGCGGTCTCGAATACCCGGCGCAGCATCTCGCGGTAGCGAGGCATCGCCGCGTGCCGAAGCTCGGGCAGGTCGATGCCCATGCCGAGCGCCTCGATCGGCGTCGAGATGTCCAGCTCGTCGTGCTGCCGACCCGGCTTGTGGATCCGCACCGGATCGGGGGCCAGGCTGTGCATGCGCGAGCGCATCTCGGGCGTGCCGGGCCAGAGGTCCTGGTGGATGAAGTAGTCCTGGATCCGCACGCGCGAAGGGATCCGCACCAGAGCCGTGTGCCATTCGTGCGCCCGATCGGGGCTCTGGAAGCGATGGCTCGTGTTCCGCGTGATCCAGCCGTTGACGAGCGTGATGGGCACGTTGATCGGGAGCGACTCCGCGTCGAGCACCGAGTAGAGCACCCGCGCCTCGTCGCGCACGCTCAGCTTCGGGATCGGCTGGTCGCAGAACTCCTCAATGAGGTACCGCTTCGCGTCCTCGATATTGCGCTCGCCGCTGATCGTCTCGATCCAGTTCTGAGCGCCCGGCTGCGACTCGTAGCGCCGAACACCGAAAAGATTCACCGGCGCATCGCCCCGGAGGCGTCGAAGCTCGACGAGGCCGCCGATGTGCGTCGAATCCACGAGCCGGTCATCCGACGCCGGCGAATAGATCGAGGTCTGGAGCGAGGCCTCCGCCTGGTAGCCCAGCAGATAGGACATCGACTTGTACACGGCCTGCCTCGCCGCTCGCTCGTTCCGTTGGCGCACTTCGGGCAGGTAGTCCGAGATCGCCGCGTCCAGAGCCGCCCGCCCCTCTGGGAAGGTGTGGATGAGCGACTCAAAGTCCGTGATCGACGCCTCAGCCCGCCTGCGGAGCTCCTCATCCACGCCCGCCTGGGCCGCCGCGTTCAGGAAGATCCGGAGCCCGTAAGGGGCCGGGGCGTTGTGGACGATCTCGAACGGGTCCTTGGCCTTGACCGACCGCATGATTCGGCCCGTGAGCGTCTTGTCGATCCCAAGCCGCCTGGCGAGCACCGCGGGCCGGTGCGAATGCCCGACGAGGTCCTCAACGATGGGCAGCACGCTGCTCCGCAGGGCTGTGGAGACCGCCGCGATCTGGTCGTCCAGATCCCGCGCCAGCCGCTGGCCAGGGTCGATCGTGCTCACAGAAAATGGACCATAATACGAACAAGTTCTCCACGAGTGACCCAAGATACCCTGATTTCATCCGACTGGCAAATGCACGATCGGAGCCGAGTATCCATCGATATGAATCACAGATCCATCAGAGAAGTTTCGCAGAACCTTCTTGACACGTCAATGCTCTACCTGTAATTTCGATTCAACGATGGATCAGCGATCCATTCCGGCCCCCGGAAGCCCACGTTTGCGGACTCGAGCAGGACGCTGCAAACCCAGAGCCTCAGGCCGGAGTGAACCACTGAACCAGCATGATTGTGAGTGCGCCGGATCAAGCAGGTCTCGCAGAGCGCGGACTTCGAAGCCTCGGCGTGGTGAGATGTGAGAAAGAGACCAGAAACCGACCCCCTGAAAGTGAGGCCATTCGATGGAATTCCTGACCAGCAACCAGAACGTCAACTGTAGAAAGACCGTCCGTCACGCCGCGTGCGTGATCGCCGCCCTCGTCGCCGCCGCCGGAACCAACGCCCAGTGCGGCACCACCGAGGTCTACGGCGGCCCGCTCACCGCGAGCACCGACGACCTGCCCCTGGGCGCCGCCACCGGCGACCTCAACAACGACGGCAACATCGACGTCGTCACCGCCAACTTCTTCGGCTACAGCGTCTCGATTCTCTACGGCAACGGCGACGGCACCCTCCAGGCCGCCGTCGACATCGACACCTACGACCCCAACGAACTCGAAACCATCGGCGCCCTCCAGGCCGGCATCGCCGACTTCAACGGCGACGGCTGGAACGACATCGCCATCGGCCTCCAGTCGGGCGACCTGGGCAACCCCGGCATCGGCATCCTTCTCAACGACGGCGCCGGCAACTTCTCGGGCTACCCCGCCCTCTACGCCTTCTCTACACAGCTCCGCGGCCTCGAGATCGCCGACATGACCGGTGACGGCAACCTCGACATCATCTACGCCAACCGCGACGACAACACACTCAACATCGTCCCCGGCAACGGTGACGGCACCTTCGGCGATGAATTCTTCTACGAATTCACCGGCGGCCCCGTTGGCGTCGCGCTCGCCGACTACGACAACGACGGCATCCTCGACGTCGCCGCCCCCATGGTTTTCTCGAGCGAAATCCTCATCGCCAAGGGCGACGGCCTCGGCGGGCTCACCGAGCTCGCACGCTTCTCCGCCGACGGCCCCGAAGGCATCGCCGTCGGCGATATCAACGGTGACGGCTTCGAAGACCTCGCCACGCCCTACCTCAACGGCGACTCCGTCCAGTACTTCATCGGCAACGGCGACGGCACCTTCGGCGCCAAGCAGACCATCAACACCGGTCCCAGCTCGCTCCCCATCGCCATCGCGCTGGGCGACACCAACAACGACGGCTTCGATGACATCCACGCCGGACTCTTCATCGCAAACGCCGTCCAGGTCCTCCGTAGCAACGGCGACGGCACCTTCCAGGCGGGCGAGAACTTCCCCGTCGGCGATCGCCCCCGCCACTTCACCTTCGGCGACCTCGACGGCAACGGCAACGCCGACCTCGTCGCCGCCAACGGCGCCACCGCCGGCTCGGTCACCGTTCTCCTGAGCGCCTGCGAAGCGTCTCAGCCCTGCGTCGCCGACACCAACGGCGACGGCTCGCTGACCCCCGCCGACTTCACCGCCTGGATCGCCGCCTTCAACGCACAGAGCGCCGCCTGCGATCAGAACGGCGACGGCTCCTGCACTCCCGCGGACTTCACCGCCTGGATCGCCAACTACAACGCCGGCTGCAACTAAGCCCCTGAGCTGACTCATACTCAGCTTCACTCCAGAGAGCCGCGTGATTCGTCACGCGGCTTCTCTGTTTTTCACTCCGAACTCTTCATCTCGAGTTCTGGCTGAAAGACCAGACAGAAACCGATGAAACAGGCACACCCCAGAGGACGAACCATGTCCAACGATCGCCTGCTCACCGCGTCGCTCGTCCTCTCCCTCGCCGCGTCGGCCCACGCCCAGACACACGTCTACGTCGACGACGACGCGCCCCCACGAGGCGACGGGCTGAGCTGGAACTCGGCCCTCAGCGACCTCCACGACGCCATCGACCTCGCCAAAGCCCTAGGCCAGAACCGGGGCGAGATCCGCATCGCGGGTGGGACCTACAAACCCGATCGGGGAACGGGGAATCAATTCATCGCGTTCCGCATCCCGATTGAACAACCAAACGACCGCCCCTACACCCTTCGCGGCGGCTTTGCGGGCCTGGACCTGCCATCCGACCCCGATATCCAGAATCCAACCGATTACCCCTCCGTCCTGAACGCCGACCTTCTTGGCGACGACGCATCCACGGGCAGCATCTCCGACAACTCCGCCACGATCCTGATCCTGGGAGACGAGTCGAATCCCTCGGTCTCGACCGCCTCGGCGATCGTTCTCGAAGGCCTGACATTCCGCAGCGCTGTTTCTTCGGCGGTCCGGGCGCCGGTCTCGGCTGTTTCACTTGTCTTACGTGATTGCAACTTCAACGAGAACCTAGGCGGAACAGGGGCCGTGATGAGGCTCAAGAACGCGATGGTCACCATCGAGCGATGCTCATTCGAAAGCAATCAGGTGGCGCTCGTTATTCCGGGTCAGCCCGGTGACGGCGTGCTCGACCTGGAAGGGTGCCACGCGATCATGTCGGACTCCGCCTTCGTCGGAAACAGGCAATCGGGCAACATCTTCAGCGACGCGGTCGGCGCTGCGATCTCGATGCGAGAATCCGAAGTGGTCATTGTTGACTCGATCTTCCGAGACAACATCGCCGACGACCACGGCGGCGCGATATCCGCCGAGGATTCCTCCCTGAGCATCTATCGCTCAAGATTCGATTCCAACACATCGAATCGCGGGTACGGCGGCGCGATCTACATGAAGTACGGCCCGGCCAACGTCCTCACGCTGAACTATTGTGTGTTGAGTATGAATTCCGCAGATGGATGGGGTGGCGCAGTATATTCCCCGAACGCAGTGTTCTGCACCGGAACAACTTTCACATCAAATTCCGGAAGCCCGGGCGGAGCATTTGCTGGCCGCATCATTGCCAAAGACACCGACTTTGTATCCAACAGTTCGACATCAAATGGCGGTGCCGCGATTCTGATTTCCGGTTCGGCCATCGAGAACTGTACATTAAGCCAGAACACAGGAAGCTCTGGCGGCGCCATCGATATGGCCTCAACAAGTCTGCAGTCGCTCCCAACAATCTTCCGAGATTCGCTCTTTGAGTTCAACGAAGCAAGGCACTCGGGCGGCGCGATCAGAGACCCTTACACAGATGCAAACGACGGCCAAGTGACAATCGAAAGCTGTCAATTCAGGCAAAACAGTTCATTGGCATTCGGAGGCGCGGTATCAGGAACCAACTCCATCACCGGATCCCTGTTTGAAGAAAACACAGCCGTACAAGGCGGTGGAGCTGTACATGAAGCCGAATCCCTTGAGGGATCAACATTCCGCGAGAACTCCACCCAAGGCGCCGGCGGCGCGCTCCTGAACATGTCCGCCGTGACGCGTTCCCTCTTCATCAACAACCGCTCATCCGTCGGTGGTGCGGCCATCGATGCCACAAACCGAGACCTTGCGATCACCGACTCCGCCTTCATCGAAAGCGAATCACCGGCTAAAGAGGCATTCGTCACAGTTTCGAAGACGGGCACCGGCAACCTCGATCTGACACGATCGACAATGGCCGGCACCGTCCCGAGCGGTTCGCGTTTCATCGATCTCACCGGCGGCGATCACTGGATCGAATCCAGCGTCATCTGGAACCAGGCGGAATCCGCCGAAGCCACGATCCAGGCTCAGAACATCGAACGCCTGATCATCCTGCACTCCGACGTGAGCCCGAACTCGATCGACATCGATAACCCAGACGACTACTTCGACCTCGGCGGGAACATCTCATCCGACCCGTTGTTCGTGGATGCAGAGCAGGCCAACATCCGCCTGTCCGCCAACTCCCCATGCATCGATGCCGGTCTGTCCTTTGTCGCAATCGACGCAGGCGCTCTCGATGTCTACGGCGAACCCCGAACGCCCATCGACGTGCTCGGCGTGCCCAATGCGGGTCAGGGCGTCGGCGGCTTCCTCGACATCGGCGCCACCGAATATCTTGGCACGAGTTGCCTCGCCGACACCAACTTCGACGGCAATCTCACCCCCACAGATTTCACGGCTTGGCTCGCCGCCTACAACGCCGGTGCCTCCATCGCCGACCAGAACCGCGACAACGCCCTCACCCCCGCCGACTTCACCGCCTGGCTCGCCAACTACAACGCGGGCTGCCCCTGACCTGCGCCCGTCCGAGAACAGAGGGAAAGCTCTGCCGAAGCCCCGCCAAATGTTTGTATATTGTTCCCTCGCCGCTATGTAATCTCTCTCGTCTTCTCCCAGAATTGGACAACCCAAAGCCCGGAAATCCCGTATCCTGAAATCTGACGACGGAAAGGGTGCGCTTTCACTGGCACGCCCCGGGGGCCGTGGTCTCTTTCAATCGAACGGGGAGGAGTTGAATATGTCGTATCCCACCAAGTGGTCGGTCTGTGCCGCGGCCCTCATGCTCAGCGCGGGGGGGGCTTCCGCCAGCATCGGCGTCGCCAAGTCGCTCCATCCGGGCGGCGAAGAAGAACGCCTCCTGGGCAAGGGCGACGCCACCGACGCCCGCTTCGGCAACTTCCCGTCCAGCAACATCACCTTCATGAGCCAGGTCCCACTCGCGTCCTTCGGTCTGGGCGCCTCCAGCGGCAACGACTGCTGGGGCTACACCACGCCCCAGGGCAAAGAGATCGCCATCATGGGGCTCGAGACGGGCACCGGCTTCGTCGACATCACCAACCCGACCAGCCCCGTCATCATCGGCGCCTTCTCAGGCCCCTCGAGCCTCTGGCGCGACATCAAAGTCATCGGCACCGTTGCCTACGTCGTCACCGAGGGCGGCAACCACATCCAGAAATTCGACCTCTCAGACGCCGACAACGGCAACATCGGAAACCTCGGCTACTCCACCTTCTCGGGCTCCGGCGCCTCGCACAACATCGTCGCCAACCCCGACTCGGGCTACCTCTATCGTGTGGGCGGGGGCTCAGACCTCGGGCTCCGCGCCTACGGCGTTGGCGTCAACGGCGCCCCCGGCTCCGCCACCAACCCCTCGCAGCAAGGCACCCAGTCCAACCTCTACGTCCACGACGCACAGGTCGTCAACTACACCACAGGCCCCTACGCGGGCCGCGAGATCGCCTTCCTCTGCTCCGGCTTCGGCAACGGCTCATCCGACACGCGCCTCCGCGTTTACGACGTCACCAACAAGTCCAACATGTTCGAGCTCGACAACGTCGCCTACCCCAACCGCAGATTCTGCCACCAGGGCTGGCTCAGCGAAGACCGCAAGTACTTCTACGTCAACGACGAACTCGACGAGGGCGACGTCGTAAGCACCACCACGCTCCACATCTTCAACGTCGAAGACCCCGCGAACATCTCGTACGTCAAAGCCTGGTCCAACGGCAACAACTCCCGCGACCACAACCTCTACGTCAAAGGCAATTACATCTTCGCCGCCAACTACCGCTCCGGCCTCCGCATCCACGACATCTCCGATCCCGAGAACCCCGCCGAAGTCGCCTGGTTCGATACCTACCCCGCCGACGACGGCAAGAGCTACGACGGCGCCTGGTCCAACTACCCCTTCTTCCCCTCGGGCAATGTCATCATCTCCGACATCCAGCAAGGCCTCGTTGTCGTGCGACCCAACCTCGACATCCTCACATTCAGCGTCGACCTCCCGCTGGGCGGCATCGTCGACCCCGCAGGCGGCGACATCGCGATCGTCACCATCAACGAACAGAACGTCACGCTCGACACCAACTCGCCCGAGCTCAACCTCCGCGACTCGCAGGGCGCCGTGACCACCGTCGCCGGCGTGCCCACGGGCGTGCCCGGGCAGTACCGCTTCGATACCCCCTCGCTCGACTGCTTCGAGCAGATCGACTGGTGGGTCTCAGCAGATACCACCGGTGGTCAGGAGTTCAACTGGCCCGCGCTCGCACCGAGCGAAACCTTCGAAACGGTCGTCGCCACCAGCTTCAACGCCGTCTTCAGCGACACCGCCGAGACCGACCCGGGATACACCGTCACCGGCACCGCGAGCGACGGCCAGTGGACCCGCGCCATCCCCGTCAACGCCAACCGAGGCGACCCCACCTCCGACGCCGATGGCTCGGGCCGAGCCTGGGTCACCGACAACGAAGCCGGGAACTCCGACGTCGACAACGGCGAAACCATCCTCACCGGCCCGCCCATCGACGCCTCCGCCGGCGGCTCGCTCACCTACTCCTACTGGCTCAACGACATCCCCACCGGCGAGTTCGGCCCCGAGGACTACCTCCGCGTCGACTACGCCACCAACGCCGCGGGCACGAACTGGACCACGCTGCACACCCACAACTCCGCGCTCAACCAATGGCGTCAGGCTTCCGCGATCGTCGGTCCGGCCGGCGACATCCCCGCCACCACCACCCTGCGCCTCCGATTCATCGCCGCAGACAACTCACCGGGACAGGTCCTCGAGGCCGGCGTCGACGCGATCGCACTCAACGCCTTCGAGTGCATCGAGCCCCCGACCTGCACCGCCGACACCAACGGCGACGGCGTCCTCAGCCCCGCAGACTTCACCGCCTGGGTCGCCGCCTTCAACGCACAGTCAGCCGCCTGCGACCAGAACAGTGATGGATCCTGCACACCCGCCGACTTCACCGCCTGGGTCGCCAACTACAACGCTGGCTGCAACTAAAGCCATCGCGGCTTCCTGAAGACCATCGGCCCCGGGATCGCCCCCGGGGCCTTTTCATTTTTCATGTGCAAATCAGACAGCGCAGATCCTGCGCCACCAACCCGAATTTCGGGCGACCCAGGCCCCTCGCCCGATCATGGCAGAACCCGGGAGGTGCACCATGATCGCCGAACGCCTGCTCACCGCATCGCTCGCCCTGACCCTGGCCGCGTCAACCAACGCCCAGACCCACGTCTACGTCGACGACGACGCCCCCGCCGGAGGCAACGGCCTCTCCTGGCAGTCCGCCTTCAACGATCTCCACGACGCCATCGAACTCGCCAAAGCCCTCGGCCAGAACCGAGGTGAGATCCGCATCGCCGGGGGGACCTACGACGCGGGCAGCGATCCCTTCGAAGTCCCGCTCGCCGTCCCGGGTATCAAACCCATGCGAGTCCTGGGCGGCTTCGCCGGCCTCGCCTTCACGCCCAATCCCAACCTCCGAGACACCGACAAGTACGCCACCTTCCTCGACGCCGATAATTTGACCAGCATCGTTGTGCTTACGTCCGCTGTAGTACTGAGCCCCGGGGCAATCGCACGCCCGGCTTACCTAGCGCCATTGAGTGCTACCACTCTCGATGGATTGAGATTCCGAAACACCAACGCAGTCGCGGTTTTCAACACCGATCAACTTCTCTCGGCCCGTATCAACGATTGCAGCTTTGTAGGAATCCGCCCAGGAAACGGAGCCGCGACACACTTCACAGAACTCAATATTGCAATCGAGAGGTCATTATTCGCATTGAACACATCAGGCTTTAGGCAAGCCGGTGGTGCCATCCAGATCACGGGGGGTACATCAACAATTCGTGCATGTGAATTCATCTCAAATGTCAGCCGCGATATAGACGGCGGTGCCGTTCGCATTATCGGCGGCGCCCACACAGTAACAGGATGTTCATTCTACGATAATACAGCAAACTACAACGGAGGCGCCCTGCACCTGAACGCGGAAACTGTTTCGCTTGTTCGGTGTGATTTCTACAGCAATCGATCCGATGGACGTGACGGGGGAGCCGCATACATTTATACCTCGGGTCCAAGCAATTTGGCCACAATCGATGACTGTGTTTGGGAAGGAAATTCAGCACGATACGGAGGCGCTCTTTGGATCGAGAGTGGGCCAGGTTCTCCGTACCTGACCGCAATTCGAGATACGATTTTTGATTTAAATCACAGCACAAACGAGGGCGGTGCTGTCTTCGTCCCACTCTCTTCCGGTGCAATGAAGATTGTATCGTCTGATTATATTGATAACTATTCTTACAGGGGGGGCGCGGTTTCGGGTCGAGTCAGTATCGATCAATCATACTTCGAAGAGAATCGTGCGAGCAACACGGGCGGAGCCGTTCACGGAGCGCTTGGATGCGACATCGAGAGTTGTAGCTTCGTGAATAACTATTCCGGCGGAAACGGGGGTGCTGTTTCTGCGGTCTCAGCAGTCACGCTTACAAACTTTACCGGTAATTTCGCCGGCAACTACGGCGGCGCAGGCTATAACATTGGGCGTTTCGTCTCTGTTGTGGCTCACGGTAACTCCGCCGACAATGGTGCAGGCGCGTATCTCATCAAGGAAGTCTACGACTCGAATATTTCAAACAACATCGGCGGAGGCATCGAAGGTGCTATCCAGGTTATTAACAATTCAGATATCAACCAGAATAGCAATGGATCCGGTGTGCGCTTCACCACCGAGCCAGGCCAGCCTCAGGACCTGCTTATCAGCAATTCCGAGATCAATGAGAACGAACTGCAAGGCATCCTCGTCAACACCGGCAATCTGAGCAGTGCGATCAGAATCGAAGATTCCACCATCGCCGGCAACGGCGACTCGGGCATCGATATCAGCCCAACGGGAACACAATCTCAGGTCTCCCTCGATATGATGCGAACCCGCGTCGTGGGCAACGCCCGGCACGCGATCTACTCGCTCGCGGGTCTCAACTCCTTCAACGACAGCATGGTTATCGTGGAGTCTCTGCTCCAATCCACAAACTTCCCCGCGATCGGTGTCAGCCGCGTCACCGACCTCTTCCTTGTAGGTGTCACCGCCGAGAGCAGCAGCCCCAATGCCACCATCGTCGCCAACGGAACCTCGTCGATGTTGCTCGAATCCTCGATCATCCATCACGCGGGCACTGCTCCATCAATATCACTTTCTGAGAGCAACCTTGTCATCGTGCAGTCACTCATCACCGGCGGCATGAGCGCCATCTCTCAGACTTCTGGCAGCACGATCAAGCTCATTGGTAACCTGTTTGACTTTGATCCAGCCTTCGTCTCGCCCGAGGGCCCTGACAATGACCCGCTCACCTGGCAGGACAACAACTACCGGCTCAGCAGCGGATCCGAAGCCATCGATGCCGGTGCGAAGCTCAACATCCTTTCGAGACGCGACCTCGATCTCGACCGGCTCCCACGCTCCAAGAACGATCCGGGTATGCCCGATGCTGCATACGGCTTCTCCGATTTCATTGACCTCGGCGCCTACGAATTCCAAGGCACCACCTGCGCTCCAGACGTCAACAACGACGGCTCCGTCGACCAACGCGACTTCACCGCCTGGATCGCCGCCTACAACGCCATGTCCAAACGCGCCGATCAGAACTTTGACGGCTCGGTCACCCCGACCGATTACACCGCCTGGATCGCCGCGTATTTCGTCGGCTGCCCCTGATCCCCACCCCAACCCCCCGCGGATCGAATACACTCCGGCGTGCCAACGCCGCGCAAACAACCCGTCGAATCCCGCCTCGGCCCGGCCTACCCCGCGCCCGTCGAACGCCTCCTCACCGAGCTCACACGCCTACCCGGCATCGGGCGGCGATCCGCAGAACGCGTGGCCTTCCACATCCTCCGGGGCGACGCCGAGGCCGCCAAACGACTCGCCAAGGCCATCACCGACGTTAAGTCCGCCATCGGCCACTGCGCCATCTGCTCAAACCTGACCGAGGCCTCCCCCTGCCCCGTCTGCGCGAGCGAGAAACGCGACCGCTCGCTCGTCCTCGTCGTCGAGCAGCCCCGCGACCAGATCGCCATCGAACAGACCGCCATGTACCGAGGCCTCTACCACGTTCTCCTCGGACGCATCTCCCCCCTCGACGGCATCGGACCCGAACACCTCACCGTCACCGACCTCCTCGCGCGCATCGACGACCCCTCGCGCAACGCCGCCGGCGTGCGCATCGAAGAGGTCATCCTCGGCATGAACCCAACCGTCGAAGGCGACGGCACCGCCCTCTACCTCATGCACGAACTCCAGTCCCGCCCCGTCCGCGTCACCCGCCTCGCCCGCGGCCTGCCCTCGGGCTGGTCCATGGAACTGGCAAGCAAGGCCGTCCTCGCCGACGCGATCGAGGGCCGACAGAAGGTCAAGGAGTAAGCGCCCAACCATGGCGATGCGCTTCGAACAATCCCAGGGCATGAAGCTCGGCCAGAGCATGAAGCTCTCGCCCCGCGTCATCCAATCGATGGAGATCCTCCAGCTCCCCCTCGCCGAACTCGAAGAACGCATCGAGCAGGAACTCGAGAACAACATCGCCCTGGAGCTGGCCGAGCCCGAACGCGACGACCTCGACGAGCCCGTCAACCGCGAGGATGCATCGGACGCCGACTCCGATTCCTTCGAGCACCTCGACGAGATGTCACGCGAGATCCCGGGCTTCGCCGAGAACGAGTTCGACCAGTTCCGCCCGCCCGCACGCCAGGACGGCGAGCGCGACGCCAAGACCGACGCGATGGCGAGCACCCCCGCACGCTCGGGCACCCTCCACGAGCAGCTCCTCGAACAGTGGCGCCTCACCGACATCGACCCCGAAATCCTCGAAGCGGGCGTCGTCCTCATCGGCTTCCTCGCCGACGACGGCTACCTCCGCACACCCTTGGGCGAGATCCTCTCCAAAGCACCCGCGAACCTCGCGCTCTCGCGCGAAAGACTCGAACAAGCACTCCAGGCGATCCAGCTCGTTCTCGAACCGCCCGGCGTCGCCGCCCGCGATATCCCCGAATGCCTGCTCCTCCAGCTGGGCGCCATCGAAGCCGACCCCGCCGACCCTGCCGACGAAGCCCTCCTCGCCCGCGTGCGCACGCTCATCTCGGATCATCTTGAAGACCTCTCCCAGAACCGCCTGCCGCGCGTGGTCGCCGCCTCCGGCTTCTCGATGGACGAGATCCGCGAAGCGCTCGAGTTCATGCGCCGCCTCAACCTCGCCCCCGCGCGCCAGCTCGTGCAGACCCGTCCCGAGATCATCACCCCCGACGCGATCATCGAGTACGACGAGGAGCACGACTCCTACTACGCCTACCTGAATGACCGCAGATCCGCGAACCTGCGCGTGAACGAGGTCTACGCCAAACTCGCCGCCGACAAATCACTCGAAAAGAAAGACCGCGATTTCATCAAGACGAACATCGCCAACGCGAACTGGCTCATCGACGCCGTCGGCCAGCGCTCGAGCACGCTCCTCCGCGTCATCCGCGTCGTCGTCGATGCCCAGCGCGACTACTTCGACTACGGCCCCACAAGCCTGAAGCCCCTGCCCATGACCCAGGTCGCCGACCAGCTCGGCGTCCACGTCGCCACCGTCAGCCGAGCCGTCGCCGACAAGCACATCCAGACGCCCCGCGGCATCGTCCCGCTCCGCTCCTTCTTCTCGGGCGGCCTCTCCACCGACTCGGGCCAGGACATGAGCTACGACGCCGTCAAAGCCGCCCTCCGCGAAATCGTCGACGCCGAAGACACGTCAAACCCGCTCTCCGACGACGCCCTCGCCGACGCCCTCAAAGACCGCGGCATCGACATCGCCCGCCGCACCGTCGCCAAATACCGAGGCCAGCTCGACATCCCAAGCGCACGCCTCCGCAAGAAGCACTGATTGCTCCATCTTCCCTCCTGTGCCACGGCTGTGCCAGCCGTGCTCTTCTCCTCCTCCCTCTCCCGCGCCCTGCGGGAGAGGGTGCCGAGCAAAGCGAGGCGGGTGAGGGCCTCCTCCCCCGTCGCCGACGGGGGAGGTGTCTGCGAAGCAGACGGAGGGGGCAGGCCCTCTGCGTCACTCCCCACAAAGAGCCGCGGGCGTAAGCACGCGGAGATCGTCAATTGAACATAAAGAACGGCAAAGAGCATCGAAACCAGACGTGTTCTTGAACTTCAACACCAAGAACACCGGCGATATGGTTTGCCCGCTCAATTGCATCCCGGTCGGCACAGTTGTAATCGATGAGGCAAGTCATTTCGCCTACCTCAGCAACTACATCGGCGTTACGACCATACGATCCGGCACGGTAGAACGTCCGCAGCGCATTCCCATACCCAACACCAATGGAAGCAGTCGGCACTTCAGTGGATTCGCGTTTGCCCCATACGCTTCGGCTGACCATCACAGAGTTGTTGACCGGGCGATGCACCTCCCACACAACACCCATGCGCCACGCATTGGAAAAAAAGACGGGCGATGTGAGCACAAACACAATCAATCCACCAATCGCAAAGTTAAAATCGAACGAATCGTAGAAATACGACCACCAGGATTGATCACGGTCGTACCAAGGTCGAATTTTCCATACGAAGTAGGAAGTATCTATGACGTCGTGCACAAACACAGCGCAGAATACAGCCATGCTACCGGCAAAGAGTCCGCATACGAGCGGGATGCCTCTGTCTGAACGCAATACTACGTCGGGATCGTTTCGCACTTCGCGGAACATGCGAAGAACCAAACATCGCTTGCGAATCGCCGTCATTTCGCCCCCTCCCGCTCCATCGCCATGAACCGCTTGAGGCCGCGGTAACCCTGCTCGCGAAGGCAATTCAGTAGCTTTGCTTCACTCTCAATATTGAGACCACACTCCGGGCACTGAGGTGAGGTGACTCCCTCAATGTTGTAGCTACAACTCGGGCACAATCTGGTGAGAGATCTTCGATATCGGGACTTGATCGTAGAGTAGATGATAAACCAGATCACAAAGTACAGCGAAAGCATGATAGTAAAAGTGTACGTCATCCACTGCAGTATCATCGCAACGTAAACACGGTCTTTGATCAAGACACCAATGAAATTGTCTTCAAGTTGCGAAGCCCGCTCTCTATACCAATCATACTCGTCGCCTAAAAAACCGAGGTAGCAACGCCGCATGTGCTTCGCAAAATAGGCCCTTGCCTCGATCGCTCGTGGATCATCGGATTCAA
Source organism: Phycisphaerales bacterium (assembly GCA_041742315.1). GTDB lineage: Bacteria > Planctomycetota > Phycisphaerae > Phycisphaerales > UBA1924. The sequence continues at coordinate 475 of JBGSIX010000172.1, read as the reverse complement.
TAAAAACAATTGGATCCGAAGGTAGAGAGCCTGACGCCGGAATGATCGGATCACGCAGGAACGGATCGCTGATTCGAATGTATCGAGTGTCATTCTCGTAGCCTGCCCGAATATCCCACCGCACCTCGATAGTTGGTTGAGAAAACCCATTCCCGACGCGCACCGTTGCCGGGGTCCCAATCATGTAATCGCTCGGCTTAGTCAGTTGGTCAGCAAGAAGAGAGATACAAACAATCGTAAGCAAAGCGAAAATGGCTACACGCCACCACGGCGGCCGCGGATCGAACACCCTGACCACCCAGGGCCTCACTTCGCCCCCGCCAGCTTCCTGACCGTAAAGTCAAAGTTCCGCACGATCGACTTCATGAGCCCGAAGACGATCGCCGCGTAGACCGCCGCCGCGATGACCGCGCCGACCGCCAGCCCGATCCGCGCCGAGGCCAGGCCCGAGTCGCCGACCGTCTCCGACATCGCC
>JBGSIX010000171.1:0-8019 GCA_041742315.1 Phycisphaerales bacterium | reverse complement strand
GGCGCCGATGCGCCCCGCGCCGCGAGATCGTGCCACGGGCCCTCGTTCGGGTCCCACTCGAACACGCCCGGCACCACCGCAGGCTCGAGCGTGTCGCGCCCGCCGAAGATCACGATCCGCCCGAGCGCATCGAGCCCGCCGCCCTGCCCGAGTACCGCGCCGGTGCCGTCGAAGCCGACTTCCTCGGTCCATATGAGCGACGAGAGATCGAGCGAGAACACCGACCCGTCCTCGGCGGAGTTATACCAGGGCAAGCCGCCCAGCACATAGAGCGAGCCGTCCCGCTCGATCGCGGCTGCGGCGTACGATTTGGCCACGCCCCCTGTCGGCATCGCAGGCAACGCCTCCCACGTCCCCTGCGTCTGTGACAGGCACGCGCCCGAAACAAAGAACCCAGCAGCACACAGGCCCGAGGCGAGCGCGGCGGATGAGCGGTTCATAACGTTCCCCTTGGAATGTGATCCCGTTGCCGCGACGCATCACCACACACGCAACGAATCGCACACGCAAGCATAAACGAGGCGGCGACCGCGCCGACCCGGACAGCTTGCGTAAACGGCGATCTTCACAATCGAATCGGCCTGCAATATTTTCAGCGGATGCTCTGAAAGTTGGGAACGAGCAAGTCGCCGAGAGTGTGGATACGCGGGGTCGACTTCTCAGCACCCCGCGTTGTAGTTGGCGATCCAGGCGGTGAAGTCGGCGGGGGTGCACGAGCCGTCGCCGTTCTGGTCGCATGCGGCGGTCATGGCGTTGAACGCGGCGATCCAGGCGGAGAAGTCGGCGGGGCTGAGCAGGCCGTCGCCGTTGGTGTCGGCGGGGCACACCGTGGCGATCGTCAGCACCGCCCCCACCCGCACGCGGTCCTCGCCCGAGACGAACGTTTCGTTCAGATCGAGTCCGATGACGGAATCATCGAGCATGACACACGAGAGAAACTCGCCCGCGCGGGCCGTAATCTCCGTGGGCGTCGTCGAGAGCGAGAGCGGCGTGCCCTCGAGCGTGGCGGACTTGACGACGAGGTTGAGCGTGACGCCCGAGCCGTCGCCCGTGGGCCGGCCCAGGCGGAAGCCGTCGCCGATGAGCCCGCCCGAGACGTTCATCGTGCCGTCGTAGGCGCGGAAGTCCGAGCCGATCGCCCCGCTCGTCATGTTAATGACCGGGTCGACGCCCAAGGTGTTCAGGATCGCGGAGTTCGTGCCCATGCCGCCGGCGGAGATGTTCACGACGCCCTTCTCGACGACGAACGCATCACCCACGGTGCCGCCCGCGAGGTTCAGGACGCACCCGATGTCGCGCATGAACCCGTCGTCACCCGAGGATCCGCCCGAGATCGTCACTTCCGCGTCGTCGTTCATCTGGATGCCGCCGGCGATCGTGCCCCCGGACTGCTCGAACGTCGCGCTGTCCCCGATGACGATGAAGGTGTCGATGTCGCCCGCGCTCATGGCGCAGCTCGCCGAATCCTCGACGATCATCGCGGCCTGCCCGCCCGTCACGGAACCAATCGACCCGCCCGCGATGGTGCACGCGGTGTCGCCCTGGAGCCAGAGCCCGCGCTCAACGTTTCCGGAGTTGACAAAGAGCTCGGTCGTCCCGATCGAGCCGACGAACTTGGCGCGGACGAGGTCGCCGCCATCGAGGGTGTAGGTAACGTTCTCGACGAAGTGATCGACCGTGAAGAAGCCCGAGCCGCCCCCGGCGTTGATGTTGACCATGGCGCCGTTGAAATCAAAGGTGCCGCCGTCACCATCGGGGAAGATGGACTCGGTGCAGCACACATTGACCGTCACGCCCGGGTTGGACGCGAAGTAGGCCTCGCTCGGGAGCGACTCGGGAGGGATGTTGATCGTCTGGGCCTTCGCCGCCCCGCAGGCGGCGAGCATCATCATCGCGGTGGTTGTGCGTTTCATGGCTTTCTCCTGTGTCCGGTCTGCGGACGGCGTGTCCGTATTTCCATCCGCAGAATGGGCCGATCACCCGACATCAGGATACTTCTCATACGTGTTTGTTTGGCGAAGATTCACAAGAACAATGCAGAAACGCCCGCATCGCGTCCGATACGGGCGTCCACACGTCCCATTTTGATATCGGAATCTTACTCGGACGAAGCTTCAGCACCCCGCGTTGTAATTGGCGATCCACGCCGTGAAGTCGGCGGGCGTGCAGAGCCCGTCGCCGTTCTGATCGCAGGCGGCGCCCATCGCATTGAACGCGGCGATCCAGGCGGAGAAGTCGGCGGGGCTGAGCACGCCGTCGCCGTTGGTGTCGGCCACGCAGTCCGCTTCGAGCTCGTAGACCTGTGTGGCGCCGCCGCTGCCGAAGGTGTTGGCGTGGACGGACTTGCTGCCGACGAGGATGCGTTTGCCGTCGGGGCTGAGGTCCATGACGAATGGTGAGCCGTCGGTGTCGAGCGAGTCGACGAGGTTGAGCTCGCGGTCGTAGACGCGGATCTCGGGCTGGGTGTTGGCCTGATCGCCCCACGTGGCGGCGACGAAGAGCGTGCCGTCGGCGTTGACTTCGGATGAGACGACGGAGTTCTGGAAGGAGCCGGAACCGGTAAACCCGTTCGAAGCCACGACGGTGTTGGTGGTGAGATCGACGATGCGGTGGTCGTTGATGAGGTAGCCGCTGGCGTAGTCGTGGCTGACGGCGAAGAGGGTTCGGCCGTCGGCGCTCAGGGAGACGGCGCCGAACCAATCGGTCGTGCCCGTGCCCGAGTAGACGGTCTGCCAGACACCCTCGATTTCGCGGGCGGCGCGGACGTTGAACCCGCCGTCGGCGATGGCGCTGCCGTCGCGCGAGATGCGGGCCCAGCCTCCCGAACCCGAAACGGGGAGCGCGTATTCCTCGGTGAGTGTCGCGGTGTCGTAGAGCCGGGCGTTGGCGCCCGCGGTGACGACCACACGATTGCCCAAATCGTCCATATCGAGGCTGAGGGCAAAGCCAGTGACGGGCGCCGAGTTGAGCTCGTTGCCGGCACCGTCGAGGATGACGAGGCGCGAATCGACGCCGTCGTAGGCGCACACGGCGACCCGCGAGCCATCGGCGTTCACGGCGACCGAGCGTTCGCGGCAGTCGGTGTACTCGCTGTCGAAGGTGTACGTCCAGAGCGGGGTGTTGCCCCCGGCGTCGGAGTATGCCCGGGCGATGACCGAGCCGGTCGCGGTCTGAACGATTGTGACACAGAGCGCCCCGTTCGAAGCGGCTTCGACGCCGAAGAACGTCGGGTTCTCAGAGAGCACCGAGGCGATGAAATCGGGCGTGCTGCCCGAGTCCACGGTGAACTTGCTGAGCCGCTCGTCGTTGAGCGCGTGGGCCACCCAGGCCTCGTCGCCTCCCGCCCCGAGGGCGGCGTCATACGGGATTGATGCGACGTCGGTGAATGTCCATAGAAGCGTGCCCGCAGCGAGAACGGGGTCGTTCGCGTTGGTCATCGTGACCGGGGACTGCTGGCTGAGCAGGTGTGCGCCGAGCGTATCGGTCTGTGTGAAGGAACGCGCCGACTGGCCCATCGATGAGCCGGCGGTGAGAACGAGCGAGCAGACAGCAATCGAGGTGCGCATGGAATCTCCTCCAAAGAGTGGGGCCGGAAGAAACGCACGGCGAACGCCTCGGAGTTTACAGGAACCTGCTTGCCGATTGAACCCAATTTCCGCAAAGGGCCGAAATCAGCAGCCTGAGTTGAATGCGGCGATCCAGGCCGTGAAATCGGCGGGGGTGCACAGACCGTCAGCATTTTGATCGCATCTGTTCGAGCCCGCATTAAACGCGGCGATCCATGCGGAGAAGTCGGCGGGTGACACACTCCTTCGTTACGGGCAGCCGGCATTGTAATTGGCGATCCAGGCCGTGAAATCGGCGGGTGTGCAGAGGGAGTCCCCGTTCTGGTCGCACTCTGGGGCCTGTGCGTTAAAGGCCGCGATCCAGGCCGTGAAGTCGGCTGGGCTCAGGATGTCGTCGTGGTTGGTGTCGGCGGGGCAGCAGGTGCTGTTGGTGGGCGTACTGGAGGGGTCTGCCGGGTCGGCACATGCGTCGAGCTCGTCGCGGTCGTAATAGCCGTCGAGGTCGCGATCGATCCCGATGCGTTCCTGCGTGCCCGCGGGCACCGCTGTGAAGGTGATCTCGGCGCCCGCCGAAGCCGATGCGGCCAGCGTGGTGTGGCTGACGATCTCGGCCGAGCGGTCGGACTGGTACTGCGTGAGTCCGATGTGTGTGAAGCTGCGTTGCTCGCCGTTGTAAATACCGCGCGCGACGAGCCCGATCTCGCCGATCTCTGCGAGTGAGAAGAGCGTGGTCAGGCGCTGGGTCATCGCGGGGTCATTGGTCGGGAGTGTGACCTGCATGCCGACGGCGGCGTGCGCGTCCTTGCTCTGGCTCCCGGGTGGCTCGAAGAGCCCGCCCTGCGCCGCGGGGAGATCCGAGCCGCTGAATGCGAGCATGAAGGCGGTCATGTCCGCGATCTCCTGGAGATTGGCGAAACTGAACGCGGGCTCGGAGAGGAAGCGTTCGATGGAGTCGACGCTGCCGTCGTGGAGCACGCCGAAGCCTGCGGTGTTGAGCTGCTGGGTGGTGTTGAAGCCGGTTTTCTCGTAGACGCTCCGGAGCTGGGGCACCTTCATTGAGATGTTGGTCGAGCCGTCGACGGACACGGTCAGGTGCTTGAACTCGCCGTTGGGGCCGGGCGGGATCGGGATGAAGTTGATCCCGACGAGTCGGCTGGCGGCGCCCATGCCTGTGGGGAGCGTGTGGCAGGTGACGCACTCGAGCCCGTCGAGTTGGCCGAAGCGATAGTTGTTGAGGCCGCTGACCGCGTTGCCGCTCGGCAGGGGCTGGCCCGGGGGCGCAAAGAGGCCCGTCGTGTAGTGGCCGGGCAGTGGCAGGTTCGTGGGCAGCGTGTTGTTGATCGTGCGGTACGGGTTGGGCGGGAAGTGGATCGTGGCGAGGAAGTCCTCGAATCGCTGCATTTCGACAGGTGTTGGCTGTGCGTCGTCGCCCAGGATTAATTGAAAGGCGCCGCTGAACTCTTCGAGGCCGAAGCGGTCGGCGCGCCAGTGGTGCGGCTCGAGGCCCACTATGTCTTGGAGCGTTTGCGTCGCCATCGGGCCTTTCATGGGGTGCCAGGGCTGGCAGTTGCCGTCGAGGCAGTTCTGATCGAAAGCCTTCATCGCTCCGGACGGGTCGCCCAGGTCCCACGCGAGCCGGTCGGTGCGTGCGTCGATGTGGCACGACGCGCACGAGGCCTGCCCCAGCGCCGACGTCAGGTGCGTGTCATAGAGGAACGGACGGCCGAGGGTGATCGCCTCGGGCGAGGGGTCGAACATCGGCACGACCGCGACCTCGGTCTCGGTCGCCAGATCGACCACCGAGATCGTCGAGTCGAACTTGTTCATCACATAGAGCCAGCCCCGGCTTTCGTCGACCACGAGCCCGGTCGGGCCCTGCCCCACCTCGATCGTGTCGGCGAGGCCGGCTCTGGCGAGCGATGGGTTGATGACCACGACGTTGCGCGAACCCATGCCGGCGACGTACGCCTTCGAGCCATCGGCGCGCCAGGCGATCGCGCGGGGGTCGCCGATGGATTTGTTGCGGTCCGCCTGGGCGATCGGCGTGATGCTCGGGCCCGGGACGTAGCTCAGGTGCGTGTTGAGGTCTGTGATCATGGTGCTCGCCAGACCGGGCACGAACGAGGCGGCGTTGACGCGGACGAAGCGGCCGTTGAGGTTGGGCTCGAAACGGGTCTCGTTGGTTGCGTCGGTGCCGACGACCGTGACCACGCCCGTTGCCGGGTTGACCGCCAGCGCCATGCAAGCGTTCATGAGGCCTTTCTTGTAGGTGGCGCTCAGCGTGTTCGCGTCGATGATCGCAACGTCGTTGTCGGCGAGATCCCAGCCGGCGACCCGACCCGACAGGTTCGATTGTGCACCCGAGACGAGATTGGTCCAGTCCGCGCCTGTGTCGTCGAGCCAGGTTCCTTGTGCGTCTTTCTTGACGATGAGTCCGACCCGCGGGGCCGCAGGGTTCGCGCCGTTGAGAGCGGGGAGGAAGCTCGCGCCGTCGTTGGGCGGGGGGTTGACGCCGCCGTGTGGGCCGGCGGGGTCGCCGACGACGTTGGGCGGGAATGCGAGCGTCTGCATCATGGCGAGCCCGCCGCCCAGGATCGTGGAGTGATTGCCCGACTCGAAAACGGCGGCGAACACCGTCTGCCCGTCCGGGCTGACCGCCAGAGCGCGTGGGTCTTCGCCGAAGATCGGGACTTCGCCAAGAAGTGAGCCCGTCGCCGGGTCGAAGATTTGCACGGTGTTGGCCTGCGAGCAGCTCACGAACGCACGCTGGGGAGAACCCGCGAAGACCACATCCGCGGGTTCGTCTTTGGTCTGGATGGTTCGGACAACGTTCAGGGAGTTTATGTCCACAATGCTGATCGAATCGGAAACGTGATTGACGACCCAGAACTCCGAGACCGTGCGCGCCCGCACGGAGACCGGATCGAGCCCGACGCCCACCGAGCCAGCAGGCCTTGGCAGACCGGATGCGAGCGAGAAGATTTCGAGCCGGTTGTCGGGTGTGTTGACCGCGAGCAGGTGTGAGCCGTCGGGTGATATGTCGATCGAGTGAACGTGAGGTGTTTCGAAGTTCACGAACTGTTCGAGTGGAGCCTCATCGGGCAGCGCACTTCCAGCCGCTTTCACTTCGATGGCGTTTGCGGGACTCCCGACTCCGGATATCCAAAGGCCAAGACACGCGGTCAGACACGCGGCCGGAGTGGTGTGTCGCATGGATGTCGCTCCTTGATCGGAAACAGGGAAATCTCGTGCTGGGGAGGCTTTCAGTGTGAAGAACTTGCAGGACCGGGTCAATCACGCCGTGTGCTGTTGAGGGTATCCGATCTGAGATTTTGCATTTTTGAACCCGAACATTATCCGCAATGAACACGAAACCATCGGTTTCTTGCCCGCCGGGGAGCCGAGCCGAACGGATGGTTGGGTGCGACCCGAACGGGTGATTCATTTGGTGGCGCGCACAAAGAATAATGAGTATCGTTATCGTGTTGTCGCCATTGGGCTTGTTTCTGGAAGCGATTGATTCATGTTGAGCGCCTAGCATGGCCACCCGTGTATCAGGTAATGCGCGGGGAAATAGAAGAAGAAGAGGTATGAAATCATATGGCCAAGAAAGTTTCGAAGAAGAAAAAATCATCCGCTCGTGGCAAGGTCGACGTCCATCGCGTGCTCGCATCGCCGGTTCGCCGCGAGATCTGGGCGTATCTGAAGGGCCAGGGCCCGCACACGGTCGCCGAGATCGCCAAGGGCATGGGCCGGTCGCAGACCTCGCTCTATGCCCACGTTGAGATGATGATTCGCACGGGTGTGATCGAGCAGTCGGGCTCGAAGCGTTCGGGCAAGCGCCACGCCGCGATTTATCGTGCCGCGGTCACCGAGAACGACATCGCCTACGACGGCAAGAACCCCCAGAGCGTCAAGGCCAGCGCCCGCTACGCCGCGGCGGTCATGCGCCGTGCCAACCGCGAGGTCTCGGATCATCTCGCCTCGGGCAACGCCAACGCCAAGGGCAAGAACCGCGACACCTACGTGCTCGGCGCCCGCGCCCGCCTCACGAAGCAGCAGCTCGCCGAGGTCAACAACCACATCGACGCGATCGAGCGCATCGTGGCGATGGGCGACCGGACGGGCAAGGCGGACCTGGTTGCGATCAACGTCGCCACCTGTCCGCTTGAGGATAACTTCTACCTGCAATAAGTACCGGGTTCATCCGAAGAAATACTCTTAGAGCCGTGACCTCCGGGTCGCGGTTTTTTGTGCCCTCAAAGAAGCGCGGCTCCCATGGGGGGAGCCGCGCCCAGAAGACGTGGAATGCGAACCGAACCGCTTACGGGCAGCCGGCGTTGAAGTTGGCGACCCAGGCGGTGAAGTCGGCCGGGGTGCAGAGGGTGTCGCCGTTCTGATCGCAAGCGGCGGACTGGGCGTTGAAGGCCGCGACCCAGGCGGTAAAGTCGGC
>JBGSIX010000170.1:0-2709 GCA_041742315.1 Phycisphaerales bacterium | reverse complement strand
GGCTCAGGCGGCGGGTGGGGGTGGGGGCGGTGTCGGCGGCGCCGCCGGCCTCGGGCTCCTCGGCGATCTGGCGGATCGAATCGATCTGGCCCTGGAGCTCTGTCATCCGGCGGAAGGACATCCGCAGGTCGGTCGAGACGGTGGTCAGGTCGGACTCGAGCTGGCTGATCTGGCCCACGGTCCCGATGATGTCCTTGCCGATGGAGTCGACGAGGCTGGCGATGGCGCTGTCGTTGCTGATCCGGCTCGACTCGATCTTGCCGCCCAACTGGGCGAAGCGGAGGGTGAGCATGGAGCGTTTGACGCTCGTGAAGTCGCCGTCGAGCTTGCGGAGGTTCTTGAGGAGGTTGTCCATCGTGGGCATGAGAATGGCCTGCTGGACCGCCAGGGCGTCGAGCAGGTCGATGAGAGTCGCTCGGACGTGCTGGCGGGGGAACTCGGCCAGGAGCGTTTCGTATGACTCGTCCGTGGGGCCGGAATCCGTGAGGTTCTTGCGGCAGTAGTCGAGCATGGTCTCGACCTCGAGGCGTATGGCGGCCAGGCAGAAGACCGCGGCCCCGAGTGAGGCGGAGGTGGTGTCGATCTGCTCCCGCATCGACTCGGCGATCTCGCAGACCTTCTGCGAGGACTCGCCCAGGTGGTTGGCGATGACGCTCAGGCAGCGGGCCTGGGTGCCGATGCGGCTCGCCTCGAGCGAGACGTTGATGGAGGACATCTCGAACAACCGGCTCACGCTCGTGATGGCCTGGGCGTTCTCGTTGAGCTTGTCCTGGAGGGACAGGAGCGAGCCGACGCGGTCGAAGAGCGAGCCGGCGACGGAGTTGGCTCTGGAGAGGTTGGCCACGGCCCGGGACATGACATCGGTCGCCTGGGCGCTCGGGGCGAGATGCTGGGGTGTGGTGCTGTCCCAGGCGTTGGCGGCTTTCTCGCGCACCATGATCCGGTCTCGCTGGCGCATTTCCTCATTGAGCGCAGCGATCATGAAAGCATTGTAATCGGCGAACCCGAGTTCGCGGAGCTTGCCCCTGAGCATCTCGAGCGAGGCGTTGATGCACTCGGTGTTGGAGATGCCTTTGGCGAGCTGCCCGTTCTCGAAGGCGCAGAGCGACTTGTAGAGATCGCTCACGATCTTCTGATACTTGCTGGTGGCCTTGAAGCGGATGGCGAGGTAGCCGTCCGGGAGCGGCGTAGCCAGGGAGAAAACTCGGTAGTAGGCGCCGTCGGAGGCCATGTTCGTCACATACGCTCCGATCGATTCGCCGCGTTTGAGGTATTCCCAGTAGAGGAAGAAAACACATCGGGGCATGTCGGGATGGCGGATAAGGTTGTGGGGCTTTCCCAGGATGTCCTGGAAGCTGTAACGCGCCAGTGTCGCGAAGATGTCATTGGCCGAGCGGATGAATCCCTTCTTGTCGGTCGTGGAGAAGAAGAGTTCTCTGACGCTGAACGGAACCTCGACGTCGATGGCTTGGATCTTGTTTCGCGACATGGAATTGCTCTCGGCATGCGGACACTGCCCACCGGCACAGATATCGTAAAGCGTGGAAGGAAAGATGATTGAGCGGGTGATCATTACACCAATCCACAATCATTCGGCAATACACCGCTTGGGGCACCGGGGGGACGCGGTTTTGTGTGCGTCGTCGACCCCTTGCGTGCCCGGGTGGGCCGGATTGTGTGCCCGGGTCATCCGGTGGACGTTCGCCCGGATACCCTGAGCACGATGGACGAGATCTCTTTGCCGCCGACCGAATCGGATCTGGCCTGCACGATCGGGCTGGAGTACACGGACCGGGTGAGCTTCGCGGTCCAGCAGGCGGGCACGCCGCTGGTGGACGCGGTCGTCCTGACGAACACGTCCGAGATTGCGTATGAGGACCTGATCGTCCGTGCACAGGTCGCCTCGGGGGATGTCGAGCCCTGGGAGGGCCGGCTCGCCCGGCTCGACCCCGGGGTGACGGCAAGGCTTGTGCCCGAACGCTGGAGGCTCAGTGCCGCGGCCCTGGCTCAGCGCACCGAGGGCGAGCGCACAGCTCTCGATCTAGAGGTGCGCGCTGGAGAGCGGAGCGCCGGGGCCTCGTTCGAGCTCGACCTGCTCGCCTACGACCAGTGGCCCGGCGCGGGGATTCTGCCCGAGTTGACGGCGGCCTTTGTCACGCCCAACCACTCGCTCGTCGCGGAACTTCTGAGGGGCGCGCGCAGGGTGCTGACCGAGCGGGGTGAGCGGGACGGGGTCGACGGCTACCAGTCGGCGAGCCGACAGCGCGCGGCGTTGCTCGCCGAGGCGTGCTTTCTCTCGCTCGCCGAGCAGGGGATCGGGTACATCAACCCGCCGGCGAGCTTCGAGAAGACGGGTCAGCGTGTGCGGCTCATCGACCGCGTGATGCGCGAGCGGTTCGGGACGTGCCTGGATCTGTCGCTCGTTCTGATGGGACTCTGGGAGCAGGCGGGGCTCAACACGCTCTTGCTCCTGCCCGAGGGGCACGCGATGCCCGCGTTCTGGACGCATCAGAGCTCGCTGCCGGAGATGGTGATCGACGAGCCGGCGCGGATCCGCAACCTGATTGAGCTGGGCGAGATCGTGGCGGTGGAGTCCACGCACGTGACGCACCGGAACGCGGCGTTCGCGGGCGCGATCGAGGCGGCGCGGAAATCGATGAACGCGCCGGGTTCGGCCTTCACGGCGATCGACCTGAAGGCGTGCCGAAA
>JBGSIX010000169.1:0-8976 GCA_041742315.1 Phycisphaerales bacterium | reverse complement strand
GGCCGTCGGTTCGGTTGTGTGCGAGGATGAGCCCGCCGTGCTCGCGCACGATGCCCTCGGCGACGGCGAGCCCGAGCCCGGTGCCCTTGGCGTCGAGCCTCGACGAGACGAAGGGCTCGAAGAGCGACTCGATGAGCGCCGAGTCGATCCCGGGCCCGGTGTCGGCGACCTTGATGCTGAGCCACTCCGAGCCGTCACGCTCGAAGAGATCGCCCGAGATCTCGACTCTTCCGGGGTTTCCCGATCGCGTGACCGCGTCCACGGCGTTGCGGATCAGATTGACGAATACCTGGACCATCCGGTCGCTGTCGCAGGCGATGACGATCTGGTCCGACACCCTGCTCGCCAGCTCGACGGCTTTGGCCTCGCGGTCGAGCCGGACGAGCGTGATCGCCTCGTCGATGACCTGCGCGGGCCTGGTGGGCCTGGTCTCTGGCGGGCGGACGCGTGCAAAGTCGAGCAGGCTCTCGCCGAGTCGTTCGAGCCGACCCACCACCCGCATGAGAAGCCTCGCCTCGGCCTCACTCAGGCCCTTGCCCCCGCTCTCGTCGAGCTTGGCGACGAGCCCCTTGACCACGGTCAGCGGCGTGTTGAGCTCGTGAGCGATGCCCGCCGAGAGCATGCCCAGGCTCGCGAGTCGATCCGCATCCGCCAGATTCCGCTTGGCCGCTTCGAGCAGGTGGTTCTTGCGTTTGAGGTCCGCAGCGACGATCTCGAACCGGCCCAAAGCATCGGCGAGGTCTCGTTCGTGCTGGCGGAGCGATCGCACGGTTTCGTTGCGCGAGCGCATGATCGAGCCGAGCTCGTCGCTCGGGATCGCGCGTTCGTCGATGAGCTCGGCGTTGGCGTCGCCGTCCTGCACGGCCTGGTCGGCTTCGAGGAGGCGCGCGATCGGGCCGTAGACGTGCTGGGGGAGCACGAACAACTCCAGGATCGCGGCGATGAGCCCGTACATCGCCAGGATCGCGACGACGGTAAACCCGTAGAGCTGGAGCACGGCTCTTCTCGCCTCGGCGATGCGGGCCGTGACGACCGCGTAGACCGGGTCCTGCTCGGAAGCTCGTTCGAGTCGCATGATCGCCGAGGCGCCCGAGGCATCCGCGGTGCCGGGGATGGTCATCCCCGGCGCCGCGTCCGCTCGGGCGACGACATCCATTGAGACGGCAATTTCGGAGGGCGAGCCGGTCCGAACGGTCAGGCCCTCGATTTCTGCGATCGACTCGGGCATCGCGCCGCCCGAGGTGAACCAGCCCGACTGCGCCAGGATCGTCATCGCCGCCAGGGCCTGGTTGGTCTCGGCTTGCGCGACGACATTGGAGGCTCCGGGCCGGAGTGTCACGAGCAGGATCGCCCCGAGGACGACCGAGAACCCGGTGTGGAGGATGATGAGCTTCTTGCGGATCCGCATCGCGCCGAGCAGGCCCAGCCTTCCGGGCGGGCCGCCCGGCGGTGTTCTGGGTTCGCTCGTGTCCGTCGCCATGCCGGGGGCCCCTAGACTCGCCGCGTGCCGACCCCCCGAAGAAAGAGTGCCCCACGCCGCAGGATGCGAAACCATAACGCTCCGCCGGCGTCGGCGCGCGATCTGGTGGCCTCCGTGCTCACCAAGCACGCCGAGACCTTCCCCGAGATCGAACCGATCGAGCTGGACACCTCCGCCCTCGACGACCGAGACGCGGCGCTGGCGCACGCGCTCTACGACGGCGTGATGCGGCGCTGGCTCACGCTGGAGTACCTGATCCAGTCGGGGCTCAAGACGCAATTCCGCGATCTGGAGCCGCCGCTCCGCGCGGTGCTCCTGCTCGGATCGGCGCAGCTCGTGCTGATGGACCGCATCCCGGCGCACGCGGCGATCAACGAGGCCGTCGAGTGGGCCAAGAAACGCATCCGCCCCGGCGCGGGCGCGATGGTCAACGCGGTGCTCCGGCGGGTGAGCGAATCCGTCGGCCAGCGCACGGGGCCGTGGAACGGGCAGATGGGCACGCTGCCCTTGGGCGATGGGTCGAAACAGCTCCACGGCGTCTCGCTCCCCGAAGAACCCAGCCACCGGCTCGGCATCGCCACGAGCATGCCAAGGGGTCTGCTGGAACGAATGCTCGCCCAGCACCCCGTTGAAGATGTGCGTGCGCTGTGCATGCAGGCGCTGGCGAACCCGCCCACGGTGCTCTCCGTGCGGTTTGCGCGAGAACCGATCCCATCGGGCTGGACCCAGCCCCACGAGCGCGAGGGGCACGCGCTCTGGACCGGGCCCAGGGATGAGCTGGCGCCGATGCTCGCGACTCGGGCAGATGTCTGGGCGCAGGACCCGGCTTCGAGCGAGGCGGTCGAATCGATCAGGCATCTCAAGCCAAAGCGCATCATCGATCTCTGCGCCGGGCAGGGCACGAAGACGCGACAACTGGCGCACACGTTCCCCGAGGCGAAGATCATCGCGACGGACGTCGATTCGGATCGGCACCGCACGCTGACGAAGGTCTTTGAGGGTCACGAGCGTGTGCGCGTGGTGAGCATGGCCGAGATCAAACAGGCCGAGCGCGGGCGGGCGGATCTGGTGCTCCTGGACGTGCCCTGCTCGAACACGGGCGTGATGGGTCGGCGCGTCGAGGCCCGGTACCGCGCGGACGCCTCGGCGATCAAAAGGCTCAGCCGCATCCAGCGCGAAATCATCGAACAAGCGACAGACCTGCTCACTGAGGACGGCTTGATCCTGTATGCAACGTGCAGCGTCGACCGCGAGGAGAACCAGGATCAGGCGCGATGGGCCTCGGAGCGGTACGGGCTTGCGGTTTCCCGCGAGCGTCAGACGCTTCCGGCGACGAGGGGAACGCCCGAATCCACGGTCGATGGGTCCTACAGCGTTCTGCTCGGTCCCAGAGGCGGGCGAGGCGGGTAGACTCCCCCCTCCAAGAGTCCCCGATTCGTGAGACCGAGGCCCACCGCATGAAACTGACGGACCTGATCACCCCGGAATGCATCATCGCGCCGCTCAAAGCGACCGAGAAGCACGAGGTCATCAACGAATTGGTGGAAGCGCTGGCCAAGGCCGGCCGGGTCTCGGACGCCGGGGCGCTCCAGGAAGCCGTCTGGACCCGCGAGCAGACGCGGACGACCGGCATCGGGCAGGGACTGGCGATCCCCCACGGCAAGTCGGACGTGCTCAAGGACATGGCGATGGCCATCGGCAAGCCCGCCGAGCCCATCGATTTCGAGTCGGTCGACGGCAAGCCCGTGCGTCTGGTCGTGCTGCTCGCGAGCAGACCCGATCAGGTCAGCGACCACATCCAGGCACTGGCCAAGATCAGCCGCCTGCACATGGAAGCGGAGTTCCGCGAGAAGATCTACGCGGCCCAGACGCCCGAGGAGATCTACGAGCTGCTCCAGAAGCACGCCTCGGTCTAACTCAGGACGCTCGCTTCCGGGCGTTTTCCGTCGCGGCGGCCCCCACTGTTTCCAGCACACCCAGCGCCCGGTCCGCGGATTTGCGGAAGTGGTTGTACGGGAAGAGCACCCCCAACGCGATCACGAGCCCGAACGCGGTGGTGTAGAGCGCCTCGGAAATGCCCACCGCCATCGCGGCGGTATCCGTCACCCGCTCGGCGCTCCCAAGCAAACCGAAGCTTTTGATGATGCCCGTGACCGTGCCCAGGATGCCGAGCATCGGGGCGGCGGTGATCGCGGTCGAGAGGAAGGAGAGGTACCGCTCGAGCTGGGGTCTGACGGTTTCTGCGGCGGCGAGGACGGTGCTCTCGGAGATCGGGCCGTCGGCTGAGCCGTCGAGCAGCGCGGAGACGAACCGGCCAAGGAGCCCGGTGCCCGACTGGCGGGCGAGCTGGGCCTCATTGTTGGTGCGCAGGGCCTGAGAGATCAGCCGAACGCGCTCGGGGCGGAGGGACTTGCGGAGCGAGGCGAAGTAGACGGCCCGTTCGAGACAGAGCGCGAGCGAAACCACGCTCAGAGCCGACAGGGGCCAAGCCACCCAGCCCGCGGCTTGGAAGAACTCACCCGCTTGCTGGATCGCCCCGGCCATGGGCGGATCGTACTGTTCCCGCAATGCCCGGGCGAATCGCGGCTGAAATGCCCATAAAGGACCCTGCCATCGCTTCCACGACGGACCACATCTCGGGGGTTGTCACGCGAATTGATGCGGAGCTTGCGCGCCTGATCGAGGGAGCGGGGCTGGGGGGCGATTTGTCGAAGGGATTGCGCGAGGCGATGGACTACGCGGTGCTCGGGGGCGGGAAGCGGCTCCGCCCGGTGCTCACCTGGCTCGCGTGCGAGGCTGCGGGCGGGGATGCGGAAGTCTGCCTGCCCGCGGCGGCGGCTGTGGAGTTCGTGCACGCGTTTAGCCTCGTCCATGACGATCTGCCGGCGATGGACGACGACGACCTGCGGCGGGGACGCCCGACGCTTCATATCCACACGAACGAGGCGATGGCGATCCTGGCGGGCGATGCGCTCCTGAACCTCGCGTTCGCGGCGGTGTTGGAGACACCATCGAGCGACAGCGTGCGGGTCGCGCTCGTGCGCGAGCTCACGCGGGGGTGCGCGGGCATGATCTCGGGGCAGGTCTTCGACACGATGCCCGGGCTCGACCCCGAGGCCGACGGCCGAGCCCGGCTCGAGCGGATCCACAGGAACAAGACCGGGGCGCTGATTCGGTGCGCATCGCGGATGGGGGCGATCTGCGGCGGGGCGGACGGGGCGACGCTCGAGGCGCTGACGGTGTACGCCGACGCGGTCGGGCACATGTTCCAGGCGGTCGATGACCTGCTGGATGTGGAGCAGAGCGCCGAGCACGCGGGCAAGCGCACCGGCAAGGACGCAGAGGCGGGGAAGCTGACCTACCCGGGGCTGATGGGCGTTGAGGGCACGCGGGCGGAGGTGGCCAGGCTCCTGGCGGAGGTCGAGGGTGCGATCGAGCCCTTGGGAGAGGGCGGAATGAGACTCCGCGAGGTGGCCCAGCGGATGGCGCACCGCGACCGATAATGGGTGGGATCAGTCGGGCCCGATTCACCGGGTTGTGCTACAGTTGTTTCAGTAGAAATTGAAAACGAATCGCCTTGGGTTGCTTGGCGAACAATGTGTCGAGCGGGAGCGAAGGTTTCGGGCCGGGGTGTCTAGAAAGCCGAGAGCAGAGAGATCCATGAAGCATCTTCCGAGCATCAAGACGCCCGCCGACCTGAAGAAGCTGCCCGTTGGCGAGCTGCCCGAACTGGCGGCGGAGATCCGCGGCGCGATCATCGAGCAGGTCGCCAGGACGGGCGGGCACCTGGCGCCGAACCTGGGCGTGGTCGAGCTGACGCTGGCGATGCACTACGTGTTCGACTTCGGGCACGACCGCCTGCTCTTTGACGTGGGGCACCAGTGCTACCCGCACAAGCTGATCACGGGTCGGTACGAGATGCTGGGCAAGCTCCGCACGCGCGAGGGGATGTCGGGCTTCCCGGAGCCCAACGAGTCGCCTTATGACTTGTTCAGCGTCGGGCACGCGGGGACGGGCATCTCGACCGCGGTCGGCGTGGCGCGGGGCGACGGCCTGCGGGGCGAGTCGTTCAACAAGAAGAAGAACCCGGACGGCCGGCGCGTCGTGACACTCATCGGCGACGCCTCGATTGTCAACGGCGTCGCGATGGAGGGGCTCAACAACGCGGGCACACTCAAGCGCCAATTCCTGGTCGTGCTCAACGACAACGGGATGAGCATCGCCAAGCCCCAGGGCGCGATGGCGCAGTATTTCGACCGCGTGCGCCTGAGCCACACGTACACGGACTTCAAGAAGTCGGCGGGCAAGATCCTCGACAGCCTGCCGGGCGGCTCGCTTTTGCGGGACGCGTACCACCGCACGGGCGAGGCGACGAAGGCGATGGTCGCGGAGAACTCGTGGTTCGAGCACTTCGGGCTGCTGACGGTCGGGCCGATCGACGGACACAACCTGCCGGAGCTGATCGAGTTCCTGAGCGAGGCGCGCGAGTTCGAGCTGCCGATGGTCTTGCACGTCAAGACGACCAAGGGCAAGGGCCTGGATTTCGCCGAGAGCGACGCGACGAGGTTCCACTCGCCCAGCCCGTTCACGATGGACCGGGACGAGACGCTGGGCTGCCGGGTGGAGCTCAAGGGCGACGGGCGTTCGTTCACGGGCGCGTTCGGGGAGGCGATGCACGGCCTCCTGATGCGCGACGAGCGCGTGGTCGCCTGCACCGCGGCGATGCCCGACGGCACGGGCCTGACGAAATCGCTCAAAGATTTCCCGGATCGCGTGTGGGACACGGGCATCTGCGAGAGCCACGCGATGGACATGATGGCGGGGCTCGCCAAGACGGGGTTCCGCCCGTTCTTTGCGGTCTACGCGACGTTCTTCCAGCGGGCGTTCGATCAGGCGTTCCAGGAGGTCGCGCTACAGGGATTGCCTGTTCGGCTCTGCCTCGACCGCGCGGGCCTGGTGGGCGGCGACGGCGCGGTGCACCACGGGTTCTGCGACACGGCGCTGCTGCGCACGCTGCCCGAGGCCGTGGTGATGGCGGCGATCGACGAGCCGAGCCTGGTCGCGGCGCTGGAGTTCATGCGCACCTGGGACGAGAGCCTCTCGAGCGTGCGCTACCCGCGGGACGATGTGTCGGCGGCGTTTGCCGAGACGCCCTGCCCCGCCTTCGAGGTCGGCAAGGCCCGGAACCTGACGCCCGAATTCGACCTCACGCGGGGCGATGATGTAGACGCGGTGGTGCTCGCCTTCGGAACGCCCGCGATCGCGGCGGTTCAGGCGGCGGTTGAGCTCCGTGAGGATTGCAAGGTCGCGGTGTACGACGCACGGTTCGCCAAGCCCATCGACGGGGCGCTCCTGCGCTCGGCGCTGGAGCGGGGTGTGCCGGTGCTGACGGTCGAGGAGCACAGCCCGATCGGGGGCTTCAACTCGGCGGTGCTGGAGTCGGCTTCGGACATGGGGCTGGATACCTCGGGGATCATGCGGGTGGCGATGCCCGACGCGTGGGTCAGGCAGGACGGGCGGGGCAAGCAGCTCGCCGAGACGGGCCTCGACGCGGCGGGCCTCAAGCGGGCGATCCTGACGCTCCTGGAGCGCCAGAGCGGCAAGCCCCGGGTGACGCGCGAGCTCGAGCCCAAGGCAGCCCGGGCGCCTGCGAAGCGGTAAGCTCTGCGGCCTGATCAAGCCCGAGCACGAAAGGCGCCCCATGCCCGAGACCCGGCGATCGACGCTCCTGGTGGTGAACCCTGAGAAGCCCGACGCGGACGCTGTGGCGAAAGAGCTGGCGTCGCTCATCCAGAAACACGGCAAGCTGTTGACGCAGATCCCCGCGGGCGATGGGGCGCTCCCGGCTGTTGCTGAACAAGCGGATCTGATCGTGGTCATCGGGGGCGACGGCACGCTGCTTGGCGAGGGGCGACGGTTCGCGGGCAAGCCCGTGCCGGTGCTGGGTGTGAACGTCGGCAAGCTCGGGTTCCTGGCGGAGTTCGACGTCGCGGCGGTGCGCGAGCAGGCGGAAGAGCTCTTTGGGAGAGGACCGCTTCGCACGCGCGAGGTGAACCTGCTGCGGGCGCAGATCCGCAAGTCGGGCGGCTCGCTCGAGCACGTGGGTGTGGCGATGAATGAGGCGGTGATCACGGCGGGGCCGCCCTACCGCGTGATCGAGCTGGCGATCCGGATCAACGGCTCGGTAGGCCCGGTCGTACGGGGCGACGGGATCATCGTCTCCACGGCGGTGGGTTCGACGGCGTACAACGTCTCGGCGGGCGGGCCGATCGTGCATCCGCTTGTCGACACGACCATGATCACGCCTATCGCGGCCCACTCGCTTGCGTTCCGGCCGATCGCGGTGCCCGGCACGAGCGCGATCGAGATCACGCCCATCCAGATCAACGACGAGCACGGCGGGGGGACGACGCTTGTTCTTGACGGGCAGATCCAGCGCCGGATCACGAGCGACGAGCGCGTGCTGATCACGCGGAGCGCCGAGACGGTGCGACTCGTGGTGAACCCGGCGGGCAACTACTGGCGCACGCTGGCGGACAAGCTCCACTGGGCCAAGCCGCCCTCGTCGATCGTCAACCAGACCGACGCGAACTGAACGCTCAGCCCATCGCGGGGCCGCTCTGGGCCTTGAGCTGGGCGGGCTGACGGCCCAGGAGCTGGCGCAGGCCGGCGGACATATCGATCACGAGCCCGAACATCAGGGGCACGAGCAGGAGCGTGAAGACGGTCGAGACGAGCAGGCCCCCGATGACGACGGAGCCGAGACCGCGGTACATCTCCGAGCCCGAGCCGGGCATGAGGACGAGCGGGAGCATGCCGCCGACGGAGGTGAGCGTGCTCATGAAGATGGGGCGGACGCGTGTGCGGACGCTCTCGGCGATCGCCTCGGCGGGCGACATCGGGTCGATGGGCGCTTCGCCCTCTTCCGCGACGCCCTTCATGAAGTTGAGCGCCTGGTGGACGAGGAGGATGGCGTTGTTGACCACGACGCCGACGAGGATGACGAAGCCGAGCATCGTGAGCACGTCGAGCTGCTGTACGGGCATGACGGGGTTGGCGGCGGTCGAGGCGTGCACCCACGCCAGACCCGCAAAGCCCCCCACCACGGCCAGCGGCACGCTGAACATGATGACGAAGGGGTAGACGAAGCTCTCGAAGAGGGCGCACATGAGCAGGTAGACGACGACGAGCGACCAGATGAACTTGGCCATCATGAGCTGGGGCATCTCGGCGACGCCGAAGATGAGAAAGCCGATCGCCGCGAGCACAACGAGCGCGCCCACGCCGCCGTAGCCGAACGCGGCCTTGCCCGAAGCGATCGCGCGGACGAACCCGAACGCGGCGGTCAGGAAGCCGATCGCGATGAGCGCGTAGGCGATGTAGTGCGCTGCGGACGAGGCGGCGCCGAAGCTGGCCGACCCGTCGCCCTTGCCGAAGAGCGCGGTCTGGACCTCGTCGAGCTTGGCGGCGGTGCCCTCGAGGCGGACGCGCATGGT
>JBGSIX010000168.1:0-2751 GCA_041742315.1 Phycisphaerales bacterium | reverse complement strand
CGCATCGCCGCCCGCGTGCTCGACCCGCGGTTCCGCTACGTCGCCGAGCATCAGAGCCAGTGGCGGCCCACTCGCAGGCAGGTGGCCCACGCGTGCGTGATCGAGGGGCTCTCGATCCGAGAGGCCGCGGAGAAACTCCGGCTCAGCCAGTACGTCGTACGCAAACACAAAGAAGCCATCGACGCGCTCTGCGAAGAAGTGTCCGGCAAGTGCGCCCGCCGATGAGACTCCGTACCGGCGTCACACTCGTCAGGGCGCGATTCGGGCTCCCTCTGCACGACCAGGCCGCAGCCGAGCGGCTTGATGAGCTGCGCACCAACGCCAGTGACTGTGCGCAGGAACTCATCGGTCGTCTCAGCCCGGGCACGATCGCGCTCATCATCGGCCCGAGCGGGTCGGGTAAGTCCATGATCCTCGCCGAACTCGCACGCTCGACGAACTCGTGCGTGATCGCAAAGCGCATCTCGCCCCGCACGCGCACACCGGTGATCGAAAGACTCCGCGCTCCCATCGAGCAGAGGCTGCGACGGCTCAGCGCCTGCGGCCTCGCCGACGCCCACCCGCTTGTCACGCCCGCGGGCAAGCTCTCGGACGGACAGAAGGCGCGACTCTCTCTGGCGATCGCGTTCGAAGAAGCTTCTCGGAAGCGGGCCGGTACGGTGCTCGTCGACGAGTTCTGCTCCACACTCGATCGCACCGCCGCGGCGAGCGTGGCCTCGTCCGTCCGCCGATCCATCGCATCCGAAACAAGGCTCGTCTGCGCCACCGCGCACGACGACCTCATCGAGCACCTCCGCCCGGACCTCCTGGTCTACGTGCCCCTCGAAGGAAAGCCCGAGATACTCAGCAGGAACGACACATGCAAAGCCAGCCAACGACGCTCGTGCCCGAGCACATCAGAGTCCGCTTTGGTCGATCAAACGAAGCCAAACCCAGGCCGATCCGCATCGTCGCGGGTTCGCAGGGCGACTACGACGGGCTCGCCCGGCTCCACTACCGAGCCACGGGGCCCGCGACCGTCGAACGGATCTTCGCCGCGATCGACGACGCCACAGGCGAGCTCGCCGGCGTGATGCTCACGAGCAGGCCCACGCTCAACGGCTCATGGCGCCGCCGCGCCTGGCCCGGGCGGTTCGACATCGGAACCAAAGGCGAGCGAGCCCGGCTCATTAACACAGAGCTCCGCACGATCAGCCGCGTCGTGATCGACCCGCGCTACCGGGGCATCGGGCTGGCGCGCCGGCTGGTTCGGCACTACCTCGACGCGCCGGACACGATCTGCACCGAAGCGGTCGCCGCGATGGGGCCCGTGTGCCCATTCTTTGAGAGAGCGGGCATGACGCCCTTCCCGCTCCATGACCAGGCCCGCGACGTCCGCATGCGCACAAGGCTCGGCGAGCTCGCGCTCGCTGTCGATGATCTGCTCAGGCCCATCGAGGAACCGGGCGAACTCGCCCGGGCGCTGCGCATCTGGGCGCGAAAGAGCGCCGCGACGAGGCGATTCGCGTCAGGACCGATCGAAACAATCGCACGGGCCGCCGCGTGCGCGCTCATCGCGCCGCCCACGGCTTACGTGTACACCGCCGAGTAACCACACCCAATCCGAATCCGTCTCCCCCGCAGGGAGCATCATGTGTTCGAAACCATTCCCGGCGGGGCCGACGCCCTGCACGCCTGGCTGCGCGAGCACCTCGGGCTCACGATCCCGCGCGAGCCGATCATCCAGGGTCATAGCGCGCCGTTCGAGTATCTCTGCCACAGCTTCTTCGAGGAAGCCAGGCCTCGCGATGCGCTCGTCTGGGCCAACCGGGGCGGCGGCAAAACGTTCCTCGGGGCGCTGGCGACCGCGCTGGATCTCGCGTTCAAGCCGGGGATCGAGATCCGCATCCTCGCCGGGAGCCTTGAGCAGGCCGGGCGGATGCACGAGCACCTGCGAGCTTTCTTCTCACGCGAGCCCTTTGCTCCACTCGTCGAGGGCAAGATGACCGAGAAACGCCTGCGCCTGGTCACCGGCTCGCGCGTCGAGCTCCTGGCGGCCAGTCAGGCGAGCGTCCGCGGCACGCGCGTGCAGAAGCTCCGCTGCGACGAGGTCGATCTCTTCGATCCAAAGATCTGGGAAGCCGCCCAGCTCGTCACGCGCTCGGCGCAGTGCGGGGGCGTCTTCGTCCCGGGCTCGGTCGAGTGCCTCTCAACGATGCATCAGCCCTTCGGCATGATGTCCAGGCTCGTCAAGGAAGCCCAATCGGGCTCGCGGAGGCTCTTCAACTGGGGCGTGGTCGATGTCCTCGAGCGCTGCGGCGACGAGTTCCAGTGCGCCGCCGAGTCGGGCGAGTGCGGCCTGCTCCCCGAGTGCGCCGGCTCTGCCAAGACGCGCACCGAGGCCGGGCACATTTCGGTGGGCGATGCGCTGACCATGAAACGCCGTGTCGCGCTGCCCGTCTGGAACGCCGAGATGCTCAGCCTCGAGCCCAGGCGCTCCGACTGCGTCTTTCCCGAATTCAGCGTTGAGCATCACGTCGTGAGGCAGGATGTGCCCGAGGAGTTGCGGGGTCTGCTCGTGGGCGGGATGGACTTTGGTTTCCGCGCGCCGACGGTGATCCTCTGGGGTCAGCTCACGAAAGCGGGCGAGCTCGTGATCGTCGCTGAGCGTTCCGAGCGCGAAACGGTGCTCGCGCACCACGCGCGGGCGATCACCGATGGCCCCCTGCCCGTGCCCGCGTGGATCGGGGTCGATCCCGCCGGTCGGCAGCG
>JBGSIX010000167.1:0-5746 GCA_041742315.1 Phycisphaerales bacterium | reverse complement strand
ATGCCCTGGCTCGGGCTCGCCGAGATCGAGCTGGCGGGGGCCGATGGCGTGCCTTCGGCGCCCGCGCTCCGCGAGATGCGCGAGATGATGTGGCGTCTCCAGCTCACCCGCGCGGATGTCATGGCCAGCGACGCCGACCTCGTCGGGGGCGTCGTCTTCTCCGGCGCGCTGACCAAGCTCCCGACGTGGCAGATCACCAGGCCCCTCTCGTTCATGGGCCCGATGCTCGCCGAGCCGAGTCTGACCGAGGCGTCCGAGCTGCCCGCGGAGATGTCGAACCTGTTCGACGCGCTGCGGTTCCTGCGCCAGCTCTCGGCGGGGGATCACGAGGGGCACATGTACGCCGCCGGGGGCCGGTGGCGGTGGGGCGTTCGGCCCGCGTCGTGGGACCAGTCGATGCCCATCGAGACGAGCGCGATGACCCTGATCTGCCTGTGCCAGACGATCCAAGGTCTGGAGCGTTTGGAAGCCCGTTAGGGCCTCGAAAAACCCTTCCAATCGGGCCCTCTGAGGGCCCCCAAAAGAGGCCGATGATCGGGCTCCTGCCTACCATTGCTGAGCGCAAAATCGGGGCCCAAGTCGGCCCCGCTGGAGTCATTCCGGGATGAGCGATTTCGACGAAAACCAGCCCGCCCCCGAGGCCCACACGGGCCCCATCCTGATCGGCAAAGTCGTCGATCTGGAGATCGAGAGCGAGCTCCGCGACAGCTACCTCACCTACGCCATGAGCACCATCATGGACCGGGCCCTGCCCGACGTCCGCGACGGGCTCAAGCCCTCCCAGCGGCGGATCCTCGTCGCCATGAATGACCTGAATCTGCGCCCAAACCGCAAGCACCTCAAGTGCGCCAAGATCGCGGGCAACACCTCGGGCGACTACCACCCGCACGGCGAGTCCGTCATCTACCCGACCATGGTCGGCATGGCCCAGAGCTGGAAAATGCGCGTCCCGCTCATCGACCCCCAGGGCAACTTCGGCTCCATCGAGGGCGACCCGCCCGCAGCCATGCGGTACACCGAGGCCCGCATGACCCACGCAGCCGTGGACATGCTCGCCGACATCAAGCTCGACACCGTTGACTTCCAGCCCAACTACGACGACCGCCTCATGGAGCCCACCGTGCTCCCGGGCAAGTTCCCCAACCTGCTCATCAACGGCGGCATGGGCATCGCCGTGGGCATGGCCACCAGCCTCCCGCCGCACAATCCGACGGAGATCTTCGACGCGATCACGCGCGTGATCGACAACCCCGAGATCTCGCTCGTGGACATCATGACCGACGAGGTCGACGGGGCGGGCAACGTGACGCGCCTGGGCGTCAAGGGCCCGGACTTCCCCACGGGAGGCATCATCCAGGGCCGGCGCGGCATCATGGACGCCTACGAGACGGGCCGGGGCCGCGTGACCGTCCGGGGCAAGTGCCACGTCGAGGAATCGGGCGGGCGCCAGCACCTCGTGATCGACGAGATCCCGTACTCGCTCGTGCAGAACAACCTGGTCGAGAAGATCGTCGAGGCCGCCAAGGACGAGCGGATCAAGGACATCAGCGACGTCCGCAACGAGTCGGGTCGCAACGCGCAGACGCGGATCGTGATCGAGCTGAAGAAGGCGGGCGACCCGGCGGTCGTCGAGAACCAGCTCTACCAGTTCACGCCGCTGCAGCAGACGTTCAGCATGATCCAGATCGCGCTGGTCGGGCGTCGCCCCAAGACGCTCAGCCTGCTCGAGATGATCCACCTCTACGTCGAGCACCGCGCCGACGTCGTCCGCCGGCGGACGGCTCACCTGCTCCGCGAGGCCCGCAAGAAGGCCCACGTGCTCGAGGGCATGATCTTTGCCGTCTGCGACATCGACGAGGTAATCCGCATCATCCGCGCGAGCAAGACCCGCGAGGAGGCGATCACCAGGCTCATCGAGAAGCGGTTCCAGATCCCCGATGGGCACCCGTTTGCGCCGCAGATCCCGGATCGGCTCATGAGGATGGTCCGCGCGGCGGACCCCGCAGGGGGCGTCTTGCTCTCGCGGGTGCAGGCCGAGACGATCGGCAATATGCGCCTGATCCAGCTGACCGGTCTCGAGATCGAGCGGCTCGTCAAGGAGTACGCCGACGTCGCCGGCGAGATCGAGGGCTACGAGTTGATCCTGTCGGACCACCAGCGGGTGCTGGACATCCTCCGCGAGGATTGCCTGGAGATGCGTGAGCGGTTCGCCAGCGACCGCAAGACCGAGATCCAGGACGCCGCGGGCGACATCGACCTCGAATCGCTCATCAAGGAGCACGAGGTCACGGTGACGATCAGCCACCAGGGCTACGCCAAGCGTTTGCCGCTGGACACCTACCGCTCGCAGGCGCGGGGCGGCAAGGGCATCCGCGCGAGCGAATCCAAGGACGACGACTTCATCGAGCGCGTCTTCGTCGCCAGCACGCACGACAACCTGCTCGTCTTTACGGACCAGGGGCGGGTGTTCAAGCTCAAGGTGTACGAGCTGCCCGAGATGAGCCGGACGAGCAAGGGCCGGTCGATCGTGAACCTGATCAACCTGCGCGAGGGCGAGCGGGCGCGGGTTTACCTGACGGTCGACAACTTCGACGACGAGGGCAAGTACCTGACCTTCGTGAGCAAGGGGGGCATCGTCAAACGCACGCCGCTGCGCGAGTACCAGAACGTCAACCGTTCGGGCCTGATCGCGGTGGGGCTCAAGGAAGAGGACGAGATCCTCAACGTCCTGCTCACCGAGGGCTCCGACGACCTGCTCATCGTGACCGACAAGGGCATGGCGATCCGGTTCAACGAGGGCGATGTGCGCCTGATGGGCCGAGGGGCGGCGGGCGTCAAGGGCATCGAGCTGGGCGACGTTGCGACATCGATCGCCGCCGACCGCGTGGCGATGCAGCCCGACCCCGCCGACGACGAGAACACGGTGACGATCGACCAGAGCCTGTCGCTGCTGACCGTCACCCAGAACGGCTACGGCAAGCGGACGCTCGTCGATGAGTACCGCGTCCAGCCCGAATCGGGGCCCATGCGGAGCCAGAGCCGGGGCGGCAAGGGCCGGGCCGACATCAAGACCACGACACGCAACGGGCCCTCGGTTGCCGCCTGCATCGTCGCCGACACGGACGATGTAGTCGTCATCACCCGCAACGGGCAGCTCGTGCGGATGGCGGCCTCTGATATCAGCCAGATCGGGCGGGGGACGCAGGGGGTCAAGGTCGTGGGCATCAACGCGGGCGATGCCGTGGTCGCCCTGGCCCGGGTCGCCGACGCGGGCGATTCCGAGGCCGAGGAAGCATCGGCCCCGGAAGGCGAGTAGACTGGCTGGCAATGCTGACGGACTGGTCCGATGACATCGTGGTGGTCGATCTCGCCGACGACCCTCAGCTCAGTGACGAACTGACGGCGATCATCGACCGGATCGCCGAGGCCGAGACGGATCAGGTGCCCAACGTGGTCCTGAACATGGGCCTGGTCGCCTACATCAAGAGCTCGAACCTGGCCCAGCTCATCCGCCTGCGGAAGCTTCTGCACGAGGTCGGGCGGGAAATGGTTCTCTGCTCCGTCGACGACCGCGTCTGGTCGGTCATGATGGTGACGGGGCTCGACAAGCTCTTCAACGTCGCCCCGGACCCGATGACGGCTCTTGCCAGCATCCAGATCGGCGACTCCGATCCGGACACCGAGGCGACCCACTAAGGCCCTGCCGCGTGGATGGGGGACGCCCGTGCCGATCATCGCGCTCTTTCTGATCGCACTGATCTCGCTCTTGATCGTTCGCGTGGGGGCGATCGCGCTGCGCATGACCGGGCTCTCGCGCGAGGTCGCCGACTTCCAGGCGCTGTCCTGTTTTTTCGGTGTGGGCTTTACGACGCGCGAGTCTGAGATGATCGTCAGCCACCCCGTCCGGCGCAAGATCGCCTCGCACCTGATCGTCATCGGGAACATCGGCGTCATCACCGCCTTCGGCGCGCTGGCGGTCACGTTCATGCAGAGCGAGCCCGATTGGCTCGACAACCTCTTGGGAGGCGAGGTCGGGTCCGTGCCGTTCATTGTCCGGATCGGGGTCCTCGTCGCGGGCGTCGCGGCGATCGTCCTGATCTTCCGGCTCGGGTTCTTTCGCAGGATCCTCGAGCACGCCATCCAGCGCACGCTCGAACGCGCCGGCGTCGTCCGCGCGATGGACCTGGACACCATGCTCCGCGCCCGCCACGGCTATGTCGTCAGCGAGTACGAGATCGACCCCGGGCATCCGCTGATCGGCAAAACACTCGGCGAGGCGATGCTTGGCCAGCGCGGCGTGCTCGTCCTGGGCATCCAGCGTGAAAATCAGTCCTACGACGGCGCGCCAAGACGCCGCAGTGTCATCCAGCAGGGGGACGTCCTGACCGTCTACGGCAAAGAAAGGGCGGTCGCCGAGGAACTCACACCCGAAGCCACATCTGCAGCCCTGACGGGCCCGAACGGTACAGACACGCAATGACGACCATGACCACCGAGCCCGCCGATCTTGAGCACAAAGAGGCCCCCAAAGCCGTCGCGGAATTGCGAGGCGTGCGCAAGGTCTACTACAAGCCCGACGGGTCGGTCATGGTCGAGGCGCTCCGCGGCATCGACCTGACGATCATGCAGGGCGAGTCGATCGCGATCATGGGCCCCTCGGGCTCGGGCAAGTCCACGATGATGAACGTGCTGGGCTGCCTCGACCGCCCGAGCCACGGCAACTTCCTGCTGTCGGGCCGCGAGGTCGTCACGATGGACGACGAGGAGCTCTCGGTCTTCCGCGGGCAGACGATCGGGTTCGTGTTCCAGGCGTTCAACCTGATCCCGCAGCTGACGATCGAAGAGAACGTCGCGGTGCCGCTGTTCTACCAGGGCGTGCCCAAGGCCGAGCGGATGAAACGCGCGTACGCCTCGCTCGACAAGGTGGGCCTTGGTGATTGGATTGGTCACAGGCCGCGCGAGCTGTCGGGCGGTCAGCAGCAGCGCGCCGCGGTCGCGCGGGCCTTGGTGGGCAACCCGGTGGTCATCATGGCCGACGAGCCGACGGGCAACCTGGACTCCAAGACGAGCGACCAGATCCTGGACCTGTTCGACGAGCTGCACGACGAGGGCAAGACGATCGTGATGGTGACGCACGACGATGAAGTCGCCGAGCGCTGCCAGCGCGTGGTTCGGTTGCGTGACGGGCTTGTCGAGACGGACGTCCTGAACCCGCCGCGGGTCAGGCCGCCGCGCGAGCCGCAATAGCCTTGCACGAGATCGCCAGCGCCGTCACATCGTCGGCCTGGTGGAGCGAGCCGCTGGCCTCGTCGAGCTTGCGCTCCAGGTCCTTGAACGCGGACGCGAGCGATTTCTTGCTCTTGCCCTTCCAGCCCGCGATCGCCAGCAGGTGGTCCAGGTACGCCGCGGCCCCGGCGGGCTTATTCGCCACCGCGCCCGCTTTCTCCGGGAATGCGAGCTCGAACCCGTCGGAGTAGAGCAGGAGCGTCTGGCCCGGGCGGAGCTGGATGGTCTCTTCGGGGAAGTGCGCGTCGTGGAAGACGCCCAGGAGCGGCCCGCCCGCCTCGACCTCGTAGTTGCCGTTCTCGCTGATGAGCAGGGGCGAGGGGTGGCCCGCGTTGGCTATCTGGACGAACCCGCTCTCGGTGTCGAGGATGCCGTAGACCGCGGTCGCAAAGCGTGGCGTGCCGTCGCTGACGTCGCAGAGGTCGTCGTTGAGCCGGGCGAGGGCGTCGCTGGGCGAGAT
>JBGSIX010000166.1:0-34204 GCA_041742315.1 Phycisphaerales bacterium | reverse complement strand
CGGGATCGATCGCGAGGCCGTCGGCGAAGTAGCGGACGTCCACGAGGTCGAAACTGCCGTCGCCGTTGAAGTCACCGGTGAGGTCGAGGACGAAGTCGCCGCCGGGGCCGGCGACACCCGAGGCGGGTGTCCAGGCCGGGCCGGTCGCAGCGCGCTCTTCCCAGGCGTCAACGACCGCTGCCATGTCGTTCCAGTTGCGGAGACCGTCGGCGTTGAAGTCGCCCTGGATCTTGTTGCGGCTGGTGATGGTCGTCGAGTAGGAAACCACAGCGCCCGACTCGGAGATGTAGTTCGCACCATTGGCGACACCGTCGGCGTAGACGACGCCGGTCGTGCGGACCGGAACGCGGCCACGGGCGGTGCTGTCGAACGTGTCGTACACGGCATTGCCGAGCACGTTCGTCGCGGCGACGAAGTTCTGGAGCGTCACGTTGGTGGCGTTGGGAATCGGGTCGCAGGTGCCGTTGCCCGGGATAAAGTCGGTCGCGTCTGTCGGGATGAAGTTGAACGCCAGGAACTCGCCGGGAGAGAAGAAGTCCTCGGGGGTGCCGGGGTCACCAGAGAAGGAAGCCACCGCAGCACGGATGTTGTTGAGGTAACCGGCCGCGGCGGGGTTCGCCATGGGCGGGTTGGTGTTGCCGGAGATGCCGCCGGGCATGGTCTCGTTACGGGGATCGCCGATCGAGGCGATGTCCGAAGGAGCCTGCACGACGTAGCCGGTGTCGCGGTCGTTGTTCAGGACATTATCGATATTCGGACGGTTGTAGGTCGCGCCCGCGGTGCCGAAAATGTCGTTGCGGATAGCGAGCATGTCCATCTGACCCGAGCCGTTGTTCGCGGTCTTGTAGCCCGAGTTAAACAGACGCTCGGCACCGGTGTAACCGATGCCAAGACGGGTGTTGCGGACGGTGGCGTCCATCCGGCTCGAACCACCCTTGTTCGAGGGACGGAAGTTCGGACCGATGAGATCGTTGGCCGAGCTTGAGGTCTCAAGGCCGATGTTCTCGCCGATACCGAAGGAGGGGTCGAGGCAGATGCCGTTGTTGAACGCGTTGCGGGTGCCCGATCCCGAGTCGCGCGTAACGAAGGTGAGGTTCTCACCGCTGCTGAGACGCCCCGTCGCGAAGCCGTGACGGAGGCTGCTCATGTCGACCTGTGAGTAACCCACGCCGTAGTTCACGAGCGAGCCCACAACAGCGGTCGTGAACTGGGTCGAGAAGATGGTGTTCTGATCGGGGGCGGCGGTGTTGGTGTTGGTGTTGACGAGGGTCTTGAGCTTGTTGCTCTCACCTGCGGGCGAGCCGTCAGCATTCAGGCTGATGACAGGATTGTTGCCGTAGCCGGTGGTATTGGGGAACGCATCGAAGTCGCCCATGCCGACCTGGGTGATAAACCAGGCAACGGGCACGTCGGTCGGGGCGAGGTCGATCTGCACGCCGTGGGTGGCATCGTTCGTGCTGGTCGAGGGGAGCTCGCCGCCAGCAACGTCCGAGCGGAAGGGATAACCACGCGGAGTATTGGGGTTTGCGATACCGACGCGGGCGCCGCCCTGTATGAAGCGAACGCGGTTCATCCAGCCGTCAGAGACGTTGCTCGACACGAACGAGTCATCGCCCTGGATGTTGCCCGTGACACCGCTGAAAGGGTTGTTCGCGGTAAGGAAACTCTCGTCGTCCACGCCACGGAGGTAATTGGTGACGCCGTCGATGAAGCCACCGGCGTGCTTGCGGCTCCAGCCGCGGGTGTCGAGGTCGGCGATGCCGTTGCCCGAGCCCACGGCGGTGTACTGGATGATGAAATAATCGCTGTTTTGGGCGTTGGCGATGCTGTTGCCGGTAATGGCAAGCTGCTCGTTGTTCAGGTTGACGCTGCCGGCGACGCCGTCACCGTCGAGGTCGATGAAGTCATTCGTCGAGGCGGGCGCCACAAGGAAGTTCTCGAGCAGCGTCGCGCCGGAGATGGTGACCTCGTAGGGCTGGGCATTGGCAACGCTCGCAAGGCCGCAGGCGGCAAGCAAGCTGACGATCTTGATCTGATTCTTCATGGAATGATCTCTCTTTTGGGTTCGCACAAACCAAAGCTCTCGCGCGTTCGGCACGCACCGATCGCGCCCGGGCCTCCTCTGCCCGCTTTCACTCACCGAAGCCAGACTGGCTTCTCTACTCTCGAATCAACCGGCGGCGTCTCTCGACGCCGCCGGTGAAGTGCAATTCAACTAGTCCCTCATCACCTTGGTACCGGTGCCGGTGAGGCTGTAGAACTTGTCGCCCCAGAGACGTTTTTCAATGGTGTCCTTGACGGTGTACTTCTCGACGTGACCATCGACGAAGCAGAAGTTCCCCTTGCCGCTGTGGGCCTGGCCGGCCATATTCAGACCGGCGTCGAGCTGTGATCCCTCACCCTTGTCCTTGTCGTCGAGGATCTCTTCGATGTCCTGGTACTTGAATCTGGGCACCCCCGCGCTCGGCGACCCACTCGGGTAGCTCGGCTCCGTGTAGACCGCATCACCACCACCGCTGCCGATGCCCTCGAAGGGTGTGATGGGACGGTGGCTCTTGATCAGGAAAGTCCCAGTCGGTGTAGTTCCGCTCGGGGTATCAGCGAGCGACGACCATGAGAAACCCGAGTCGAAATACTCGCAGAGGAGAATCGTTGTTGATGGATAGCGGATTTCGTTGTCTTTCACCAGGCGATTGAGACGCTGCCCGGGAGAGGAGAGAAACTTGTTGCGGGGGAAGATGGCCCCGTTGCCCGCGAAGGCAACACGGGACAACTGACGGTCGCGGGGGAAGTCCACGGCGTTGCCGGAGGACTGCCCAAGGTCGTTCTCCTGGCGGTCTTCCCAATCCTCCGGGTTTCCCCCGGGGTTGGCGCGGGGAGCGCCGCCGTTGCGGACAGCCGGGTTCTCGAAAGCCTCGTTCGCGGTGGAGTCGCCGTCGAAGAGCGCCTGTGACCAGTGGACATAGCCGTTCACGGCTACGGGGTTGCTCGTCTGCTGGTCCTCGACGTTCCATTCGAGCCCGGTTTTTTCCGAGCCGTAAACGTAGGACGGCGGGATGTATTCCTTGTTCGAACTGCCATAGCCAGCGTTGGCCTGAGCAACGCCCCGCTGATTGGCTGCGGAAGCCAGCGCTTGCGCTGTTGCGCGGGCTTTGCCGAGCGACGGCAGCAGAATTCCGATGAGAAGCGCGATAATGGCGATCACAACAAGCAGCTCGATCAGCGTAAACGCCCCTTTCAATGGGGTATTTCGTCGATTCTTTCGAACTCTCTGATTTTTCATCCGTTCTCCATTATATATATTCACCCGGGTGTCGACTCCCTTATCGACGAAATGAGGTTAGAGGGAGCGACCGGAGGCAGTGTTAAGAGAGCGCTTAGACTGCGTGAAGAGAAGCAAGGCCCGCTTAGCAAAAGATTGACGAGCGATTCGCATGCTGCGCTGCACTGCCGATTGAGAGCGGTTGAATCTCTGGCCTTTCATCCACCATTGATCTTGATGCGATCTTGACGGTTCCTTGACACTGATCGCATCAGGGACTACCCGGACCGATCGCGTCGGCTATCAAGCGAATCGGAGATCGCAGAGCCAAAGCGTGCTGATCCGGGCCTATTTGAGCGATTGAAAGGTCTCGATCGCTCGCCGTCTGGATTTCGAAAGATCCACGATCGGTTCCGGATAGTCGAGATTCGATTTGACTAAGGACGGCAGCTGAGAAGGATCGTGGATATCTGCGGCGCTGAGGTCATTGAGCTCGGGCAGATACGCGCGGATGAAGTCCCCTTGAGGGTCAAACCGCTTGGATTGTGAGTGTGGGTTCATGATCCGGAAGTAAGGCGCTGCGTCTGTGCCGGTCGAGGCCGACCACTGCCACCCGCCGTTGTTGGCCGCCAGGTCCCCATCGATCAGGTGCTGCATAAAGAACCGCTCGCCCGCTCGCCAATCGATGAACAAGTTTTTGGTGAGATACATCGCCGTGACCATGCGGAGACGGTTGTGCATCCATCCGGTCTGCACGAGTTGACGCATTGCGGCGTCAACAATGGGGACGCCGGTGCGTCCCCGCTGCCACGCGTTGAGATGCTCATCGTTCTTGATCCACTTGATCCGCTCGGTCGATAGATTAAAAGCGCGGTGCATCGACACACGCGGGAAGCCAACAAGGATGTGTTTGTAGAATTCACGCCAGATCAGCTCACTGATCCAGTGGACGGCCCCGGGCGAACCTTTGTTGATCTGACCGCCGCTGCACTGGATCGCCTCGTAAACGCAGCGTCGGATCGAGATGGATCCGCAGGCAAGATACGGAGAGAGCATGCTTGTCGCGTCTATGGATGGGATATCTCTGTTGTCTTTATAGGATTCAACTCGTGTCTCTAGAAACGAGCTGAGTCGTCGGCTTGCGGCCTTCTCACCTGGGGTCCAATGCTCGGCATGTGATGGGATCTCTTTGTAGCCATCGAAAGAATATGGAATCTTGTCGGGCTTGCCGATCATTTCGGGGAGCTTGCGGGGCTTGCTCACAGGGGAGACATCGTCGTAGCTGCTCTCATACGCTCTGTACCAAGCCCGCTTGAACGGAGTGTAAACTGTATAGAATCGCCCCTCGCCCGTGCGGATCGAGCCCGGTTTGAAGACGCATTGATCTGTGAACGAACAGATCTCACCTCTCTCACCTTTAAATAAGTGCGACACGCGTTCATCCCGTCGTTTCTCATTGATTTCGTATTCTTCGTTGAAATAAATGGCGTTGCAATCGCACTCTCGAGCGAGTTCGACCAATGCCCTCGGGACACCGCGAAAGTCGGGCGTAGTGAGGAGCCGAAGCGAGATGTTTTTCCTGGCGAGAGCATCCGACAGTTCCATGAGCGTTTGGCGGATGAAGTCGACCTTTATGGGCGCCCAATCGTGCAGGCGCCACTGATCGGGCGTATACACGAAAGCCGCGATGACACCACGATCGGATCGCTTGCAAGCCTCGGTGAGCGCGGGGTTATCATCGATCCGGAGATCGTTCCGGAACCACATGATTGAGCGCACGCGGTGCTCCTATTTCACACGGCAACGGCCGGTGTCACAATCTTCGCGTCGGGGTTGAAGTATTGGGCGGATTCTGGCAAAGACTCGATAGAGGTGGTCGAAGATGGGGCGCAGCACGGGCCAAGCCGTGGGCGCGACGAGCCAGCCGAGTCCGATTGCGCGGTATGCCCTGCGGAACACCTCGACACCGGTGACGGTCTCGCCATCGTGCGTGACGGCGTGGATGGAACTCA
The DNA here is from genome assembly GCA_041742315.1 of Phycisphaerales bacterium. Lineage (GTDB taxonomy): Bacteria > Planctomycetota > Phycisphaerae > Phycisphaerales > UBA1924. Next base: position 28,930 of record JBGSIX010000166.1, on the reverse strand, counting down.
TGAGTTCAGCGAGTGTCTTGCCGTAAACCGCAGGATCGAACCCGTCTGCGGCAATGTCAACAAATCTGAGTCGCCCATGCCGATCACGCCGACTCAGCCACGCAACCTCTCTCGAGCAGAGCGGGCAATCACCGTCGATCAGCATCGTGAGCGGTTTATGCTGCGAGTGGTTGGAAGCAGGCTGAGACACGATTCCTCCACACACCTATCGACCGATTCATACAAGACACTCCTGCCTCGTTCGCGTCAACACCCGATATGGATTCAACACGGATTGGACGAACCAGCCGCCGTTCTAAAAGCTTGTTATCCGGCCAGGTACCGCACACGGATGTAGATCCATCCAATTAAGGCCCCGACCAGATCAGAGCAAAGGTCGAGCGCCGTGTTCATATAGCCCCCCACCCCGGTGCTGGGGACAATGAGGGTCAACACGAACTCAACGATCTCGTTGAAAGCCCCCACTCCGAGCCCTGCCATGATGACGACGAGCGAGAGCGAAACAGAACTCCTGATCCGTTCGCCCGTCGCGGCTACGACGAGGCAGTACATCACAAGCGTCGAGGCGAAGAAACCCAAGATGTGAACGAGTTGATCGTATCGGAAGATCGGGACCTTCTCTGAAAGCTGAAAGAGCATCACGTCGTAGAGCCTTCCGCCGGCGATGGGCACACCGCCACCGGCGAGGTGCATCACCGCCCAGATCGTAAGACTCACGAGCGTGGCGGTTGTGTAATTCACCTTCGTCAGCGAGAGCGCGATGACGGCGGTAAAGAAGACAATCACGCCGGCATAGATGAGAAACTCGGTGTTCCCTCTCATGAGAAACGATGACCCGAAGCCAAGAATCATCAGCGCGAGCAGCGCGAGAATGGAGATATGTAGTCGTCCCATCGCTTGCTACACCTGTTTGAATTCGGCCACGATGGCAGCGATTGATTTCTGGGCATCTCCGAACAGCATGCGGGTATTAGGCCGTGTAAAGAGCGAGTTCTCGACTCCTGCGAACCCAGAACTCATTGTACGCTTACACACAACAACGGTACGCGCTTTGTCAACATCAACGATCGGCATTCCATACAGCGGGCTTGCTCGGTCCTCACGCGCGTCCGGGTTGACGACGTCATTGGCGCCGATGACCAGTGCGACGTCAACGGTATCCATGGATGGATTGACATCGCCGGGCTCGGAGAGCTGTTCGTACTCGACACCGGCTTCGGCGAGCAAGACGTTCATGTGCCCGGGCATTCGGCCGGCGACGGGGTGGATCACGAAGCGGACTTCGCAGCCGTTCTCAACAAGCAGCGTAGCGAGCTCCTTCACGGCATGCTGCGCCTGGGCCACGGCCATGCCGTATCCGGGCACGATGATGACATGGCGCGAGGCCTCGAGCAAAACGAAAGTGTCTGCGGCATTGATGGGCTTGACCTCACCGGCCTGCTTGCCCGATGCGCCCGATCCGACGGTCGCCCCGAAACCTGCGAAGAGGACGTTGCTCAGCGAGCGGTTCATCGCCTTGCACATCGCGCCGGTCAGCATGAGCCCGGCCGCACCGACAAGGGTGCCCGCAACGATGAGGACGGGACTCTGGAGCGCCAAGCCCGCGCACGCCGCCGCAACTCCTGAATACGAATTGAGGAGTGAGACGACGACGGGCATATCTCCACCGCCGATTCGGATCACACTCAGCACACCGATCCAGATCGCGAGCACCGATAAGACAATCAGGATCGCGCCGTGCGTATCGCTTGGCACAGCAAAGCCTGCGAGCACGAGCGTTGCGATTGCAGACATCGCAGAAAGCGTGAGTTGGAATGGGAAGATCGCGGGTTTCGTATTGATCTTGCCCGCGAGCTTTGCGTATGCGATCACACTGCCTGAGAAGGCGACACCACCGATGATGACGGCTGCCGCCGCGGCGATTCGGCCGGCGATCTCGACATCACGCCCGGGCAGAAGTTCGATCAATCCGACGGCGAGCGAGGCAAGCCCGCCCGATCCATTGAAAAGAGCAACCATTTCCGGCATTGCGGTCATCTTGACCCGCACCGCTGCAAAAAGGCCGACAATCGAGCCCAGGACAACGGCGACCGCAATCGCCGTGTAGTCGATTCCTGAGGCCATGGCCGCTACGAAGACTGCCAGGAGCATCCCCGCTGCAGAGACAGCGTTGCCACGCTTCGCACTGGCCTGCTTGCCCATGAGCTTAAGGCCCACCAGAAACAGCACACAGGCGAGGATTTCAAGCACGCCACCAAGGGTTACGTCGTTCATGGACGGTCACCGTCCCTGGGTGCCGCTGGCTTGCCCGCAAACATACGGAGCATGCGATCGGTCACGACATACCCGCCGACCACGTTGATCGTCGCGGCAAACAGCGCGATCACCGCGAGCGCTTTCGCCCATTCACCCCCGACCGATGTCGCCAGAATCGCGCCCACCAGCGTGATGCCTGAGATCGCGTTCGAACCCGACATCAGCGGAGTGTGCAGCTGAGATGGTATACGCCTGATCAGCTCGATCCCAAGGAACGAGGACAGAAGAAGTACGAGCAGCAGCATTGTCATGACGCACCCCCATGCGAAGATTGAGCGATCATCGCTGCGATGCGTTGGTCGCGGATGATGCCTCTATGTGTCAGCAACACGCCCGAGAGAATCTCATCCGTAGACGGATCTTTCAGTGACATCGTTGCGGAATCAATGACGTGTTTCAGGAGCGAGGCAAGGTTCGAGGCCAGAACCTGGCTTGCGTCGCGCGCGATGCGTGACGGGAGGTACAGGTCGCCAACAATCGTTACGCCCTCGAAATCGATCTCTTTGCCTGCCTCCGCGGGCTCGACGTTGCCTCCGGTTGCAATCACGGCGTCGACAATCACCGAACCCGGTTTCATCACACGGACCATTTCGGCTGTGATGATCTTCGGCGCCGGTCTACCAAAGATCTGGGCGGTTGTGATGATGATGTCCGATTCGACGCAGAGCTTTGTGAGTTGCTCACGCTGAGTATCGATTTGCTCGGCGGTCAGTTCTTTCGCGTAGCCGCCCTCGGCTTCTCCGGTTTCGCCGAGGTCTATCTTGGCAAACTTGGCGCCGAGCGATTCAACCTGCTCCTTCGCAGTCGGACGAACGTCATAGGCGAGCACGCGGGCGCCCAGACGGACGGCAGTTGCAATCGCTTGGAGCCCAGCAACACCCGTTCCCACTACCAGTACTCGCGCCGGCTTGATCGTACCCGCGGGCGTCGACATCATGGGCAGCGCCTTGGGGAGCTTACTCGCGGCAAGTATGACCGCCGCGTACCCCGCCAGACTCGCCTGAGAGCTCAGACCATCCATCGATTGGGCGATCGTCGTTCGTGGAACGAGTTCAAGGGCGAGCGACGACACTCCACGCTCGGCGAGTATCTTGATGCTTGCGTATTGAAAGAACGGATCGAGGAAGCCAACGAGAATCATACCCTCGGGCATCGTGTTGATCACGTTCTGCGATGGCGGCGAGACACAAAGCACTACGCGCGCGTTGTCGAGCAACGCCTGGCTGCTTGGCAGAACTGAGGCGCCAGAGGTTTCATACTCGGAGTCGGTGTAGCCGCATCGATTGCCAAGGCCCTTCGGCACGCGCACTTGCCAGCCCATCTCGCGCAGGGCCTTGGCGGATTCGGGCGTGATCGGCACCCGACGGTCGGCATCGCTCCCGGGCGCCAACGCCACAACGAAGGGCCTGTGCTGTGACGGGCTCTCGGCTTGAAAGCCGCCGGGTAGACTGACCTCTGCCATGCTGCGCTCCACGACCGACGAGGAGCAGCCACTCTGCCCCGCCGATCGCTAGCGTACTTGCCGCCGCAAGATCGTGCCTATGCCGCTACCGACGGCTCAGATGGACTTATTCGCCATCTGGAAGGATCAGCAACCGTCGTTGTAGTTGGCAACCCAAGCGGTAAAGTCAGCCGGAGTGCAAGAGCCGTCTCCGTTCTGATCACACTGGGGTGCCTGGGCGTTGAAAGCCGCGACCCAGGCGGTGAAGTCCGCTGGCGAGAGCGAACCATCGCCATTGGTATCGGCGGCGCAGCTGCTCACAGCCTCGAACGCGATCCGATCGATGTTGAAACGGTCGCCGGTGAATGTCGCATTGAGGAGACGGAGCGTTTGTTCACCTGCTTGGAGTGTAATCGTAAATGGCACGTCGACGTACGTGGTCCAGCCTCCGGTGGGAGGAATGCTCACAGAACCAGTCAGATCCTGGCCGTCGCGCTCGATCCGGAACGCACCGGCACCGGGTTGGGACGCTGCGCGGGCAACCGCGTTGTACTCCCCCGCGGTCTGGACGTCGACGGTGTATTCCATCCAGTCCGCCGAGCAAATGTAGCCCACATTGAACCCGCCACCGGGCATGCTCTCGATATCAACATCAACGCCCGACCGGAACGCGCCACCTGTGTTGTCGATGTCGCAGTCGAAATAGGCGTCCCCCGGGTAGCCCTCGTCGAATTCCTCGGCCTCGATCACGCCGGGGAGAACCGCGGGCGTGCCTCCGAATGGGGCCTGCACACGCTGGTAGACACGGACCCAGTCGATCTGGAATTGCTGGGGGAACGTCGAAGAACCATCGGGGTACCCGGGCCAATTGCCGCCGACGGCGCAGTTGAAGAGCAGGTGAAAGGTGTTGTCGAACGGCGCGCGATCGTTGCCGGGCGCGTTGCTTGAAAACCAGTTCGACCTGTTCAGCGAGCGGTAGAGGTTGCCGTCCACATACCAGCGCATCGTGTCGGGCTCCCATTCCACCGTATACGTATGAAAGCCCTGAGAGAAATCGATGCCGGGGCCGTAGGAACCTCCAGCGGAAGTGTTGTTTGGCCATTGCCCACCAAAGTGGATGGTGCCGTGGACGGTGTTGGCGATATTGACAGACTCCATGATGTCGATCTCGCCACCGGCAGCCCAGCCGCCATAAGGCGAATTGGTCGGGAGCATCCAGAACGCGGGCCAGATGCCCTGCGTGGATGGGAGCTTCATGCTGGCTTCGACCTTGCCGTACTTGAAATCGAGATTGTTGATCGTGCGGATGCGGGCAGAGGTGTAGTTGTAGCCCATGTACGATTGCTGTCGGGCGATAATATTGAGTTTCCCATCGGTCACATTGACGTTCGAGGGCAGCGAGGTGTAGTACTGGCTCTCGTTGTTGCCCCAGCCCGGGTTGCCGTAGTTCTGACCGTTTCCGATCATGTATTCCCAGATCTGTGTATCCAGGGCCGAGCCCTCAAACTCATCGGCGAAGACAAGCTGGTATGGCGCCTGACCAAGGGCAGAGGACCCGAACACAACACTAGCAAACACGGGAAAGATTCTGTGCTTCATCCTTGTCTCCGGATACTGGGACGGGCGGAGGAATATCGCCCCGGTTGAGTGTAACCGTTTCATTGAACATCTGGCAACAGGGTTGCCTCGATTCCACCAATGAACTGGTAACTACCACTCTAAGCGGGTTTATGGGCCCGGAAATGGCTTTTTGATATTCCGCTTGACAGAGCCCTCATCCATCCTTCACAATGTAACAGTTACATCTTGCCCCGCACTCTCGGAATGGACACACATGCATACCAGACGAAATGGTCACGGACGACTTTCGTGTCGACAACGGTGCACAGCAGCATTCACGCTCATCGAGTTGCTTGTGGTCATTGCCATTATCGCCCTGCTGATCGGAATTCTGTTGCCCGCCCTCGGGAGCGCACGGGATACGGCACGCGGGGCGATCTGTCTCACGAACCAGCGTCAGCTTGCCACCGCGATGATGACGTACGCGCTCGACTACAAAGAGCAGCTCCCACCCAACATCTTCGGCAACCAATACCGCTTCGAATCGGACGGCAAAATCGGCCTTCGTTGGTTCGATGAGATCGTGCTGGGAAGCTATATCCCAAGCGCCGACAACGACGACATCGATATCAACAACCCCAACGAACGTCAGACCGTGGGCGGCGGGGTGATGCGTTGCCCGAACCACCCTTCTGGCGCTCGGTCGTTCTCGATGAACTATTGGGGCTCTTCGGCTGTTGAAGGGATTCGCCGATCATTCACGGGTCAGGATTTCCGCTGGCTCAAACCCGGATCACTCGAAGCGCTGGGCGGCTCAGGACTCGAAGGTCCCGGTCGCGGCTTCGACGCGGCGGTCAACTTCGCATCCAATGTCATGATCACGAGCGAATCCTGGGGTCTCTACGGCAAGCCCGACGGGGAATCCGGCCAGACCGACTACTTCACCGGCGAAACCCTCGGCCGGCGGGCGCTCCCCGGCGAACGCTTCGGGTCGAAGGAGTACGAGAATCCCGGGAGTGCCTCGAGCCTTTTCCCGCAGTTTGGCTTCGGGGCGGTGAACTGGGACACGACCGGCTCGCCTGAGTACGACCGGGACCCCGGCGCGTACATCCCGTGGTACCGCCATCCGAAACGCACAAGTAAATTCCAAGAGATTGAGGGCAGTGCGAACATGGCTTTCATGGACGGCAGCGCCCGCGCGGTCAAAGCCATCGACACTTTCGACAAAGACACCGGCGCGAGCACACTCAAGGTCCTCTGGTCGCCCGGCGACAGCAGGGCCGAAAGCGATATCCGCTGATCACACATTGCAACCCGAGTACAACACTTGAAACAACGCGCAAACAAGAAGGCTTCGATCCGTGAGCTCGCCCTGGAACTGGGCGTCTCGACCGCGACCGTCTCTCGCGCGCTCAACAACAACCCCGCGGTCTCCGACGAGACCCGGGCAATGGTGCTCGAGCTTGCAGATCAGTCGGGCTACATGCCGCGAGTGGGCCAGCGCTTTCGGAATGTCGTCGGGCTCGTGTACCCGTCGAATCCCGTGACGCCCGAGTTTGGCAGCTTCGAGTCGGCGTTGCTCTCCGGCGTGATGAAGGGCCTCGACGCCGATCGCTACGATCTGGCCCTTATCGATATCCAGCGCGACCGAGCCAAGACCGAGAGCTATACCCAGTTCTTCAGACGAAAGGGGGTCCGAGGCGTGATCATCCGCCCGGTCAGCCCCGAACCAACGATCGCAGAAGCCATCGCCGAGGAGGGCTTCCCATGCGTGATGGTGGCCGATCGTTCGGATCACCCCAATATCGGCTTTGTCTGCAGCGACTCGGGGCGAGACAGCTTCCGAGCCGTCGACCACCTGGTCCATCTCGGGCACCAAAGGATCGGACTGGTCTGCCACACGGTACTGGACTCAGATCACCGCGATCGGCTCGACGGCTACCACCGCGCGATTTCAGAGCACGGCATCGCCAGGGACGAATCGTTGGAATTGTTCCTTCCTGCGAGCATGGAAGGCGGCGCTCAAGCGATCGATCGGCTTCTCTCACTTGAGAATCCGCCAACAGCGATTTTCATCACCAATCCTGTCCCGACGGTCGGCGCCCTCCATCGCTGCCTCGAACTCGGTATCCGCGTGCCAGACGATCTCTCAATCGTCGGCTTTGACGATTCGGACGTTCGCTCTCGCACATATCCCAAATTCTCCGCGGTGTGCCAGAACGCCGAGCAGTTCGGCTACGACGCGGCGCGCTGGTTGACGCGGCGGCTCGAAGGCACCGAGACAAGTGTGCTGCGCATCCACCGTCCGACCACACTCCAATTCAACCGTTCGACCGGCCCCGCGCCGGAGATCGCCATCCGGCTCGCATCCAATCGCAGCGATGTCGTCCGGGTTGAGTTTCCAAGGCGAGGAAAAATGTAGTTTCAATCTGCAGAACGGCGTCGAGCAGGACGCCCGTATCAATCTGAGTTTGTGTCACCATGAGGAGAGATAGAGATGAAAAAAACAACAGCAATGGTTCTCGCGTTGTTCGCGGGCACCGCGGCAGCCGACGTCACCGTCGGTGTCGATGATTCCAGCGCTCCGTGGCTCGCGTTCATGAATGTGTTCGAGCTCCCCGCCAACGGCGGCGGGTTCGTGTTCGGCAGCCCCTGGGGCATCCCCGACCTCAACGCCTCGTTCAACGACGGCGCAGGCACCCTTACCCTCAGCCCGAACACCATCGGCGATCCCGATCCGTTCTGGTACGTTGGCGGCGGCGGCCCTGGCGCTGCCGGCAACAAGATCATGGAAGCCAACCTCTACCAGGAACTCACCGGCACCATCAACGGCGAGAACGTCGTCTTCGAGGGCTTCGTCCAATCGAACTCGTTCACCGCGGCCCACCAGGCCACGATCTTCATCCGTGACTTCGCCCCGGACTACTCGTCCGTCGTCGAGACGACCGCTCCGCTCAACGCGGGCGCGTTCAGCATCAGCCTGGCCACCATCGCCGACCCGGCACGCCACGTGCAGTGGGGCCTTCAGGTCAAGGGCGTGAACGTCTGGGTGACCGATGTCGCCCCGTTTGGCAACGCCGTCATCTCGCAGGTCCCGGCCCCGGCCTCGGCTGCGCTCCTCGGTCTCGGGGGCCTCGTCGCCGCCCGTCGCCGTCGCTAATTTTGCCCTTTCGCCCCGCGCGTGCGAGAGCCCGCGCGAGGCTTTGTCCGCAGCATTGCACACACCCCGAGGGCAGTTCGCCCCGCCAATGACCGTGAGGAGATAGACATGAAGATCCAGACCACCGCAGCGTTGGCGATCCTTGCGATCGCCGGTTCGACCCAGGCCCAGCTCGCCAACCCGAGCTTCGAAAACCCCGGTTTCCCCGACATCTTCGATGCCTGGGGTCAGTTCGGCGGCAACATCGGTCCCGATCTGAGCGAGCTCGTGCTCGACGGCGCCGTCTCGGTGAAGATCTTCGGCAATTTCACCGGCGGGTTCAACAACTCGGGCCTCTACCAGACCGCCGCCACCGCCAACGCGGGTGAAGTCTGGCAGGCCTCGATCAACACCGCCCACCTCACGGGCGATGCGCTCCAGGAGGGCGCGCTGGCCTTCCTGAGCCTTGTCTACATCGACGCCAACGGCGTGAACCTCTACGACTACGCCGTCGATGCGCTCGTGCCCTCGGATCCCACCGACACCTTCATCCTCCGCACAGCCGCCGACGTTGCGCCGCTCGGCACCGCGCAGGTCCAGATCGTGATCGGCTTCAACCAGTTTGCGCCGACCTCCGACGTCAACGGCGACACCGTCATCAACGGCGGCGACCAGGCCGGCGGCGCGGCTCACTTCGACCTCGCGGGTCTCGCCTTCCAGAGCGCTGGCAACGCCATCCCGTTCCGCAACGGCGGATTCGACGACAGCATCTACGGCCGCGAGTTCGAGAGCTGGACCTCCTTCGGCAACAGCATCGGCAATGTCGGTCAGAACTTCGAAGTCCCCCGCGCCGACGGCATCGCCGCTTGCTTCATCTACGGCCAGTTCAACGGCGCCGCCAACGACTCGGGCGTCTACCAGGGCGTCCCCGCCTCAGCGGGCGAGAACTGGGAGGCCTCGGTCAAGGTCCGCCCGAACCCGGGCGACGAGCCGGGGCTTGGCAACGTCGCGACGCTCTCGCTTCTGTTCCTCGATGGCTCGGGCAATGTCCTCTCGGACAACCCCGTGCTCGCCGCCGACCACACGACCAGTTCCGCGTCGTTCCACGACGTGAGCGTCTCCGCCGTGGCTCCCGCGGACACCGCGCAGGCACAGATCGTGCTCGTCTACTCGCAGGCCGGCCCCGACGGCATGGGCGCTCAGCCCACCGGCGCGATCATCTTTGACGGCGCGAACCTCGCGATCGCCGACGTCGGCGGGCCCTGCGCCGATCAGAACGGCGACGGTCTCATCACCCCCGCCGACTTCACGGCCTGGATCGCCAACTTCAACGCCGGCTCCCTGGACGCCGACGTCAACCGTGACGGCATGGTCACCCCGGCCGACTTCACGGCCTGGATCGCGGCCTTCAACGCGGGCGTCGCCAGCGGGTCATCTTGCATCTAATGATGTGACGATAGAGTTGAACTCGGGGTGCGCTGGAGACATCCGGCGCACCCCTTTCCGCATGGAAGAGCGCGTGGCAGAGAACATCAGACCCAAACGAAGCGCTTGGCGGACAAGCCCGTGGCACTACGCACTCTCACCGGGCGTGCTCGCCATGATCCTCCTCTCGATCGGCACAGGTCTATTCGTCTCACTCGATGGCTCAACGAAAGACTCGGGCGAGCTCTCGATGTGGACATTCGCCGAACCCCATTACGCCATCTATGTGCCTGCCGTGAAAGAATGGAATGCCGGCGATCATGTGTCCGTGGATTTACACCTCATCGGACGGCAAGTCATGGATCGAAGGATGCTGGGCGGGTTTCTCGGCTCCGTCCCGACGGCCGACGTCATCGAAGCCGAGCGATCGACCGCGAGCCTCGCATTCGCCGGCCCCTTGGAGGCCGTCGGCTTTGTGGATCTGACCGATAGACTCAAAGCCGAGGGGCTTCTCGATGTGCTCAACCCACCCTCACTCAGCCCTTGGACCTATGGCGGACGTGTCTTTGGCATCCCGCACGATGTTCATCCAGTCATGCTGGGCTATCGCGCCGACATCGTTGAGGCGGCTGGGATCGATCTGAGCACCGTTGAAACGTGGGGCGATCTCTTTACGGCACTCCGCCCGTTGCAATCCAAGGCGGGCAACGACGGCGCCGGTGTGGACCGCTACATTCTCAGCCTCTGGGATAGCGAATCGGACATGATCGAAACAATGCTGCTGCAGGCTGGCGGCGGCGCGTTCACCGAAACGGGTGAACTCGCGATCGATCGGGAAGTGAACGTCGAGAAAGTCGCACGGATGGTCAGCTGGATGGTCGGCCCGGACCGCGTCGCCACGCACGTCCCCGAGTTCAGCCCCACAGGTGATCGGCTCAAGGTCGAGGGGCACGCGATCTGCTACCTCATGCCCGACTGGATGTGCAACGTCTGGCGGCGAAACGTCCCGACACTCGCGGGCAAGGTCAAGGTCATGCCGCTACCCGCATGGGAACCGGGCGGCCGGCGCACGAGCGTCTGGGGCGGCTCGATGCTCGGGATCGCCAAAACCACGAAGAGCATCGATGCAGCGTGGGCGTTCGCCAAACACCTGTATCTCTCCGAAGATCTCGCGCTCGAGTTGTACCGTATGGGTGACATCATCACTCCCGTTCGCGAGCATTGGGACAACCCGCTCTTTGACGAACCGGACGAGTACTTCTCGGGACAACGCAAGGGCAGGCTCTACATCGATCTCGCGCCCCAGGTTCCTCTCCGCGCTGCCACGCCCTACTTCACCCAGGCAAGAGCCGCGGTGCAGAACGCTGTCAGCCGCACTCGGACCGAAGCCGAGCGGGAGGGGATATACGATGCGAAATCGATTGAACCCATCGCCAGACGCCAGCTCGAACTGGCCCAGCGTGAGGTCGCCAGCCTGATCGAGCGGAACGCCTTCCACCGGGACAGTGTGGCCAAGGGAGGCGAGCGATGAAAGCACGGACAAGCCCGGCGCCGTACGTGCTGATCGCGCCATTTCTGGTGCTCTTTGCAGTCTTCACGCTCGTGCCGCTCTTGCAGGCGGTGCCACTGGCAACGCACCACACCTTCGGCCCGAGCGCCTCGCAGTATGTTGGTTTGGAGAAGTTCTCGCAGGCACTCCATGACCCACGGTTCTGGAAGGCGATGCGCAACACGCTCGTCTTCACCTGCGGCTCGGTGTTCATCCAGCTCCCCATCGCGCTGGGACTGGCAATGCTTCTCAACAAACCGGGCATCATCGGCCGCGGTTTCTTCCGTCTGCTTTTCTTCTCTCCCCAGCTCGTCGGGCTGGTCTTTGTCGCAGTGCTCGCGTCGGTGATGTTCCAGAAACAGAAGGGACTCGTCAATTCGCTTCTGGCGAACGGCGCGGACTGGCTCCGGGGGCTGCCGTTTCTCCACGGCGAAGCCTGGCTGCCCTCCCGCTCGGTACTCCTTGGTATCCCCTGGCTCGAAACACTCGCTCTGCCCACGTTGATCATCACGGCACTGTGGATGTACGCGGGTTTCAACATGGTCTACTTCCTCGCGGCACTGCAGAATGTCCCGCGCGAACTGGAGGAAGCCGCCATGATCGACGGAGCGGGGCCCTGGAAACGGTTCACCAACGTCGTCCTTCCCTCGATCCGTCCCGTGGGCATCTTTGTCGTGCTGCTCTCTGTCATCGGAAGCATCCAGGTTTTCGAGCTCGCATACATCATGCTGCGGGAGGGCGTAGGCGTGCAAGACAAGGGCCTCACGCTCGTAACGTACCTCTTTAAGAGCGGCTTTGAGGTGGGCGATCTGGGCTACGCGACCGCGATCGGCTGGGTGATAGCCGTCATGCTCGCAGCCGCAGCTACCACGCAGCGCGTCCTGCAGCGTCGGGAGATCGCATGAGTGTAGGAAGCCGTAAATCAAGAACCGCGACCTTTCTTGCCGTTCATGCGATGCTCCTCGTTGTCTCGTTGGTGGTGGTCGTCCCGCTGCTCTACCTCGTCATCAGTGCATTCAAAACCGAGCAAGGATTCCTCGAGTACCTCTTCCTGCCCAAGGGCGACGGCTTCCTCGGTGTGGCATGGGATGAGCTCACGTTCAGGCAAATCCGAAGGCTCTTTACGAGCGAGATCGGCATCGGTCGGGCTTTGGCCAACTCGATTTTCATATCCGCGACGACCGCGGTGCTCGGAACATTCATCTGCGCTGCCGCGGGATATGCCGCAGCGGCTCTGCGATTCCGGGGGCGCAAGGCATTCGATTGGCTCGTGCTGGCCGCGCTCATCATCCCCCCACCACTGCTCATCGCGCCGAGCTATCAGTGGCTCTTCAAGCTGGGCCTCCTCGACAGCTACGCGGGGCTCATCCTGCCCGCGATCGCACCGGCCTTCGGGGTATACCTGTTCCGCCAGGCAACGCTCCAGAGCGTGCCACGTTCAATCATCGAAGCCGCACGCATCGACGGCGCCGGCGATATCCAGATCTTCCTGGTGATCGCGATGCCCATGCTCCGCCCGATGGTGGGCGCGTTCATCATCATCACTTTCCTGGCGATGTGGAACAACTTCATCGGGCCGCAGATCGTCCTTCAATCCGCCGAGAAGCAGCCTCTCTCGGTGGTGATCTATCAAACCCAGACCGCCTACTACAGCGACTACGGCCTATTGATGGCGGGTACGCTTGTTTCTGTCCTTCCGGTCATGATCCTGTTCCTAGTCTTGCAACGCGATTTCATCTCGGGCCTGGCCTCGGGCGCGGTAAAGGGTTGATTTCCACGGAGTTTGTATGTCCGAGCACACACGCACCTTTCCATCCGACTTCGTCTGGGGCGCTGCCGCCAGCAGCTATCAGATCGAAGGAGCCGCCGAACCTTCACAGCGAGGCCAATGCATCTGGGACGAATTCGGCCGCCGACCAGGAATGATCCGCGGGGGCGATACAGGCCGTGTCGCCAGCGACCACGTCGATCGCTACAAAGAGGACGTCCAGCTCATGAAGGCCATGGGCCTCAGGGCGTACCGCCTCTCGATCTGCTGGCCCCGGGTCCTGCCCGACGGCACGGGCAAAGTCAACGAGCAGGGACTGAAGTTCTATGACAACCTCATAGACGAGCTCTTAGCCAACGGAATCGAACCCTGGGTCACGCTCTACCACTGGGACTATCCCGTCGCCCTCCATCGCCGCGGCGGCTGGCTCAACCCCGCCAGCTCCGACTGGTTCGCCGAGTACACGCGCGTCGTCGTCGACAGACTTTCCGACCGCGTGAGCAAGTGGTTCACGATCAACGAGCCGCAGGTCTTCATCGGTATCGGCTGCGGCACGGGCGAGCACGCACCGGGCATGAAGCTTTCGCTGGATGACCAGCTCCGAATGAGCCACAATGTGCTCGTTGCTCATGGCAAATGCGCCAAGATTATCAGATCGTCAGCAAAGATTGATCCACTGATCGGCTGGGCGCCCGTAGGCGTGTGCGGCATCCCCGCGACTGAATCGGTCGAAGACATCGACGCCGCCCGTCAACACACCATCGGCACGGGTGAGAACCCGATCTGGAGCAACACCCTCTACAACGATCCAGTTTTCTTTGGCACCTACCCAGAGCAACTCGAATCCCGCATGGACAAAATATTGCACGCCAACTGGCGAAGCGATATGGATACCGTCTGCCAGCCGCTGGATTTCTACGGCGTCAACATCTACAGAGGCGACCTCGTCCGTGCCGGCGCGGGCGGAAAGCCTGACATCATCCCGCCCTGTGTGGGAACGCCCCGCTCTGACTTTGGTTGGGAAATCACTCCCGACGTCCTCCGCTGGGGATCCCAGTTTCTCTTCGAGCGGTACCAGAAACCCATCATCATCACCGAGAACGGCATGTCCAATGCCGACTGGCTCGATCTCTCTGGACGAGTCCAGGACCCGCAACGTATCGATTACATTGCGCGACACCTCCGGGCCCTGCGCACCGCGATGGACGATGACATCCCGGTCATGGGCTACTTTCACTGGTCGCTCATGGATAATTTCGAGTGGGCCGAGGGCTACCACCAGAGGTTCGGTCTCATCCACGTCGATTTCGTCACGCAGCAACGCACACTCAAGAGTTCCGCGCACTACTACCGCATGGTCATCGAAAGCTCGGGTGCTTCAATCTGGGAAACGGCAGGCCGAACAGGCGAAGGGGCCGAGAAATGAGACGCTTTCTCGTCGCGATCGCGGCGTTCGGACCCGCGTGTACCCAGGCCCAGACGGTGCGAATTGAGCATTCCGATGAGTCCGGCCAGTGGGAATTACTCGTCGATGATGCACCCTACTTTGTCAACGGCGCCGGCGGCGACAAGCACCTCGAACTTCTGGCCTCACTCGGAGGCAACACCATCCGCACATGGGGTGCCGACCAACTCGAACCCAGAGTCTGGCCCGATGGACGGGAGATGTCCCTCCTCGATCGCGCCGATGAACTCGGCCTCAAGGTCTGCGCCGGGTACTGGGTCGAGCATCCGAGCAGCGGATTCAACTACGACGATCCAGCGCAAGTGGAGCAACAGCTCAAAGACGTGCGCACGTTCGTCAACAGGTGGAAAGACCACCCAGCCCTGCTCATGTGGGGCGTCGGCAACGAAGTCGCCGGTCCCGACATGGCGCGGGTCTTCCGCGAACTCAATTCGATCTCTGCTGAGATCAAGAGATTAGACCCGAACCACCCAACGATGACCGCAACTGCGGGCGTCTGGCCGAGCCATGCCGCGCTCTTCAACCAGTACTGCCCGGACATCGACCTGCTGGGTGTCAATGCCTACGCGGGCCTGCCTGCGGTGCCTCAGGAATTACTCCGTCAAGGCTACGGGGGGCCGTACCTCGTCACCGAGTACGGCCCGATCGGGCACTGGGAATGCGCAGTAACGCCTTGGGGCGCCGAAATCGAGCAGCCATCAGCCGACAAGGCCCGCTCATATACCGCGTTCCATCACTCCGCGATCACCAACCAGCCCGATCGATCGCTCGGCGGCTTCGTGTTCCTCTGGGGACAGAAGCAAGAACGCACCGACACCTGGTACAGCATGTTCCTCGAATCTGGAGAGAAAGTGGCCACGGTCGATGAACTCGCATTGATTTGGTCTGGCCACTACCCCGACAACCGCGCACCGCTTGTCGAGGGCATCGTCTCGGAACTTTTCTTTGCTTCGGCAAAGCCAGGCTCCGAGCACGAGGCCTCGGTCAAGACTTCCGACCCTGAGAATGATGAGCTCACATACGAGTGGATCGTTCGGCGTGAAAGCTCCGACAAGCAGCACGGCGGCGCATTCGAGCGTGCCCCCGAAGATGTACCCGGGTGTGTCGTTTCCGGCGCCGAGAGCGATTCGATCACGATCCGATTGCCCAAGGAACCCGGCAATTATCGCCTCTTTGTCTATGTGCGCGACGGCCAGGGTGGCGCAGGAACGGCGAACATCCCCTTTCAGATCAGCGAGTAACCCGCACGCCTGATGCGCCGCCGACCGACTGGACCGCAAAGACGCGGCACTCATTTCCCGTGCTCGATCTATACCGCTCGGCAAGCTCGCCAATGATCGATTCTGACAATGCTCGACGCACGAGCACCACCGCACACCCACCCATCCCAGCGCCGGTCATCCGTGCGCCGTAGACGCCTTGAATATCTTGCGCGCACCGGACCATTGCATCGAGCGCTTCGCCGGTGATCCGAAAGTCATCCCGCAGCGATCGATGAGACTCATACATCAGCCGACCGGCCCAAGGCCAGTCCTTCTGCCCGAGCGCCTCGACGAATGCGAGCACGCGGGCATTCTCGCTGACGACGTGCCTGGCACACCGCATCGCCTGATCATCGGCCTCAGGCAACGCTTTCACCTCACGGAGCAAACCGACTCCGAGTCTCCTGGCCGCTTCTTCGCAGGCCTGCCGACGCGAAGCGTACTCACTCCCGGCAAGGGTTCGGGGATAGCGGGTATCCGCAATCAGGACACACACTTCGGACTCATCAATCGCGATGTGCTCGATCGACAGCGATTGGCAATCCAGCAGCATCAAGGACCCCGCCTCCGCCCCTGCAATCACCGCTTGATCCATGATTCCGCAGGGCACAGACGCGTATTCGTGCTCCACACGCTGACAGAGCGCGGCTTTCTGCATCACGCCAAGCGATCGGTTTGCCATTGTCTCGATCAATGTCGCGGTGCCAACGCAAAGCGCCGCACTGCTCGAGAGACCGCTTCCTGTAGGTACCGAAGATTCGATCCACAGATCGAGCCCACCGAACCCGAGCCCCGCCGAGCGACAGAGATCGCAAACACCCCGAACGTATCTCACCCAACCGATATCCGCCTCGTTCTCGCCGATGATGTAAGAACCACCAGACAATGACGAGCCCACACGGATCTTCCCGTCCCCCCGTTCGGCCCCGGCGATCGCCGTGCAATGATCGATCGCCATCGGGAGCACGAAACCCCCGTTGTAGTCCGTGTGATCCCCGATCAGGTTGACTCGCCCGGGAGCAACGGCAACGGCATCCGGATCGCGTTGATACATCGCGCCGAACACACGGACTGCTTGTCCGACTACGGACAAACGAGAAGACTCCAATTGATTGAGCCATCCTTGCACACGACACCCTTCACCCGCCTCGGGCCGAATCACACAGACGCCGCCACGAAGCGCCCGGTCCCGATGACCTTGCCCCTCTCACAAGTCTGCGATTGTACCGAGCGCGGCCGGCACTCCCCATACGGAAATCCGGGTCAAGAACGAAGCCCATCCCCCACCCAGGAGGGGCGATCGCCTCGACCCATCACGCATACAATCCCGCCCATGGCCCGGGACGACACAGCGAGCATTGACACACACGGACAGGGTGATCCCGCCAGGGACGCCACCCGCTCACTCAGCGACGGCGTCCAGCCGGGCGAGATGCTCGGGGTCTATAAGCTCCTGGAACGCATCGGCGAGGGGGGATTCGGCGCCGTGTATCTCGCCGAGCAGACCGAACCCGTCCGGCGGCGAGTCGCGGTCAAGCTCCTCAAATTCGGAATCGAGACCGAGCACATCCTTGCCCGCTTCAACGCCGAACGCCAGACCCTGGCGATGATGGATCACCCCAACATCGCCAAAATCCTGGACGCGGGGCGGGGTGACCGGGGCATCTCCTACTTCGTCATGGAGTACGTCCAGGGCTCACCAATCACCGACTACTGCGACGGCGCGCGGCTCAGCATCCGTCAACGTATCGGCCTGATCCGCGGCGTCTGCCAGGCCGTCACCCATGCTCACCAGAAGGGCATCATCCACCGCGATATCAAGCCAAGCAACGTGCTCGTCACACTCCGCGATGATAAACCAGTGCCCAAGGTCATTGACTTTGGAATCGCCAAAGTCGTCGCCTCCACCAGTGCTGACGACAGCGCCGCGTACACCCGAATCCACCAGATGCTCGGCACGCCCGCTTACATGAGCCCCGAGCAGGCCGGCGGCGCCGCGCACGCCGTCGATACTCGATCCGATGTGTACTCCATCGGCGCAATGCTCTACGAACTGCTGGTCGGAGCGACACCGCTCGATGGCAAACTGGTCAACGAACTGCCCATCCTCGACATGCACCACATGATCGCCAACGAGCCGGCTTTGTCGCTGAGCGACAAGCTCACACAACTGGCCGACCGATCACAAGAGATCGCCGAGGCCAGGCAGTCAAGCCCATCCCACCTTCGCACGACGGTCAAGGGTGACCTGAACTGGATCGTGCAGAAGTGCCTCGAGAAAGACCCGCTCAGGAGATATCCAACCGTCTCGGCGCTCGAAGAGGATCTCAGACGCTACCTTGCCAATGAGCCCATCTCTGCGGGCCCACCCTCCCAGCTCTACCTCTTGAAGAAATTTGTTCGCCGCAGACGCGTCGAGGTGTCCGCGGGGATCGCCATCTTTGCCATTCTTGCCTTTGGCTTTGCCGGCACAGTCATCGGATGGGCTCGCGCAACCGAGGAATCTCAGCGACTCCAGTTCACACTCGATTTTTTCTCCAAGGCGCTCGCCGGAAGCTCATCGGACGCAACACATATCGCGGTCTGGTCGGACAACCCAGATCTCACGCTAGGCGAGGCACTCGAATCATCCCAAGGGCTCATCAGCAGCACATTCGACCGCGAGCCCGAGCTCGAAGCCACAATACGCCAGCTCATCGGTCTCGCCCAATTGCGCGGCGGGAAGTTCGATGACGCCGAGCTCCAGCTTGCACGAGCCTGCGAGCTCAGAGAGATTCACCTCGGCGAGAGCAGTCCTCGCACACTCGAACTCCTTCTTCCCATTTGTGAAGCCCGCAGCAAAGCCGGCGATGTGCCCGGCGCCCTTGAAGCCGCGAAGAAAGCCTATGAGAGGCACGCCGCGGTCTACACCTCGGATTCAGAGATCACGCGCAATGTCGCCCTGTGGATCGCTCGCTGGCTCAATTCTGCATTCCACTTTGCCGACGCTGAGCAATACTTTGAGAAAGCAATGCTGAGTGTCGCCGGAACCGCAGATTCCGTTGATCCGATCACATTGGCCGCGATGATCGAGCGAGTCTCGGTCTATGTCAGCGAGGGCCAGCTCGCTCGCGCCGAATCACTCCTCCGCAGCGCCGAGCCCCGGCTCGCCCAAATCGACGACAACGACGGCACGCTCCGGCGTCTTTTCACCCGCCAGCTCGGCATGCTCCTTGTGCTGCGTGGCAAGACCGATGAGGCGATCCGCTATCTGACCCCCCCACCGGGCAGCGATCCAAAGCGCGAAGACCGAGTCCAAACACGACTTCTCGCTTGGGCGTACGGCTCCGCAGGGGATTACGAAAGAGCCGATCAGATCTTCATTCAGATCCTCGACGTCGAACGTCGGAATCAAGGTGGCACAGTCTTTCGCGAGATATTCGCCCGGCTCTACTATTCCGATGTCCTGCTCATGCAAGGTCGCAATGAGGAAGCCGCGGAACAAGCCAATCTCGCAATCGAGAAATACGACGCTCTCGGATTCCAGAACGATCCAGACAGGCTCTGGGGCCGCGCGATCACATCCATCGCCCAAATAGAACTCGGCAAGCTCGACGAGGCCGAATTCGCGCTCAATGAAGCTCTGGAATTAAGGACGCTCTTCCCAGAGCACAAGCTGCACCTCCCGATAGTGCTCTGGGCTCAGGCCAAGCTCGACCACGCCCGGAACAACACCGAAGACGCCGCGTTGCACATCCGAGATGCGATCGCCAGTTCGCTTGAGATCTATGGCTCGGATCACCCGCTCACCAAGGCCATGCAGTCCTGGCGTGATGCGCTCTAGCGGCGACGCCTGGTCGCGAACACACCGCCCATGGCGAGCACAAGTCCGGAAGCGGGTGCGGGCACGAAGAATTCTCCGTCCCAGCCAAGCGTCAGCGTCGTGCCATCGAAGCTGGTGTTGAATGTGCCCACGCCGAACTGCGGCTCTTGGAGACTGTTCGCCAGCCCGGAGAAAATCGACGCAAACTGCATAATCAGTGTATCGCCCGTCGCTCGTTCGAGGACGACCGTACCGGCTTCAAAGAACTCACCTGGGCTGCTGCTTGGAAGCCATGTAATCGAATAATCACGGATGCCCACGATGTCGGTCGGGCCGTTGTACGAACCAGAGATGACGCTGTTGGAAACCCAGTCGGCGCCCCCGCCGGCATTCGAGACCGTTGAGTTCACTTGGATCACGCTCCCCGGAAGGCCGATCCATTGGAATGTGCGGGCGGTGGAGTAGTTCCCACCAGCCAGGGCGTTTAAGTTATCGGGCGAACCCGGGTCACGGAATGCATTCGCGCAAAGATTCGAGATCAGGGAGACCGAAAGCGGATCGAATGAATTCGGCCGAAGATCGAATCGGATCGAGGCATTGCTCATCCCGGCGCTGTCGAGATCAAGGGAACCGGTACCCGTTGCCTCAACCGCGCCCCCGTTAACGGTCCCCGTAAAGTTTGTCTCAAAGTCCCGGAGCTGCCCCTGCGCACCCACAGCCATGGCCACCATACAAACAACACCAAATAAGCGCATACGGCCACTCCGTCCATGAAAGAGCATGCGAATCGGATCGACTCGCCCTAAGCACCTTCAAGAGAGCACCAATATGCCACTCAGGCCAGCAAAATGGGGGAAAGAATTGCTTTGGCCCGGTCAATCCGGCCGGTGAGACAATGGGCTGTCCGAGCCAAGCACGATGGCGGCGGCTGTCAGATCGTCCGCGAGCGGGCCATCAGCGAATGCCCGAACGGCTTCGACCAAGTGTTTCACTTCGCCGCCGGATTCATCGGATGCAACAAGGGTGTCCAGAACCCTTCCAAGTCCGAACTGCTCGCCCTTCGCGTTCGTCTGTTCGATGACCCCATCGCTGACCAGGATGAGCTTGGCGCCATGTTCAACCCTCAGCTCTGAGACCTTGTGGCCAATCCTTGACTGCACGCCCAGCGGCAAAGTGCCATCGATCTCAAGCCGAACGGGTGCATTGCTCGGTTCAATCAGGAAAATGTACCCGTGCCCCGCATCACACAGCTGCAGGAGCCGATCCGAGGGATCCCACAGCCCGGCGACCAAGGTCACAAACTTTCCAGTATCCGACCGCTTGAGAAGGCCATCATTCGTTTCGTTGATCGCATCGGTCAGCCCAATCCCTCGCACAAGCAGCGTCCGCAGCTGAGTCTGGGTAGCCACCATTTGCATACCCGCCCCGACACCCTTGCCGGTCGCATCACCCAGAAAGAAAGCGGCCTTCCCATCGACCGTTTCGACAAAGTCAAACAGATCCCCACCCACATGCCGACCGGGGATCGACTCAAACTCATATCGGATATTGCCGGCTTCGCCCGACCTCGGCGGGAAGAGAAGCTCCTGTGCGTTCCGCGCTGCCTTCAGATCCAAATCGAGCTCGCGCCGACGCTCTTCCATTTCCGCGGATTGGATTCTTTCGATCGCTAGCCCGGCAATCCCGACCAGGGCCTGGCAATACGCCGCGGTATCACGCTCGATCCGGTCCTCACCGCCGCGTGAATCGATGTAGAGATAGCAGTCAACCTGCCCGGCCAAGAGAACGGGCGCGCACAGCGCGGTCTGAATATCGAGCTCAATCAGAGAGTGCGACCGCGTGTCCGGCGCCGATCCGCTCAGCAGCTGAGCGAGCTTGCCCTCGGAAGCCTCCGCGATCAGCGAGAGACTGAGCCGGAGCTCACCCTCAGCCACAGCCGAAGCAAGAATGTCGAATTCACCCTCACCGACCTGACGCACGACAAACGCACGCCTGCACCCCTTCAGGTCTTTCACCGCAGAGAGCATCACGTCGGCGACCGCGACACGAGAATCGGTCACGGAGAGCGATCGCGCACCCGCGAGGAGCTTATCGAGCTTGAGCTGAGCAAGCCCGTTGAGTGCGTGTTGCTCAAGCCGTTGAACGCGAACATCCGTTTCTGTGACGGTGTGCATCAACGTGGCGTTGCCCTGACCCGAGAGCATGCATTTCCAGCTCCCAAACATCAGAACATCACCGGGTCTGATCTCCACTTCCTCTGCGTTGTGAAGCCGAGAGCCATTGACAAACGTGCCGTGTCGGCTGCCGAGGTCTTGGAGGAACGCCGCGCTCCCCCGTACGCGAATGCGAGCATGCCGACGCGAAACAGCCGGGTCGGGAACTTTCCAATCCGCATCGCCCGCACGCCCGACCAAGACACCCCCTTGCACGCTTCCCAGCGGAAGCGGGGCGACCACCCCGCTCGCCACGGGATCGATGGGCCGAAGGATGCATCTCGAAATCGGGTCTGCCATGAGGGCGGATTCTAGGGCCGCCGTGACGCTTGGCCTCGGTATGGATTGCTCCGCTGCGGCATCTGACTCCGGCGCCGGGCTCGGAGATGGGCCGCCGTCAGCATCCCAGTTCCAGGGCGCCCAATCACCCTGAGCCGCCGCACGATTCACTCTTGAGTTTCGAGCCGTGTCACTTCACGGGGGGCTGCTGAGATTTCAACTCCAAGCCTCGCAACAGCCCGCGTGAGCACACCGATCGATCGGTGATACTCCTCAATGCTCAGCCTTTCCTCCGGCGTGTGGTCGAGCGTGCTGTCCCCCGGCCCGTACGCCGCGATCGGACAACCCCACACCGGCGCCACCACGTTGAAGTCCGCCGTCCCCGTCTTGAGCTTGGGCCTGGGCGAGGCCCCTGCTTCACGGATCGCCCACGACAACGCCCGAGCAACCGGATCGTTCCGATCGCTCCGGACCGCCGGCTCGTACCCCGCAAACTCGAGCACAACCCTGTCACTCGCGCACGCACGAAGCGAATCTGCGAACGCCCCAGGCTCCGCATCGATCGGCAGCCTGAATCCCGCATACAACTCCGCCGACTGTATCAAACCATCGTCCTCAGACGACCACGAGCGGATGTTCGCCTGGATCCGCTCGAACGCGCGATCTCGCCCGACATTGAAGCCCCCGACGGAATCACGCACCGCCGACCACCACTCATGCAAATCATCCATCGCCGAAGCTTCAGGACCCGCCGTGTGCGCACAGGTCCGGGTGCTCCTCGCCCACGCGAGCAGCCGCCCCTTGTACCCGAGCGTCACGCCGTCCCAACCGCTCGGCTCACCGATGATGCACGCGCTCGGGCGATACTGCTTCGCAAGATGCCTCGCCCCGACTGAACCCGCGGTCTCCTCCCCCGCCGCGCCCGCCACGGTTACACGCACATCCCCGGGCAACACCGCGCGCGAAGCCCCCACCAGCATCGCCGCCAGAGACCCCTTCGCGTCCACGCTCCCTCTTCCGTAAAGCTCGCCGTCCTCCACCCGCACCGGGATCTGGCCCGGCACCGTGTCGATATGCCCGAGCAGCACGATGTGCACCGGCGCATCCGGCGCCCCCCGGTGCGCCAGCGCGTTGCCCGCTTCGTCGATCTCCGCGTCAAAGCCAAGCTCGATCGCGTGCCGGACGAACACCTCCGCCGCGGCTCGCTCAGACCCCGACACGCTCGGCGTCGAAACAAGATCAAACAGCACCCTCTCCGCCTCGTTCATCGCGCCACCGCCCCGCACGCAAAGACCGTTCCCTGCCCCGCTCTCGCCCGCGCAATCGCATCCTCGCCCCGCGCCGAGCCGATCACCACGCGACCCACACCGCCCGACAGGGCCTCCTCCGCCGCCAGCACCTTGTTCTTCATCCGCCCCTTGGCCGCCGACCGCGCTACCTCCAGGTCGCCCCGCTCGACCGATTCGATGAGCGAGCCCTGATCCCCCGGATCACGCAAGAGCCCCGGCACGTTCGAGAGCAGGAGCAACTCCTCCGCCCCGAGCGCCCCCGCCGTCGCCGCTGCCGCGCGGTCCGCGTCGACGTTGATCGCCACACCCTCATCCGTCACCGCCGGCGGCGTCAACACTGGCACACGCCCCGCGTCCATGAGCAGATTCAGAAACGCCGCGTCCACGCGCTCAACCCTGCCCGAAAGATCGTCGCGGATGATCACCGTCCGCCCGTCCTCCACCGCGCGAATCGCCTCCTTCCGCGAGCCGATCCAGAGCCCCGCGTCGATCCCGCTGAGCCCCACCGCGTCCACGCCCTCTCGGCGCAAACGCTCGACCATCCCCTTGTTCACCTTGCCGCAGTAGACCATCTCGAAAATCTCGAGCGTGCGCCGATCGGTGCGTCGCGACTGCTGCCCGCCCGGGCTGGTGATCGTCCGCGTCGGGTGCCCGAGCGCCAGAGCGAGCACGTTCGTCTCGTGCGACCCGCCATGCACGACGACCACCCGGTGTCCCTCGCGCACAAGCCCCGCGATCTCGGGACAGAGAGCCGTGGGCTCGATGCCCTCGCCCCCGCCGATCTTGATGACAATGGTGGACATAATGACTCTCTCTCCCCAAGCGGGGTTTACGCGGGGTGCAGACCCGGGAAACGCAGGCCCTGTGTTTCTTCGAACCCGAGGGCGACGTTCATCGCCTGGATCGCCGAGCCGGCGGCCCCCTTGACAAGGTTGTCGATCGCCGACAGTGCCACGATCCGACCCGATCGCTCGTCGACCGCGAACCCCACATCGGCGTGGTTCGACCCGACCAGCACGCGCGGATCGGGGAATCGGTTGGCGCCCGATCGCTCGGCCACGATGCGGACGAAGGGCTCATCCGCGTACGCGCCTCGGTAGATCTTCCAGAGTTCCTTGGTCTCGACGGGCCTGGTCGGCTCGACGTGAGCCGTGCAGAGCACCCCCCGGACCATGTCGATCGCCGTGATTGTCGCATCGATATCGATCGCCCCGAACGCCTGCTCCACCTCGGCCAGGTGCCGGTGCCCGAAGGGGCTATATGTGCGGGCCGAGCGCGCACGAACCGGGTGATGCGACCCAGCGCTCGCCTCGGCCCCGGCCTCCGACGAACCCACCTTGATGTCCGCGATCACCCGCCTGATCAGCCCCGCCCGCGCCAGCGGGAGCAGCGCCAGGTTCATCGCCGTCGCGTTGCACCCGACACCCGAGATCAGCCTCGCCCCGGGCAGTTGCCCCCGCGTGAGCTCGGGCAGCCCGTACACCGCGCCGTCGAGCGCGTTCACGTTCGGGTGCGCCTCGCCGTACCACCGCCGGTACGCGTCCGGGTCCTTGATCCGAAAGTCCGCGGACAAATCAACGACGAGCGGGGCAACCTCTTTCCAGCGGTCGATCTGCCGACTCGCCTCGCCGTGGGGCATGCACAGAAATACCACATCGCACGCCTCGACCTCCTCGGGACGTACGAAGTTGTGCGCCAAATACCCGCGAAGGTTCGGGTGCGTCCGCGCGACCGGGTTCCCCAAGAGCGACCTCGAAGACACCTGCGCGACCTCGGCCTCCGGGTGGGCCAGCAGGAGGCGGAGAAGCTCGCCCCCCGTGTACCCGCTCCCGCCAACGATCGAACAACGGATACTCACGCCAAGGCCCCCTGATTCGTGCGCACGCCTTCGGCGATCCGGACCACGTGAGCCGCCACAAGACCCGGGATGTCCACGCCCGTCGTTGAGATCGAGTTGCGGAACTCCATCGAGTGGTTGATCTCGTTGACGAGCAGCCCCCGGTTCGGGCATTCAAGCAGATCGACCGCCGCAACGTCCGCGCCGACCGAAGCCACCGCCCGTTCGCTCAGGTCGCGCAGGGCGGGCGTGACCTCCAGCCCAGCCGCCGTCGCGCCCCGTGCGGTGTTGGTCACCCAGTGCCCGCTCGTGCGCACGATCGCAGCGATCGCCTCACTCCCCACCACAAACACGCGGATGTCCCGCCCGGGCTTGTCGATGTGCTCCTGCACATAGAACACGCCCTGCTGGACCGAGCCGAGCGTCTCGCGGTGCTCGATAATCGCCTCGGCCGCGTCGCGGTCGTTGACCCTCGCCACGAGCCGACCCCACGACCCGACAGTGGGCTTCAGCACAGCGGGGTAGCCGATCTGCTCGACCGACTCGATCGCCGACTCGGCGCTGATGCCCACCCTTACCCCCGGCGTCGGGACGCCCGCCCGGATCAGGGCGATCGTGGTGTCGAGCTTGTCGGAGCACACCCGGATCGCCTCGGGGCGGTTGATGCACCGCACGCCGAGGCCCTCGAGGATGCGCGTCGCCGTCAGTGAAGCGGTCAGGCTGACCGAACGGTCGACGACCGCGTCATACTGGCTCCACTCCCCCAGATTCGCCGGGTCAAAGACGACCTGCCGGAGATCGATCGGGGTGATCCGGACGCCCGCGGACTCGAAGGCGTCGAGCAGCAGGCGCTCCTCGGCCCGCAGACGCGTGTATGTCATGGCGATGTGCATGGGTGTGCTCCTTGTGTGCGCAGATGAACGGGGTTCAGGAGCCGATCACTCGCCCCAGTCTTCTTCGACCTCGGGCGCGAGTTCGAGACGGACGGGGTTGGTGCAGGTGACCTCGAGCTCCGAGCCGCAGTCGGAGCAGCGGGCGATCTGTCCGTTGAGAGGCGGACGGTCGAAGCTGATCGTGGCGTCGCACTCGGGGCAGGCGGATTGGATGGTCTCGGTCGTGGACATGGCGTTTCTCCTTTGGTTGACTTGCGGTTTCTCTGGCGGGTTCACGGACGGAAAGCAACGAAAAAGAAAGCACCCCCGGAGGCGTCCGGGGGTGCTTGGTGTTCGACTTGGTTTGGCTTGAGCTTGCTAGCTCGCCCGGACCCAGTCCACCATCACAGCCCCGACGCCTTGGGCGCCTTTGGCTTTGACGGTTTTTTTGGACTGGACATACATCATGGCGGGCACATCCTATGCGATCCGGGTACGGTGTCAAACCGGCTATCGGATCCGTGAGCCCGACTTCATGAGCTCGGGTCCAGATTTTACACACCGTTCCGAATGCAAGCATGCCATCGAGCGTGGCTCAGGGTGAGCCTGGCAGTAGAGTGTGCTCCAT
This sequence comes from Phycisphaerales bacterium, assembly GCA_041742315.1. Taxonomy (GTDB): domain Bacteria; phylum Planctomycetota; class Phycisphaerae; order Phycisphaerales; family UBA1924. The sequence continues at coordinate 2,085 of JBGSIX010000166.1, read as the reverse complement.
GTCTCAGCGCCGAATCACCGGACTCTCCGTCTGCCTGCTCATACTCAATTTGGTGGGCTGTGCAAACGCTCCAAAGCCTCCAGTGCCCTACGGGCCCGTGCCGAGCCCGGCCCAGCTCGCGTGGCACGAGCGGGAGTTCTATGCGTTCGTGCACTTCTCGCCCAACACCTTCACGGATCGCGAGTGGGGCTACGGCGACGAGCCGCCCGAGACGTTCATGCCCTCGGCGTTCGACGCGGACCAGATCGTGGGCGTGCTCGCGGATGCCGGGGCGCGAGCCGTGATCCTGACCTGCAAGCACCACGACGGGTTCTGCCTCTGGGACTCGGCGCACACCGCGCACGACGTTGGCTCCAGCCCGTGGATGGACGGCAAGGGCGACGTCGTGCGGGCGATCTCCGATGCGTGCGCCACGCGGAATATCGGGTTCGGGGTGTATCTCTCCCCTTGGGATCGCAACCACGCCGAGTACGGCAGGCCCGCGTACGTCGAGTACTTCCGCGCGCAACTCCGCGAACTTCTGACCGACTACGGCCCGGTCTGCGAGGTCTGGTTCGACGGCGCCAACGGGGGCGATGGCTTCTACGGCGGGGCCCGCGAGACCAGGCACATCGACCGCGAGACGTACTACCAGTGGAAAGAGACCTTCGCGCTCGTCCGCGAGCTCCAGCCGAACGCGGTCATCTTCAGCGACATCGGCCCCGATGTGCGCTGGGTGGGCAACGAGTCGGGCTTTGCGGGCCAGACGTGCTGGGCGACATACGACCCGCAGCCGCTCGAAGATGGAGGCGTCCCTGCGCCCGGCGCGACGAAATACCAGGAAGCCGAGCGCGGGCATCGCGAGGGATCGCGCTGGATGCCGGCGGAGGCGGATGTCTCGATCAGGCCCGGATGGTTCTACCACGCGAGCGAGGACGCCCGTGTGAAGTCGCCCGAGGAGCTGTTTGAGCTGTATCTGAAGAGCGTCGGACGCGGGGCGTCGCTCCTGCTCAATGTACCGCCCGACAGGCGAGGGCAGATCCACGGAGCGGACGAGGCCTCGCTCCGGGCGTTCGGCGAACTGCTGCAGGAAACCTTCGGGCAAAGCCTGACCGGGGGCGCGCACGTCACGGCCTCACGACTCCGGGGCGGTGCCCGCTGGTTCGATCCGGGCTTGGTCGTCGACGGCGACACCTCGACCTACTGGACCACCGACGACGGTATCTGCAAGGCCCAGCTTATCCTCGAACTCCCCGGGCCCCGCACGTTCAACATCGTGAGCCTGCGCGAATACCTCCCTCTGGGCCAGCGCGTCGACGAGTGGGCGGTCGATGCCTTCCTCGACGGCTATTGGCACGAGATCGCCCAAGGCGAGTCGATCGGCAGCCGGAGACTCGTGCGGGTGGAAGAGGTGACGACCGACCGCGTGCGCGTGCGGATCGAGCAAGCCCGTGCCTGCCCGGCGATCTCGGAAGTGGGGTTGTTCAGGGGGCCCAAAGGCGAATAGGAACCAGACAAGGACCGGGGCGCTCTGCGTTGGGCAGAAGGGGAAAGTGGGCGGAGAGGGATTCGAACCCCCGAAGGAATCCCCGAAGAAATCGCCTATTCCCAAATCCGGCGGCGCAGAATCCGGCGCACCCGGCGCACAATCGACCCCCACCCCACCGGCAGACCCCGCCCTCGCCAAGCTGGTAGAGGCTTGGCCCAGCCTGCCCGAAGCGATCCGGGCTGGCATCCTCGCCATGATCGACGCCAGCGCCGGGCGATAGGCTCCCCCTCCCCGAGCGGGGATCACCTTGAGGGCCGCCCAAGGGCGTGTGAGGCGCGCTGATGGACGACGCGGGCCGAGTTGGACTCTGGGACCCCTGACCCGCTCGCGGGATCTGGGGGCAATCAGCGCCCAATTGTATTCCGCTATCCTCAATGCCAATGGACCCAGCCCAATTCATCGCCAAGTGGAAACGCGCCGAGCTGTCCGAGCGAGCCGCCTCGCAGGAGCACTTCCTCGACCTCTGCAAGCTCCTGGGCGTCAAGACCCCCGCCGAGCTCGACCCCGTCGGGGACACCTTCACCTTCGAGAAGGGCGTCGCCGTCGCGGGGCCTGCC
>JBGSIX010000165.1:0-6770 GCA_041742315.1 Phycisphaerales bacterium | reverse complement strand
CGCGAAGCCGGGCTGGCGCTTGCGCTGCGTTCCGCTGCGGGGCGGAGGGCCTTGCGTTCGGGGCGTTTGGCGAGCTCGGGCTGGTCGTTGGTCGCGGTGATCTCGACCATGTTCCGCGACCCGAGGCCCAGGATGCCGGGGGATTTGTACGAGCGGGTGTGCAGGATGACCGCCTCGGCGCCGAGGTCTTTCTTGACCTCCGCGAGGGCGTCCGTCATCGTGCGTGCGCGGTAGACCTTGAGTGGCATCGTCGCCTTCCCTGGCAAGCGGTATCTGGCCTCATCCATGAAGCCGCCGCGGTAATCCCTGACTCAACTCCCGGCAGACTCGCCGGTGGACGGGAGCATAGCAACCTTTCTGTGCACGTGCACGGGTCACGCCGCGCCGACCGCCTCTCTTGACGGCGCTTTCGGCTTGGATTCGGGCCACTGCACATAGCCCATCGATTCGACCTCCACCCCCTGAACGACCTCGTTGTACCCCAGCACCGCGACGCCCGGGATGTGGGGCTCCAGGATCTGGTGCACCACCCCTCGCACCGCGGGCGAGGCGAGCACCACCGGCGTGTGCCCCGCGGCGGTCAGCGGCGAGAGCGACTCGGCAACCAGACCCGCAAGCTCGCTCGCCAATCTTGGGGGCATCGTCACCACGGTGGCGTCACCCGAGCGATCGATGTACCCCGAGACGCGTTCCTCGAGGCCCGGGTCGAGCGTGACGCAGGAGAGGCGGAGCTTGCCGTCGTCGCGGAGCGTCGCGTACTGATGGCTGATCGCCCGCTTGAGCGCGTTTCGGACATACTCGGCCTGCACCGCAACGTCTTTGGTCCTGGGCGCCCAGTCGGCGAGCGTCTCGACAATCGTCTCGAGGTTGCGGATCGAGATCCGCTCGCGCAGGAGCACCTGCAAGACCTTCTGCAGATCGCCCAGCGAGATGATCCCCGGGATCGTGCCCTCGACGAGCTTGGCCGACTGCTGCTTGAGTTGCTCGACGAGATTGGAGACCTCCTCGCGTGTGAGCAATTCGTCGGCGTGCCGCTTGATGATCTCGGAGATGTGCGTCGCCAGCACGCTCGATGGTTCGACGACGGTGTAGTTGAGCGTCTCGGCGCGGTTCTTCTGGTTGTGCTCGATCCACCACGCGTCGAGCCCGAACGCCGGCTCGACGGTGCGGACGCCCTCGATCGCGCCGCTGGCCACGCCCGGGTCCATGGCCATCAGGCGCGTTGGGATCACCTCGCCCGAGGCGACCGTGTTGCCCCGGATCTTGACGTTGTACTTCGTGGGTTCGAGCTGCATGTTGTCGCGGATGCGCACGGGCGGCATCACGAGCCCGAGCTCGATCGCCAGCTGCCGGCGCGTGGAGCTGATCCGTTCGAGCAGGTCGCCCCCCTGCTTGGCATCGACGAGCTGCACGAGCCCGTAACCCACCTCGAGCTCGAGCGTGTCGACCTTCAGGAGCGATTCGATCGGCGCGGCCTCGGGCACGGATTGCTCCTCGATCTGTGTCGCCGCGGCGTGCTCGGCGATCTTGGTCGTGCGGGCCATGGCAAAGCCGATGGTCGCAGTCACGACCGCGCAGAAGATCAGCGGGATCGTGGGCAAGGGCGTTACCGCGAGCACGAGCAGGAAGACGCTCGTGATGTAGAGCCCGCGAGGCTGGCTGCCCAGCTGAACGGTCATCTCGCTCCCCAGGTCCGCCTTGGAACCCGAGCGCGTGACGATCAGAGCCGCGGCGATCGAGATGACGAACGAGGGAATCGCGCTGGTCAGGCCGTCACCGATGGTCAGCTTTGTAAAGACCTCGGCCGTCTGCCCGGCGGGCCAGCCTCGCTCGAGGATGCCGATCGCAAACCCGCCCGCGACGTTGATGAACGTGATCAGGATGCCCGCGACGGCATCGCCCCGGACGAACTTGCTCGAACCGTCCATCGCACCGAAGAAGTCCGCTTCGCGCCGGATCATGTCTCGCCGCTCGCGGGCCTCGGCCTCGGTAATCATCCCGGCGTTCAGGTCCGCGTCGATCGCCAGCTGCTTGCCGGGCATCGCATCGAGCGTAAAGCGTGCCGCGACCTCGCTGATCCGGGTGGCGCCCTTGGTGATGACCACGAACTGCACGATCACGAGGATCAGAAAGATGATCACGCCCACCGCGAGCGAATCGCCCGCGACGAAGGTGCCGAAGGTGCTGATCACCTTGCCCGCCACGCCCATCGCTTCCTCGGGCGATGAGGCGTCGGCGGTCAGGATGAGCCTCGTCGAGGCGATGTTGAGCACCAATCTGAGAAGCGTCGTCGCCAGCAAGAGCGACGGGAACACGCTGAAATCCAGCGGGTGGTTCATGTAGATCGTCGTGAGGAGGATCACGACCGCGAGGCTGATGTTGAGCGCGATCAGCAGGTCCATCGCCACCGGGGGCAGGGGGACCAGGATGACCATCAGGCCCATCATGAACCCGAGCGGCACGAAGAGCGAGCGGTACTTGCGCACCGTGATCATCCACGCGGGGAGCGTGGGAGCCAGGCCGAGCGGGTTGGCGGACGCCTTTGCCATCTAGTCCTCAGCTCGCCGCCATCGCGGGCTCGTTCGATTCACGCATCGAAGCGGCTCTGCCGTCGAGGCGGTACACATACGCAAGGATCTCCGCGACCGCTTCGAAGTGCTCCTCGGCGATCTCGTCGCCCTCGCGCGTGCCCCAGTAGAGCGCCCGGGCCAGAGGCGGACGCTCAATGATGGGCACGCCGTTGGCGGAAGCCACGAACCGGATCCGCAGCGCGAGCTGGTCGGCGCCCTTGGCGACCACGCGCGGCGCGCCCCAGCCGGGCTTGTACCGCAGCGCCACCGAGAAGTGCGTCGGGTTCGTGACGATGACGTCCGCCTCGGGCACCTCGGTGCTGATGCGCTGCATCGCGACCTCCTGGGCCATGCGGAAACGCCGACGCTTGAGCTCAGGGTCGCCCTCGAGGGACTTGAACTCGTCCTTGACCTCCTGCTTGGTCATGCGGAGGTCCTTCTTGTGCTGCCACTTCTGGTACATGTAGTCGACCACGCCGATGACGAGCAGGATCGAGAGCACCCACGCCAGAATCTCGACGAGCACGTAGATCGTGACCATCGTCGCCTGCATGGGTGTGAGCACCGGCAGACGAACGAGCTTGATCTCGTTGCGCATGATCACGAGGATCACGATCGTTCCCACGACCGAGAGCTTGGCGACGCTCATGAGCGTCTGCATGAGCCCGCGGATGCTCAAAATGCGCTTGACGCCCGAGATCGGGTTGAGCTTGCTCAGCTTGGGGCTGAGCGGCTCGGTCGTCAAGAGCGGGCCCGTCTGCAGGAAGTGCGAGAGCAGAATCACGGCGAACATGAGCACCATCACGGGCCCGAGCGTGACGAGCATCGCCTTAGACGACTGATGCAGCGCCGGGGCGATGTAATCGAACGCGTTGCCCTGGCTGACCTGCGTACCGCCCAGCGCGCGAGACATGAGCTCGCCCATCTCGCCCGAGATGTACGCCCCGAGCATCGCCAGCACGATCGCCGCGGCGATCAGATCGATCGCGCCCGAGAGATCCTTGCTCTTGGCCAGTTTCCCCTTCCGCCTCGCGTCGGCGAGCTTCTTGCCGGTGGGGTCTTCGGTGCGTTCGCCCAGGTCCTCAGCCACCCATCACCCCCCGCATCGAAGAGGGCACGCCCGTCCAGTTTGTGATCTCGGTCATGACCATCCGCAACTCATCCGTGAAGACGGCCTCGATCGCCATCAGCGCGCCCGCGAGCGCAAACAGACCCGCCATGATCTTGATCGCAAACCCGATCGTCAGGATGTTGATCTGCGGGATGGTCTTCATGAGCACGCCGCTGGCGACCGTCTCGAGGAACATGATCGCGACCACCGGCGCCGAGACACGCAGCGCCAGCTCGTAGCCCGAGTGCAGGATCCCGGTGATCAGCTCGACCGGAGCGGCGTGGAGCGTCATCCCGCCGAGCGGGACCGTCTCGTAGGTCCCCACGATCGCCATGAACATGACGTCGAGCCCGCCGACCATCAGGAACACCGCCGCGGCGAGGTAGAACATGAGCTGATCGATCACGCCCGAATTCTCGCCGTTCATCGGGTCGTAGACCTGCGCGAGCCCGAGGCCCATCTGCATGCCCATGATCGTGCCGCCGAGTTGCATCGCGACGATCGGGATGCTCGCGATGAAGCCGACCGAGGCGCCGATGAGCGTCTCGGTCACCATGATCTGCCCGAGCGTGGCCAGGTTCATGTCGGCGCTGACCTGCCAGGTGATCGGCACCGCCGGGTACACCGCTGCGGCGAGCGTGATCACCAGGAACGCCTTGGCGCGCGTGGGGATGCCCGTGCTCGCCACGATCGGGCTGAACAGCAGCACCCCCGCCAGGCGGAAGGCCACGAGCATCAGCGTGATGCCGTGCTGATAGATGGGCTCGACCGTCAGCATGGCTTCCTTACGGCGTCGCCACCCAGAGCAGCGCGGACGCGAAATCACCGAGCCGCTGGATGATCCAGGGCGTGAGCAGAACAACCACGCCCAGCATCACGACGATCTTGGGCACGAACGTGAGCGTCTGGTCTTGGATCGAGGTCACCGACTGGATGATGCTGATCACCAGACCGATCACGACCCCCGCGCCCAGGATCGGGAGGATGATCTTGAGCGTGAGCAGGATCGTCTCGCGGACCATGTAAATAAGCGATTCGTCGTACACAGGTTGTCTCCTACGTCACACCGAGCAGCGTGCGGATGGTTGGGTCATGGAGGAGCATCGCCGTCTCACTCGAGAGCCTGGGCGAGACGCCGTCACGCGCAAAGCTCATCAGCAGACCGCCGACCACGAGCTGCCAGCCATCGACCAGCACAAACAGCAGCAGCTTGAACGGCAAGCTGATCAGCACCGGGGGGAGCATCATCATGCTCATCGAGATGAGCATGGACGCGATGACCATGTCGATGACCAGGAAGGGCAGGTAGACGCGGAAACCCATCAGGAACGCGGTCTTAAGCTCGCTGAGCATGTACGCGGGCACGAGCGCGACCATGTCCACGTCCGCACGCGTCAGGCTCCCCGGGTCCGACGTGTCCACGCCCCGGTAGTTGAGCACCATGTACAGGCTCGACCAGTTGCCCGTCGCCTCGATCTGGTCGAACATGAAATCCCGCAGCGGCTGCTTGGCGCTGTCCCAGAGCGTGTCGTAGTCGCGGATCTCGCCCCGCTGGTACGGGTTGAGCGCTTCCTCGTATACACGGTCGAATGTCGGCGCCATCACGAGCATCGTCATGAAGAGCGCCAGGCCCGTCAGCACCTGCGGCGGCGGGAGCGACTGCGTGCCGATCGCCTGACGGAGCAGCCCCAGCACCACCAGGATGCGGATGAAGCTCGTCGTCATCAGAATGATCGAGGGCACGAGCGTGATGACCGAGAGCAGGATCATCACATTGATCGCGGCGCTCAAGCCGCCCCCGTCGGCGGGGCCTTCGTCGATCGGGTTGGCCGCCGACTGCCCGGGGAGCATCATGCCCGCGCCGGACAGGATCGCCATCGGGTTGGCGTTGCTTGGCTCGGTCGGAATCACCGGTTTGGATTCGACGGACGGCAGGTCGAATACGTCCTGTGCTTGTGCCGGCGATACACACGCGAGCAGCGCCACGAAGAGGATCACCAGCGTGCGCATCACGCGGTCCTCCGGCCCAGAATCGAGCCCATGAGCTTGCCCCGCCGACGGGTCAGGTCGACGACCTCGACGTCGCGCATCTCATCGGGCGCGGTCTCCATCGACTCGTAGCCGTGGAGGACGTTGCCGAAACCGCCCGTGCCGTCGGCCTTGGCGATGATCGAGGCGACCTCGTCCGGATCGGTGATCTCGCTGAGCGTCTGCGTCGTGATGCCCCCTCGCACACGGCCGGAGGACGACTGACACAGCAGCAGCACACGCCGATCGAGCTTGAGCAGCACGAGCGTCTGCCCGCGCCCGAGCGGATACCGCGCCAAAACCGAGACCAGCCCGGAGGGCGACTTGCCCCCCGCGCCGATCTGACCGGCCAGCCCGCCCGCCTTGCTCGACATCCACTTGTACACCGCGCCCAGCAGCACGATCAGCCCGATGACCGCCAAAAGCGACGCGAGCGTCGTCGTAATCGAGCTCGGCCCGCCGAGCGAATCGGCGCCCGCGGCTTTCAGGGGCGCCCCGAGCGGGAGCGATTCTGAGCCGGGCTGCGCCAGAGCGCACGCCGACACCGAAGCCGACACGAGAATCAGAATGAAACGTTCCACTGCCGCCATGCGCCGTCCTGGCTCCGCGGTCACGCCCGATCCTCGGGCGTCCAAAGAATCAGCCTCTGTCCTGCTCCACCAGATCCGCGTCGAGAATGTCGTTGACGCGGATACAGAAATTATCGTTGAGCACCAGCACCTCGCCGCGAGCGACGAGGCGTTTGTTCACATAGATGTCCACCGGGTCGCCCGCGAGCTTGTCGAGTTCGACGACCGCGCCCTCGCCGAGCCGGAGCACGTCCTCGACCAGCATCCGCGTCCGCCCGAGCTCGATCGTGACGTCGACGTTGACATCCGAGAGCAGGTCCATCCCCTTGGGGAGCGACTCGAGCTCGGCCATCGCAAAGTCGGGGATGTTCAGGGGCGAGGGCATGGGCTGGGGCGCGGTCTGGGGCTGAGCCTGGGGCCGACTCGCCTGCGGCGTCGGCGCCGATTGGGCGGGCTCGTCATCGCCAGCGCTCAGCGCATCGATCGCGGCCT
>JBGSIX010000164.1:0-1744 GCA_041742315.1 Phycisphaerales bacterium | reverse complement strand
GAAGCCGAGGTAGTGCAAGAGGCGGAGTGCGACGAGCATGACCGAGCGCTTGCCGGTGATGCCCAGGGAGTCTGGGTTCTTGGCGTCGTTGCCCCACGGGACGCTGTCTCCGGTCAGGAACCGCTCATGGTCGAAGTGATCCGCACGACGGAAGAACATGACGCTGGGCATCTGCCGGACCCGGAACGCGCTGTTACGCATCGCGCCGTCGGGGCCTTGGATGCGGAGCCGCTTGTCCCACATGCACGTGGGCACGAACTTCAAGATGCCCGGGTCCTTCCAGCCGGTGTCGATGAAGCGGCCGGGATCGTCAACGCACGTCCACAGCGTCGGGCGATGCACCGCCCACGCGTTGTTCACGGCCATCGTGACGATGCCACGCTTGTTGAGCGCGGCGAGGTCGATCTGTGTGAGCGATGGCCCCGAGAGGATCAGGAACGCCGAACGCCCGCGATAGAACCCACCGAGCGACACGGAGTCGAAGTCGGCGGTGTAGAGGCGCAGGCCATCTCGCGCCGGCTTGCGCGCCTTCAGCCCGGCTTGGAGCGCCGCAATGTCAGACTGGTTCTCACGCACCGCAGCACCCCCCATCACTGCCACCCTTGAAACGCCCGACGATGAACCGACGCTCAGCCCGCGGGTTGATCACGGTGGCGACACGCCCGATGCGGTCGAGCCACCAATCCAGCGGGCGCACAGTCGGGTGCAGACCTTCGCCCGCGACGGTGGTCTTGCTGGGCCGGGTGCAGATCGAGAACACGCAGTGGCCGCGCGGCTTGGCCACACGGCGCATCTCCGCGAGCACCGCGTCCACGTCTTCGGGTAGCAGATGCTCGAGGGCGTCGAAGCTCGTGACGACGTCCGCCACGCCCGCGTGCAGCGCTGTCTTGTGCATGGGGCGGATGAGGTCGGCATCCGGGAATGCAAAGTCCACGCCCAGCCCGTCGATCCCCAGCCGGCGCAGGTCCCGCACGAGGTCGTTGCGGCCGCATCCGAAGTCCACCACGAACCTCGGCTTGAACTTCTGGATGATCGGGACGGCATGTTTGCCGTGGTTGGTCGATCCATACGTCGAGCCAGGCTTGGCGGCCAGCGCCACGTACTTGGCTCGTTCCTTCTCGCGGCGAGTGTCGAGAATCGTCGGGGTCGTCGTCATTCGGCACCTCCGATGTAGAGGTTGAACTTGCGATCCTCGTCGGCGGGGTCGGCGATTTCGATGAGGCTCATGGCCTCGAAGACCCACACCGGCTTGCCCTTGCTGTTGCGCTCGCAGGTCAGCTGCACGCACACGCCCTCGGGGATGGGCACGAGCTTGGGTTTGAGCGACCGTGCGGGCGGGCACTTGGGGAGTACGCCCGGCAACTCACACACCGGGCCGAGCCCGAGCAGACCGCCGAACCCGGAGCCGGGCTCGGAGTCATTCATGTGGTGGGCCTCGAATCGGTTGAGCGCCAGCCGCGTGGGGTCTTCACCGCCGCTTGCGAGCTGCGACGACAGGCCACCTTCGACAGTCACATACCGGAGGTACGTCTCGCTGCCGGGGTTACCGTCGATCTGGGCTTCCACCCACGGATAGCGCCAGCGGTTGCGCTCGGTCGGGATCGCCTGGGCAGCGCCGAGGATCGCGGTCACTCTCCGCCCACTGCGTGAAGCTGCTGTCAAACATGGAGCAAAACTTGAGCACTGAGTGTCGTGCTACACTGCTGCTAGGAGGGCCATACACACAGGCATGAGCCGCTGTGTG
>JBGSIX010000163.1:0-7457 GCA_041742315.1 Phycisphaerales bacterium | reverse complement strand
TGCCACCGGGGCGTCCCCCGCCCGGCCCGCCGCGCATCGCGCCGCCCATGCGCTGGCGGAAGGCCATCATGAGTCCCATGCGTTGGCCGTCGCCGTTCTGGAAACCGGATTCCATGCGGCTGACCATCTGCTGGCGTCGATCGGCTTCACTCGGACGATCGCCCTCGGGCGGGCCGCCTTCGGGGGGCGCACCCTCGGGGCGCTGGCCTTCCGGCGGACGCTGGCCCTCGGGGGGCCTGCGGTTGGCCCACTGCTCGCGCATCTGAGCCGCCCACTCCTCGAACGTCACGTTCCCGCGCGCGATCTCGCGCATCGAGTTGTCCATCTGCTCCATCATCACCTGACGCATCGCGTCCCGGCTCTCTTCGTCGCGGAACAGATCGCGGCGCTCCTCCTGCGGCACGTCCTGCATCAGGCGCGACGCCTCGGCGAAGTACTGCTTCTTGCGGTCATTGCTCAGTCGATCAACCCGGCCCGAGTTGATGACCGACACCGCCTCCGCCGCGGTCTTGGGCAGACGCACCGGGCGGTTCTCCCAGGCGAAGTAGATGCCCGCGCCCAGCGCACACACCGCCAGCAGCGTCGCGACCGAGCCCACGGCGATCTTGCGCGCCTTGGTCCAGTCCGCGTCCACCGCCTTGCGCTTGTCGGAGAAGTCGATCCCGTCCATCAATGACTTGCTCATGGCGTGCTCCGGTCTGGCTCAACTGCCCGGCTGGGTTGGGCCGTCCTGATCATACTTGCCGACGTGCCCGTCTCCGAAGAGGAGATTGCGGGTGTCGTGGAAGAAATCGACGGGGATGAGGCGTCCGTCCTGGGTTTCGTAGGTGTTGCCGTCGAAATCGTTGGCGACGGGGATCCGCACGGGTTGGAGGTTGAGGCGCGTGTAGAAGAACGACTCCTCGATGCGCTGCCCGCCCAGGGCGGAGATGTACATGTACGAGGATTTGCCGAGCTGCTCACGTCCTGAGTCGTCGGTGTAGGTGACGCGGTAGACGTTCTTGTCGCCCGGGCATTCCCAGGCCTTGGAGTCGATCTCGAAGTACTGGTTGATGGCTTGGTTGAGCGAGGTGGGCCACGAGCCGTCGGCGTTCTGGAAGTTGAGCCAGGGGCGGGGCATGTAGGTGCCGATGGGCATGATCTCCTTGAAGTCGCCCTTGTAGAGCTCAATCGCCTGGCCCACGCCGCGAAGGTTGGCCGAGCAGGCCGAGCGCCTACCCGCGTCCATCACCCGCGGGAGCGCGGGCAGAAGGATCGCGAGCAAAACCGCGATGATGGAGATGACCACCAGAAGTTCGATCAGGGAGAAGGCGCGTCTTTTCACGCGAGCGGAACGCGGATATTTGGGTCGCATTGCACACAAATCGGGACGCGGGGTGTTTCAGGGTGAATCGGCGGGATCAGCCCCCGTTCAGGGCGTCCTGGAGGAGCTCGATCGCCTCGGCCGGGTGGTACCCGGGCGCGGAGACGAAGTGGTGCTCCTTCAGCACCACCACCCGTCCGTTCTTCACGGCCCGCAGGGCATTCCAGCCTGGCTGCGAGGCGAGCATCGCCAGCTGCTGATCGGCGGCCATGTGCGAGATCAGGATGATCACATCCGGGTCGGCGGCCAGCGCGGATTCGACACTGAACGCGGAGTAGCCCCGGAAGAGCTTGCTCTCCTCGCCCGAGTTGACGAGCTCGCCCCCGACGAGGGAGACGACATCGCCGAGGTACGTTTCAGGCATGAATGCGAAGAATGCTCCCGGTGCACCAAAGAGCGCGTACACACGAGTCTTCGAGGGCGTGCTTTCGGAGAGCAGCTGGCTGACATCCCGGTCAAGCTTCTCGGCGATCGCCTCGGCTTCGCTCTCATGGGCGGTGATGCTTCCCAGCAGTCGGACCTCTGTGAGCAGGTCTTCAAAGCTGGTCGGATCGAGAACCGCCACGGGCGAGCCCACGGCTTTCTCGATCGCATCCACAAACCCGGCGTGGACGATCGAAACGATGATGAGGTCCGTGTCGAGGGCCGCGAGCTGTTCGAGGTTGGGGCCCGCGCCGTGGCGGACGCTGACCGCGTGGACCGCCTTGGCTTTCTCCGAGAGTTCGAACTTCACATCCCCCCGGGCGACGGGCGGAACGCCCATCTCGATGAGCGGGTCCACGGCGTAGTGGGAGAGAGCCGCGATGCGTGTCGCGGGGGCTTCGAGCGTGATTTGGCGGCCCAGGTCGTCCCGGAACTCGACGGGCTGAGCCAGCGCCGATTGGACGAAAACGATCGCCAGAAGGGGTGCCACGAGGATGGGTCTGAACATGGACAGCTCCGTCTTGTTGAGACTGGGTCTCAATAGTAGGCGGGCCGGCATCTATTTCGACAGTGGGTCAGGCGGCCTTGGGGTGATTCTGAGCCGAAGCCCACTTTGAAATCGCCGAGAAGAAGGCCTGCCTGTCGATTGGTTTTTTGAGGTAGTCGTTGCAACCCGCCCGGAGGCAGTGTTCGCGGGAGCCGTTCATCGCGTGAGCGGTCAGTGCGAGGATCGGGCGGGTAAAGCCTGCTTGGCGGAGCCTCTTTGTGGCCTCGTAGCCATCGAGGACGGGCATCTGCATGTCCATCAGCACGAGGTCGAAGGCTTCCTGCCCGCATTTTTCAATGAGTTCGATGGCTTCCTGGCCGTTGCTCGCCACGGTCACCGACGCGCCCTGGGCTTTGAGGAGATAGGTGATCAGCCTCTGGTTGTCCGGTCCATCCTCGGCGAGCAGGATGCTGATGTTCCGGAGCAGGTTCTGTCTCCGGCTGGTCACGCCGGTGTCGGTTTCCGCGGAACGGGAGCCGGACTGGGTCGTGGTATAGATCTCGGATGGGTCGATGCAGTCGTTCTCGTCAACGGCTTCGATCGCAAGACTGAGCGTGACACAGGTGCCCTTGCCAAAGTCGGAATCGATCGAGAGCGAACCCCCAAGCAGGCCCGCGAGTTCGGAGGAGATTTTCAGGCCGAGCCCGCTGCCACCGAATCGACGGGTGGTCGTGCTGTCGGCCTGCTGGAACGCTTCGAATTTCCGGATGCGTTCCAGGTGCTTTGGCGTCATGCCCTGGCCCGTATCTTTGATCTCAAACCTGATCTGCGAGGATGCATGATCGTGCGAAACCGCGATCGTGATCCGGCCTTCCTGTGAGAACTTGATGGCGTTGCTCACAAGGTTGTGCAGGATCTGGCGAAGCCGCGTCGGGTCTGATTGGAAGCGTTCCGGCAGTGCGGTCTGATAGACCACGACGAGTTCGATCGAGCTCGCCTGGGCCTTTGACAGCTGGAGGGCGCGGACGCTCTCGACGATCTCGAAGGGGCTCACCGGGATGCGTTCGACCGTCATCCGGCCCGCTTCGATCTTGGAAACATCCAGGATGTCATCGATGAGCATCAGCAGGTGCTGGCTGTTGACGTGGATTGTTTCCGCGGCTTCGCGGAGTTGTTTCGGGCAACCCTGTTCCGCGGAGTCTTCGGCGAGCATCTCTGAGTAGCCCAGAATCGCGGTCATCGGCGTGCGGATCTCGTGGCTCATCGTGGCCAGAAACTGGCTTTTGGCCATGTTGGCTTCTTCGGCTCGCTGACGAGCGATTTCCAGTTCGCTCGTGCGTTCGTTGACCTCGTGCTCGAGTGAGCGGTTCCGCTCTTCGAGCTTCTCACGGAATTCCCGCTCCATCGCCTTGCTGCAGAGGGACAGTTTGAACTCGCCAAGATCGGTGAGCACGAACTTCCAGGACCAGACGTTAAGCAGCAGGAGCGCCCCGGCAAGGAGTCTGTACGCAGGCCAGGCGAATGTGAGCACGCTGAAGCCATAGCCGCAGATGGCGCACCAGAAGAAGATGTTTGCCAGCTCGAACATCTTCTTGTTGCGGTCACGCGATTCCTGCTCGCGGTGTGTTTTGATCCAGAAGTAATAGATCCGCAAGTAGGCGATGATCACGCCCATGGAGAGCGAGATGAGCGTGATGATCCAGGGCCAGTCGGCCTTGCCTTCTGCGTTGACGATGCAGTGGGTGCGGGGCATATAGCTGCCGTAGTCGGTGAAGAAATCCCAGCTTGCGGTCGCGGAGGCATTGCTCTGGGGCATGTGCCCCTCATGCTGGGCAAGACACGGAATCGCGAAGAGGAACAAAGCGAAGCCGAGGCAGAGGTCTCGCCGTCCTATCCGCAAGGATCGCATGCCCGTGAATCGTCTTGTCTGTGAGTAATCTCAACTCACGAGGGCGAAATTCGGTTCTGGGCGTTTCTCGATCTGAGGACCTTCACGGCATGGTTTGGAGACAGAATGAGTCCCATTCTGGAACGGATGACCCACATTGCGTGTGAACGGGGGGAACGTCCACCGAGTTTGGTTTCGTATGGCCTCAATCGGGCGGGTAGGCGGAAAGAGGATGGGTCCATCCCAAAAAGAGGCAGGCCCCGGGTGTTCCCGGGGCCGCTTTGAAGCACGGGCGAGAGGAGTCGAACCCCTAACCTCCTGATCCGTAGTCAGGTGCTCTATCCAATTGAGCTACGCCCGCGTGGCGAGCGTGACAATAGGGAAGGATCCGGGCCTCTGGCAAGTCGCAAAGGGCCGGGAGTTGATCTTGCCCGGGCAGGGGCCAACTATTGCCCTCAGCGGTCGCCGGGCCCGGGTGGGGTCGGCTTCGGCTGTCGATTGATATCGCTGGAAGGAAAGACGCTCCCATGGCTCACTCGGTCTCCGCTCGCAAGAGAGTTCGTCAGAACGCAACTCACCGCGCCCGCAACCGCTGGCGTCTGCGCACCATGCGTGAGGCGATCAAGACCTTCGAGTCGAAGCTGTCCGCCGGCGACAAGGCCGCGGCCCAGGACGCGCTGCGTTCGGTGTGCTCGGTGATCGACAAGACGGCGCAGAAGGGCGTGATCCACAAGAGCCAGGCCGCCCGCCGCAAGAGCCGCCTGACGGCGAAGTTCAAGGCCGCTTCCTGAGCGGGACTCTTCGGAGCCGGTGATGGGCGCTTCAGAAGAGGCCGACGCGCCGATCCTCGAAGACGCCGAGCTTGAATCCTACTGGACTGTTTCGACCAGCCCCCTGCAGGTGCTGGTCTTTCTTTTGCCCTTCGTCGCCTTCTACGAGATCGGCTCGCTCGTCTGGATGAACGAACTGGGCTCGAACAGCCTCGAAGCGCGGCGGATCCTGAGCACCCTTTTCGAGATCTTCGGCGTCGTGGGCGTCCATCTCCCCGCGGTCGCGCTGATCGCGGTCCTGATCACCTGGCAGGTGATCGCCCGCAAGTCCTGGCGCGTCGACGGCCGGGCGCTGGGCGTGATGACGATTGAGTCGGTCGTCTGGGCGATGCCCATCCTTGTGCTGGCCGCGATGACGGGCCTGCTCGGGGGCGGCGGTGGCGAGGGCGGCATCGGGGGCCTCTCGATAGGCTCCCGCGCGACGATCGCCGTCGGCGCGGGGGTGTACGAGGAACTGGTCTTCCGATTTGCGCTGATCGCGGTGGTCCACACCGTTCTGGTGGATGTCTCAGGGATGCGGCAGAAACTGGGGGATTGGGTCGCGGTGGGGTTCTCGGCGTTGGTTTTCGCCGCGTATCACCGCTCCGATGTGGGTGGTCAGATCGTGGCGCCCGCTCTGATCTTCTATCTGGCTTCGGGTGTGTATCTGGGCAGTCTGTTTCTCGGACGTGGACTGGGGGTCGCGGCTGGGGCGCACGCGATCTATGATCTGGTCGTTCTGGTCGCCCTGCCGGCGATGGACCGCGGCTCCGCTTGAGGAGCCCCAGGCGGTGCGACGATACAGATCTGGAAGGAGCCTGCGATGGGCAACGAATTCGCCGTGGACGACCTTTACACGACCGGGTGGCTTCCGCTGGACACCTCGGGCTGCGCCCGCGACTCGCAGGGGCGCTGGTACCCGACAAAGAGCCGGATCGATCGCGAGTGCGAGGAACTGGGCGCGACGATCTCGGTGGACGAGGCCCAGAAATTCGGCTGCGTGACGGCTTCGTGGAACGTGAGCGATCAGTCGGGCCGGTGCATCGCCGGGAGTTCGGACGAGGCGCTCATCCACGCCCTGGCCCAGGCCCGCCGAGCCGCGAGCCAGGTTCAGCTCATCGCTTGAACCCATCCGTGTTGGGGCTACCATTCAGGCCAGTCGATGGCCCCATCGTCTAGCCTGGTCCAGGACGTCAGGTTCTCATCCTGAAAACCGGGGTTCGAATCCCCGTGGGGTCACTTTCACTTTCTTCCACGCCTCCGTCTCACTCTCCAGCCTTCTTCGAATCGCCGAGTCAAAAAGAAGACTCCCCCGAGCGTTCTGGCCCGGGGGTGTCTCTGTGTGCGACCGGCCTGTGCGGTGCGCGTTCAGCGGCGGCGGCGGAGTGGTGCTCCGCAAGGCGATGACCGCGGAGAGCAGCATGCCACGTGCTGGCCCAGCGCCGTCTCAGGGTTCTGGCGGTTCTTCGAGGCGGTGGCCAGTAGACTGCTGGGGGTGCATCGGGCGAATCGTTCGAGACGAACATCGGGGGAGGGAATTGGGGAGGACGGGATGTCCAGTTTGACAATCGATCTCTCGCGTCGATATCTCGAACCCGAGATGATGGACGATCCGAGTCTGGAAGCCCACCGTCATGCCCGCGCGCTGCAGGGGCTGGCACGCCTGAATGCCGTATCGGGGATCCGCAGGAGCGTCTGGCGGGCGCTGAAGCCGATGTTCGCCGAGGGCGCTCGGGATGTGGTGGATGTGGCGGCGGGGTCGGGTGACCTTGTCGTCGAGCTGGCGCGATGGGCCGGCGACGGGTGGCGCTTCAAGGCGACGGACGTGAGCGAGCGGGCGTGCGCGGCGGTGCGTGAGCGGGCGGGCCGAGAGGGCCTGGAGATCCAAGCGTTGCGGATGGACGCGCTGCGTGAGGGTGTCCCCGCTTGCGATGTGGCGATGTGCCACTTGTTTCTGCATCACCTGACTGAGGGCGAGATCGTCTCACTGCTGCGCTCGATGCGTGACTCGGCGCGTGTGGGCGTGGTGATCACGGACCTCCGGCGGACGCGGATGGGGTATGCGCTGGCTTGGCTCGCGTCTCGCGTTCTGACCCGTTCGCGCGTGGTGCACCGGGATGCGCTGCTCTCGGTGCGAGCGGCGCTGAGCGCGGACGAGCTCTACGGTCTTGCGGAACAGGCGGGAATGAGCAACGCGTCGGTGAGGCGGTGCTGGCCCGAGCGGATGCTGCTTGTTTGGCGGGCTGGATCATGAGGGTGTGGGATGCGATCGTGATCGGTGCGGGTCCGGCGGGGGCGCTGAGCGCCTCGATGCTGGCACGCGCCGGCGCACGGGCGCTTCTGGTCGAGCGGGAGCGCTTCCCGCGCGGGAAGCTGTGTGGGGGATGCCTCGCCAGCGCCGGACAGGGTGTGTTGGAGAGGCAGGACTTCACGGATCTCGCCGGTCTGCGGCGCGGGGTGCGTGTAGAGCGGCTCGATCTCCGGGTG
>JBGSIX010000162.1:0-18596 GCA_041742315.1 Phycisphaerales bacterium | reverse complement strand
GCCCGAGCGCCACGAGCGCGGTGGTCAGGCGTGGGCCGAGCACGTCGGCGAATCGGCCGATGCGGCGGAGCGGGAAGGCAGCCCCGAGCGTGCCCACGAGGTAGGCGGTGCTGAGCGTTTCGAGCGAGAGGCCCAGGTTCTCGCGGAACGAGGTGTTGAACTGGCTCACGACGACGGACTGGCCCGGGAGCGTGCAGCAGACCATGACCAGGGCGACGGGGAGCATGACCCAGCCGAAGTAGAAGTTCGACTCCGGGTGGAGTTCGGGTTCGGGCGGGGTTTCGGGTGAGAGCTGCTTTGGGTCGGCGGTTTCGGGCTCTTTGAGCGTGTTCACGGGCGAGGGTAGCGTGGCGGGTGTGCGCGGTGAATGTGTCTCCCGCAACCGGTGCGTGAAAGTGTGATAGAACGGGCAACGTGGATGAAGCGGATGGCAAGGTGGGTCGGGTGCGGTTGGCCTTGCCGGTGAACCGTGGGGAGTGGCGGGGGACGCTTCTTTCCGGCGGTTTCTTTTTCTGCGTGCTTTTCGGGCTCGCGATGCTCAGGCCTGTGCGCGAGGCGATGGGCGTCGAGCGCGGCATGGACTCGATGCGCGATCTCTTCTACTGGACCGCGGGCGTCTCGCTCGTGGTGGCGATCCTCTTCGGCGGATTGGTCAGCACGATGGACCGGAGGCGCTTCATCCCGATTGGGTTCCGGGTGGTCATGCTCTGCCTCGTCGCGTTCATGGTCGGGCGGGGTGTCCTCGGCGATGAGGTCAAGCAGCATGCGGGCGCGACGTTCTATGTCTGGCTGAGCGTGTTCAACATGTTCGTGACGAGCGTGTTCTGGGCGTACATGGCGGACATCTGGCGGCTCGATCAGGCCAAGCGGTTGTACCCGGTGATCGGCGTGGGCGGGACGCTCGGGGCGTTTCTGGGCGCGAGCGTGCCCTGGCAGCTGGGTGAGCAACTCGGGCCGCACGCGCCGATCTGGCTCATGCTGATCGCAGTGGTGGTGTTCGAGGCGGCGGTGCGGTGCATGCTCGCGCTGGACCGGGCGCCCATGAACCGTCAGGCGAACACCGGGGTTGAGCGCCGACCCCACGCGGTGGGCGGGTCGATGCTCGACGGGCTCTGGATGGTGGCCCGCTCGCCCTACATGCTCGGGATTGCGCTCAACGCGGCGTTCATCGCGATCAGCGCAACACTCGTGTACTTCGCGGGCGCGCGCCTGGTCGTGGATAAGTCGGAGGAGATGGGCGAGCGGCTGGTGCTGTTCGCCGAGCTGGATCTGATGAAGCAGCTCGCGACGCTCCTTCTCCAACTCTTTGTGACCTCCAGGCTTCTGCGCACGATCGGGGTGGGAGGGACGCTCTGCGTGCTGCCCATGCTGACGGCGATCGGGTTCCTGGTGGTCTCGACAACCGAGGGCGGGTCGGAGACGACGGTCTGGGTTGCGTTCGCGGTGTTCCAGGGGCTTCACTCGGCGACGCGGTACGCGGTGATGCGGCCGGCGCGGGAGACGCTCTTCTCGGTGCTCAGCGAGGGCGAGAAATACAAGGCCAAGACGGTGGTGGATATGTTCGTCTACCGGGCGGGTGACGTGGCGGGTGCCCGGGTCGAGCAGGCTCTGGTCGCGGCGTCGCAACTCACGATCGGCTCGATGGTCATGCTGACCGCCCCGATGGCGGGGGTCTGGGTGATTCTGGCCCTGTCGCTCGGTGCGATGCAGCGGAGGCGGGCGTCTGCTGGTAGGAGTCCTTCGCTGGAGCGGACAGACACGGGAGCGACGGATGACCACACGGACAAGGCGTGAGTTTCTGGGCGAATCGGCGGCGTTCGCGGCGGCGATGGGCATGGCGCCGATGGCGTATGCGCAGGGGAGAGCGAAGATGACCGGACGCGCGCCCAAGCCGCTGGATCTGTTGATGCTGGGCGGGACGGGGTTTCTGGGGCCGCACATCGTGTGGCGGGCGCAGGAGCGCGGTCACAACGTGACGCTTTTCAACCGCGGGCAGACGGGGCCCGATCTGTTCCCGGATCTGGATTTGATCGAGGGCGATCGGTATTCGGATCTGGAGAATCTGAAGCTGGCGGTTGAGGAGGGCCGGACGTGGCACGGGGCGATCGACACGTTCGCGTACGTGCCGAGCGTTGTTGAGTCGATGATGGATGTGATCAAGGGCGCGGTGGAGCACTACACGCTGGTTTCGACGATCTCGGTGTACGCGGACTTTGCGACGGTGGGCGCGGACGAGTCGGCGCCTCTTGCTGAGATCAGCGACGAGGTCGCCGAGGGGATCACGACGCACCGCGAGGTGGGCGCGAACTACGGCTCGATGAAGGCGCGGTGCGAGAAGGCGGGCGAGGTGGGGATGCCGGGCCGGATCGCGAACGTGCGGCCGGGCCTGATCGTGGGGCCGAGGGACACGACGGGGCGGTTCACGTACTGGCCCGTGCGTGGCACGGAGGGGGGGACGATGATCGCGCCGGGCCAGCCGAGCGATCCGATCCAGATTATTGATGTGCGCGATCTGGCGGCGTTCGTCGTTCTGGCGTTCGAACAGAAGCTCTCGGGCGCGTACAACGCGATCAGCCCGGCTGGGAAGTTCACGATCAGCGACGTCGTCGAGAGCGCGATCAAGGTCGGTGATGCGGGGACGAAGGCCCAGTGGATTGACGCGGAATTCCTGGAGATGCACGGCGTGAACGGGTGGCAGCACATGCCCGCGTGGATTTCGCCGACGACGGAGGGGTACGCGGGGTTCGGGCAGACGAACTGTGAGCGCGCGACGAAGGCGGGGATGACGATCCGCCCGATGGCGGACACGATGCAGGCGACGCTGGAGTACTACCGCGCGCGGGGGCCGGAGCTCGAGGCCGAGCGGGGCGAGGAGTTCGCAGCGCAGTGGCGTCGGTCGGTGCGGGGCGGTTTGCCGCCCGAGCTCGAGCGGACGGTGCTTGAGGCGTGGGAGAACCGGGGCTGAGCGCCGAAGATTTGAACTGACACTTTCTTCTCAGAGTGCGCCGAGCCCCGGAGATATGATCCGGGGCTTGGCTGCCTTTCCAGAGAACAGAGTGCGGATGGTGCTTCGCAGGTTGTGCGGCACGGGGTGTGCGTGCGCGGTATCGGTGGCGCTGACGGGGTGTTTCACGATCCATGTTGACAACCCGGCGTTCCCGGCGAGGGGGGCCGAGATTGAGGCGGAGCTCGATCGGATGCGTGCCGAGCCCGTGGGGATTGCCAGGCCCGTGGTGGTGCTGGGCGGGTATCGCTCGCCGATGCCGATCGCCAAGGGCTTGGCGGGGCGGATCTGCGAGCTGACGGGGGCGAGCCGGGACGAGGTTGTGGATCTTTCGTACATCTTCTCGGGCACGGTCGAGGGGCCAGCGCGGCGGGCGGTGGCAATGGTGGAGGAAATGTTTCCGTCGGACGATCCCGAGTGGACGACCGAGGTGGACGTGGTGGCGATCTCGATGGGCGGGCTGGTGGCGCGATTGGCGGCGGCGGACCCGGGGCTGCGCGGCGAGCCGGGCGGGAAGCGGCTTCGGATCCGGACGCTGTATTCGCTGGCGAGTCCGCACAGGGGTGCGAAGCTGGCGGAGTGGATTCGGCTCGACTCGGCGTGTCGATCGATGAAGCCGGGCTCGGCGTTTCTGGTGAGGCTGGATGATGCGTTTGCGGAGCGATCGTACGAGGTTGTGCCGTACGCGGTGCTCCGGGATTCGTGGGTTGGGGCGCGGCACGCGTCGCCCGTGGGGATGGAGCCGATCTGGGTGCCGGGGCGGGTGACGCTGAGTCACCACCTGGTGTCGTTCAACCATCGGATCCAGGCGGATGTGGCGCGTCGGCTTCGGGGAGAGGAGCCGCTGGGTCAGCCGAGCGAGCCGCCGAGCGAGTAAGGCGTTGCGACTTCACTGAGCGAAGTGATAGATCGTGCGGTGTTGGTTTGGTGATTTGGGTTGGTGCGTGATTCAGTGCGTGGCCTGCATCTGAGGCTCTAGAATCGGGCCTATGGACCACACACAGACAGAGGCGGGCGAACGCCAGCCGGTTCAGAAGCTCGAGCGCGTGGGGCCGTACCGCTTGCTGGGTGAGCTGGGTGAGGGCGGCTTCGGTGTGGTGTACGAGGCGGAGCAGACGACGCCGATGGTGCGCCGGGTCGCGCTCAAGCTCATCAAGCCGGGGATGGATTCGAGGGCGGTGATCTCGCGCTTCGAGGCGGAGCGGCAGGCGCTGGCGGTGATGGATCACCCGTGCATCGCCAAGGTCTTCGACGGCGGGGTGACGGAGTCGGGGCTGCCCTACTTCGCGATGGAGCTGGTCCGGGGGCTGCCGATCACGCAGCACTGCGACACGCAGATGCTGAGTATCGCCGAGCGGATTGGGTTGTTCATTCATGTGTGCGACGCGGTGCAGCACGCGCACAGCAAGGGTGTGATCCACAGGGACCTCAAGCCGAGCAATATTCTGGTGGCGTACCAGGGCGACGAGCAGATCCCCAAGGTGATCGACTTTGGGATCGCCAAGGCGCTCGGGCAGAAGCTCTCGGAGTCGACGATTTTCACGCGGCAGGGGCAGCTGATCGGGACGCCCGAGTACATGAGCCCCGAGCAGGCGGAGATGGGGGCGCAGGACATCGACACGCGGAGCGACGTGTACTCGCTGGGCGTGATTCTGTATGAGCTGCTGACGGGCGAGAGGCCCTTCGACGAGAATGAGCTGAGGGAGGGCGGCAAGGGCGACATCCAGCGGATCATTCGCGAGGTCGATCCGCCGAGGCCCAGCACGAGGCTTTCGTCGTCGCTCAAGACGAGCCGGGCTTCGATGATCGCGTCGCAGCGGCGGACTGAGCTGAGGTCGCTCAGCCAGACGCTTCGGCGGGATCTGGACTGGGTGGTGATGAAGTGCCTGGAGAAGGACCGCTCGCGTCGGTATGAGACGGCCAACGCGCTGGCGATGGAGCTCCAGCGGTATCTGGACAACGAGCCGGTGCTCGCGGGCCCGCCGAGCGTGCGGTACAAGGTCGGCAAGTTTGTCGTGCGGAACCGCTCGGGTGTGCTGGCGGCGGGGCTCGGGCTCGTGCTGCTCGTGGGCGGGCTGGCTGGGACGAGCTACGGGCTCTTCGAGGCTAGGCGGCAGGGCGATCGCGCCAAGGCGGCGGCGATCGCGGAGTCCGAGCAGCGCGAGCTTGCGGAGCAAAGGGCCGAGGATCTGGAGATCGTCGCGGACTTTCAGTCGGAGCAGCTCGGGGCGATCGATCCGGAGGCGATGGGCGTGCAGATCCGAGACTCGATCGTGAATGCAGCGCCGGAGGCCGATCGGGCGGAGCTGGAAGAGCGGCTTTCGAAGATCAACTTTACGAACATCGCGCTTGGGACGCTCGAGGCGAACATCTTCGAAGACACGGTGAAGACCATCGATGAGCAGTTTGCGTCCCAGCCGCTCGTGCAGGCCATGCTCCTCCAATCGGCGACGGAGACGATGCGGGACTTGGGTCTGTATGCAAAGGCGATGGACCCGCAGATGCGGGCGCTGGCGATCCGTCGGCGTGAGCTGGGCAACGAGGACGATGCGACGCTGACGTCGATGAACAACACGGGGTATCTGCTCCAGACGCAGGGGCGGTACGCGGAGGCGGAGCCCTACTGGAGCGAGGCGCTCGAGGGGTACAAGAAAACGCGGGGCGCGGATGACACGAAGACGCTGACGCTCGTGAGCAACATGGGTTTCCTGCTGCGGGCGCAGGGCAAGAACGACGAGGCGGAGAGGTACTACCGCGAGGCGCTCGAGGGGTATCGGCGGACGCTGGGCAACGACAACCGCAAGACGCTGACGCTCGTGAACAACATGGCTTCGCTTCTGCAGTCGCAGTCGAAGTTTGAGGAGGCGGAGAAGTACTACGCCGAGTCGCTCAGCGGCAGCCGGCGCGTGCTGGGGAACGATCACCCGGAGACGCTGGCGACGATGAACAACATGAGCACGCTCTACCGGTCGATCGGGAAGTACGAGGAGGCGGAGAAATTAGCGAGGGAGTCGCTCGCCGGGGCGCGGCGGGTGCTGGGCGATGAGCACCCCAACACGCTGGCGGCGGCGAACAACCTGGGGTATTTGCTGCGGATGCAGGAGCGGTACGACGAGGCGGAGCCTCTGATCCGCGAGGCGCTCGACGGGTACCAGAAGCTCTTCGGGAGCGAGCACCCGAGCTCGCTGGCGGTGCGGGGGAGCTATGCGCTGCTCCTGCAGGGGCAGGGCAAACTCGAAGAGGCGCGGGAGATGCTGAGCCGGGTGCTCGCGGATCGGCGGCGGGTGATGGGGGATGACCATCCCGAGACGCTCAGGTCGATCAGCGCGAACGTGGTCATCCTGATCAAGCTCGGGAGGTTCGCCGAGGCGGAGAAGCTGGCGCTCGAGGGCGAGCGGCGAAACTCGGCGCTGTATGGCCCGGTGCACCCGGAGACGGTTGCCGTCACGGAACGGATCGTGTCGCTCTACGAGGCGTGGGACGAGGCCGAGCCCGGGCAGGGGCACGCCGAGGAGGCGGAGCGTTGGCGGGCGAAGCTCGCGGAGGTCAAGGCGACCGGCGGCGGTTAACTCAGGCAGCGTGCTGCGGGTTTATTTGTCGCCCTTGGCGCGGAGTTCGTTCATCTTCCTCGCGAACTGCACTCCTAGGTCGACGTAGCCCGCGGTGTCGTAGTGCGCGGCGTCGGAGTAGCCGTACTCGTCGGTCGTGGCGACGAGGGCGGCGTTCGGGTCTTCGTCTGCGATCTTCTCCTGCGCGGCGCGGACGGTGTCGCCGAATTCCCAGACGCGGCCGTCCGTGCCCTGGCCCTGGTGCGAGTCGCTGATGCGTCCGATGACGACGGGCAGGTCGTCCATGCGGAGGGCGGCCCGCAGGAGATCCATGAGTTCGGCGAGGTTGCGCTCGTAGTCGTTCGCGGTGCTCTGGTTAGTGCCGTCTGTTTCGCCCTGCATCCAGAGGATGCCGGCGGGGATGAGCGTGTCGGGCTCGCCGTCGCCGTCGATGTCCTGGGTGCGTGTGGCGTTTGCGATGGTGGCGAGCGCGTGGTCGTACTGGTTGACGCCTTTGGTGCTGCCCTCGCCCCGGGTGTCGTGCGGGTCCCACGTGCCCCAGTCGGGGGCGCGGTCGTCAATCGACGAGCCGCCCTTGGCGTACTTGATGATGGCGATCTTCTCGCCCGGTCGGAGCCCACGGAGGTGCTGCGCGAACGTGAGTTCGGGCCCGAAGCGGTTGCTGGTAGTGACGGATTGGCCGTCGGTGCGGGAGCCTGAGCCGAAGCCAGCGGTGAGCGGGGTCCAGAGGCCCGTGCCCGTGGCGGGCTGGAGGTCTTGGGTGATCTGCCCGAGGAAGATGCGCACGCCGCCCACTTCGCCGGTGAGCGATTCGGGGAGCTCGGAGACGTAGCCGTAGCCGTCCATGTTGGATTGGCCGCCGAGGAAGTAGAGGTAGTAGGTGTCGGCGTGGGCGAGGGAGGCGGTGAGGGAAGCAGTGAGGGAGAGGGTCAGGGCGGCGAGTGTGCGGGGCATGGGCGGTTCCTTTCGCTGAGGGCGGGCTGAGTATAAGGGGCTTCTTGGAACCGGCGGTTTCGGGTAGAGTCCAAGTCAGTCATGGACTGGATCGCGATTACATGCTGGGCGGTGCTCGGGGTGTCGGGGCTGGTGACGCTCTGGGCGCTCTTCTGGGATAGGCCGCGCGGGCGGCTTCGCTGTCGGAACTGCGCGTACGACATGTCGGGCGGCGGGCTCAGGTGCCCGGAGTGCGGGCGCGAGTACAAGTCGGAGAAGTTGCTTCGGAAGGCTCGGCGGAAATGGAAGTCGGCAATTCTGAGCTTGGTTTTGATTACACTTACAGTGCATGTGCAACAAGAACGAGATCGAGTTCGATACGAAGGTCTAATTGGGCTGGTACCTACTGCCGTCCTCGTTGTTTTTGCAAACCCGCAAGATTATTTGAACGAGATAAAGGGGTACTCCGTCGCACCAGCATCCTTTGTGGATCAAACATTGACAGATCGGCTTTATAATTGCGACGCGTGCTCAATCTCGCGGCGATACTGGATGAGCCGTATCGCGCGCATCTATCGAAGCGAACATGCTCAATCAAGCCAGATTGTCCGGCAATATGATTTGTCTTGTATTGCACCGCTCAGCGAGATTGTTGAGAACAATTCCATGTCTTGCTTTCCATCAATTTCAAGCGGGCGAATGGTTCGCTACTACCGGAATGATCGCGCGGCACGTCTAATCGACCTCATTGAAGAAATCGTACAGATAGAAGAATGGGTGGACAATGGCGGGGATAACGCCTCGTGTCTTCTCATATGCGATCAACTGTTGATCGTTGCTCCGTCAGAGTTGCATGATGAGGTGTATCAGCGGTTCGCGGAATTGAGAAAGAACAAGTGGATGCTTGGGCAGCCCGCTTTGGGGTTGCCCGACACGGACCAGAAATACCTGGTCGTGTATGAGATTTCCGAGTTCCAAGGGCTTGGCGAGCTAGATCTGTGGTCGAGAAAGTACTTCCTCGAAGAGAAGATCGAGCAGTCTGTTGAGCCTCATTTATGGCAGCCGGATGGGTATGGCGCCGCAAGGATCTATATGGAAGATTCAGGGTTCACAGTGTGGACAACACCAGCCCATCACCGTGAGATCATGGTGTTTCTGAATGCCGAATGAGATAGCTAATTGCAAACCGGTACGCGTTTACGCCACCGTGATCGACTCATCCAGATAGACATCCTGGATCGCGTGCAGGAGGGCGGCGCCTTCCTTGAGGGGCCTCTGGAAGGCCTTGCGACCCGAGATGAGGCCCATGCCGCCGGCGCGCTTGTTGATGACGGCGGTTTTGACCGCGTCGGCGAGGTCGCTGGCGCCCTTGGATTCGCCGCCCGAGTTAATGAGGGGGACGCGTCCCATGTACTGGTTGATGAGCTGGTAGCGGCAGAGGTCGATGGGGTGGCCTCCCTGGCCCTTCTCGTCGGAGCCGGCGAGCTCGGTGTAGACCTCCTTGCGGAACTTGCCGTAGGACGAGTTGCCCGAGTTAAGGGCGGCAAAGCCGCCGTTGTTGGTGGGGAGCTTCTGCTTGACGATGTCGGCCTGGATCGTCGCGCCCAGGTGGTTGGCCTGACCGGTCAGGTCGGCGGAGGAGTGGTAGTCGACGCCGTTGACTTTGAACGCGTCGTTGCGGATGTAGCACCAGAGCACGGTGACCATGCCCAGCTCGTGGGCCTGGGCGAACATGTCGGCGACGTACTGGATCTGCTCGCTCGAGTTGTCGGAGCCGAAGTAGATCGTCGCGCCGACGGCGACAGCGCCCATGTCCCAGCACTGCTTGATCGTGCCGAAGGGGATCTGCTTGTACTGGTTGGGGTAGGTCATGAGTTCGTTGTGGTTGAACTTGACCATGAAGGGGATTTTGTGGGCGTACTTGCGTGCGACGATGCCCAGGACGCCGAAGGTCGAGGCGACGGCGTTGCAGCCGCCCTCGATGGCGAGCCTCACGATGTTCTCGGCGTCGAAGTAGTCGGGGTTGGGCGCGAACGAGGCGCCGGCGGAGTGCTCGATGCCCTGGTCGACGGGGAGGATGGAGACGTAGCCCGTGCCGGCGAGGCGACCCGTATTGAGCATGAGCTGGTAGTTGCGGAGGACGTTGGGCGAGCGGTCAGAGAGGCTGACCACGCGGTCGACGAAGTCGGGCCCGGGGAGGTGGAGGCGGTCCTTGGCGATGGTTTTGGAGGTGTAGTCGAAGAGGCTCTTGGCTTCGGGGCCGAGGACTTCGCGGGGGTTGATGGTGAGGTTTGCCATTGTCTGATCTCCCTGGGTGCTTCTGGTGGGCGGAATCGGCTGACTATAGGCTGGGGCAGTGGGGTCGATTCTGGTTCTGCTGCTGGAGATCGGTCATGTTCATGTATGGCTTCCTGTTCATGTTTCTCTGGATCCCGATGCTGATCGTGCTCGGCGCGCTCGGGGTGGCGCTGATCTCGCGTTGCGTCGTCGCGCCGGCGTGGATGCGCCGTGGGGCCGGGTGCGCTGGGTGCGGTTATGAGCTGACGGCGCTCGGTGATGGGCGGTGCCCAGAGTGTGGCGCAACCCTTTTGAAGGTCGGGGTGACAACTCCGCGGTTGGCAGTGCGGATCCGTGGGAGTATGTTCCTGTTGTTCTCCGGGTGGACTCTGCTCTCGGTTGCTGTCATGCTGCCGGTATTGGGTGTAATCGGATACTACGCATCGATGGCACAGATGCAGCAGTTCACGACGGCGGGCGGAGCCCAGCAGGGGTCAATAAGGACTCGGCTCAGGCCGAACAACTTCTGGATGAATGATCAACAGCGAAACCGACAGACAGAGGAATACTGGATCGACCTCAGCGTGGATCTCGTGACTGCGGATTCGTTCAGTCTTGAGTCCGGCACGGCCTCGCTCACGTTTGACAAAGACCATGGCAGCCACGAGGTTATCGTCGATCTGATGGAGTTGTCGTGGGAGCACTCCGACAGCGAGGGCAAGCTCATACAGAGCGGTGACGCGTTTGATGTGGAAGCGGCCAAGAGTGTGTACGACTCCGTCGGGCTTAACACGACGCAGATCCAATCGAACGCGGAAGAGGCAGAGTATCTTGTCGAATTTCTCAGCAAATACGCCGACGACCCGATGGGGTACAACGCAATGAACAGAATGAGCTTCGACGAGCCGCTCTCGGAACAGGGCGGGTCGACCTCGTGGGCGTCCACAGGCGGCGGGTTCGCTACAACGAACGACCCGTACGAAAAGGCCATGCTCGCAGCGATCGGCATTAGTGGGGTGCTTTACATATTGGGCCTAGTGCTGCTTGTTCTCAAGCGAAGAAGGCTGTTGCAATCACCAGTCCTCACATGATTGCCTGTAACGCCCACGCCCCAAACCCGTAAGAACCCAAGTCTCTCGCGGTCGGTCCACTGTGAAGGAGCTGGGCAATGCGGAAGTTTGGAACTACTAGTCTTGTGTGCGGTCTGGCGCTGGTTTCGGGTTCGGCGCTGGCCGGGCCTCCGGTCTCGGGGCACATCGACCGCGAGGCGAAGTGGGTGCTGCACGTCGATCTGGAGCAGATGGCTTCGACCGAGATCGGTTCGTTTCTAATGGATGCGATCGCCAGCGAGGCGGACGGGTTCGAGGACATCCGCGAGGTAATGCCCAACTTCTGGCCCGGGCCCAAGGGCGGGATCTTCGGCGTCACGCTCTACGGCACGGCGCTCAAGTTTGAGGACGACGAGGTGCCCGAGGACTTCTGCGCGATTATCTACGGCAACGAGCAGATCAGCGGTTGGGGCTCGATGCTCGAGGCAATCGCGCTGCATGAGGGGTTCGAGGATGAGCTCAAGAAGCGCGAGATCCACGGCTCGGAGGTGTGGTCGATGCCCATGGACGAGGGCGGGCGGATCTACGCCGGGCTCGTTGAGGGCCGGGGCGACCGGGTCGCGTGGGTGGTGAGCTTCGACGCGGACCGGATCGAGCGGGCGCTGTCGAACTTCGAGCGGGGCGACGGCGGGAACGAGCTGCTGCCCAAAGACGGCTGGCGCGAGGGGACGATCGCGTTCGTGGCGACGAACTCGCTCGAAGGCGTGCCGATGGACAAGAAGGCGTCGCAGGTGATCGGCGAGGCTCGCTCGCTCAAGATGCGGGTTGGGGAGCTGGACAAGGACGCGTTCTTCCAGCTCGCGCTCGACACGGGCGACCAGGAGAAGGCCCAGTCGGTGATGAGCATCGGGCAGGGACTGATGGCGATCGGTCAGCTCGCGGCTGCGGAAGACGAGGAACTGGCGGCGGTCATGCGCGTGGCGCGGGGTGTACAGCTTTCGACGAGCGGGTCGAGTGTGCTGGTCGACTTCGACCACGACGCGAAGGAGATCGTCGAGTTCCTGCGCGAGGCGTTCGATGTCGACTTGGACGTGGACCTCAACGGCCATCGGGATCACGACGACGACGACGACGACGATGATGACGGCCACGACACGTGGTGAGCTGATCGGGAGGCTCGCAGCTGGAAAGCGCGGTGCTGACAGAACGCGAGAGGGCTGCGTCCGGCACTGTGCCGGGCGCGGTCTTGCGCGCGGAGGTTGCCGAGACGGACGAGCAGCTCGCCCGCCGCGCGGGCGAGGGCGACCGGGGCGCGTTCGTGACGCTCGTGGGGCGATACGAGCACCGGGTGTACCGGTTCGCGTACGTGCGCCTGGGC
Organism: Phycisphaerales bacterium; assembly: GCA_041742315.1. Lineage (GTDB taxonomy): Bacteria > Planctomycetota > Phycisphaerae > Phycisphaerales > UBA1924. The sequence goes on along the minus strand of JBGSIX010000162.1, from coordinate 6,386 downwards.
ACGGAGCACGACGCGTGCGAGGTGGCGCAGGAGACGCTCATGCGCGCCTGGCGGGCGGCGGCGAGTTATCGGGAGAGCGCGTCGTACGCCTCCTGGATCCTGTCCATCGCCCACCACGAGATCGTGAACGTGGTCCGCAGACGCCTGCGTGATCGGCGGGACCGGCTGCCCCGAAACGATGAACCGGCGAGGGCGTCAGGCGTAGAGAAGGAAGCGGACGAGCTGCCCGATGTCTGGCGGGCGGCGAGGGAGGTTCTGGAGGATGCGGTGTTCGAGATCGTCTGGCTCCGGTACGCTGAGGACATGGAGCCCAGGCAGATTGCGCTGGTGACGGGCCGATCGGCGGTGGGCGTGCGGGTGCTCCTGCACAGGGCGCGGGCCAGGATCGCCGAGGCACTGGGTGCGTCAGCGGAAGTGAGCGGGGTTGGAAGCGGAGTTGAATCGTGAAGCGGGTTGATGTTCAGCATGTTGAGTCGAGGTTGCGTTCGGAGAGGCCGGGCGAGATGCGGGCGCCGGCGTGGGTGCGGACGCGGGTGATCGCGTCGATGGATACGGGTGAGCAGGCAGCGCCGGTGCACGCCCGGGGCACGCGGCTTCGGGCGGCACTTGCGGGCGGCTTTGCGTTCGCGGCGGTGGCGACGGCCGCGGTGTTCTGGTTCCAGCCCGCATCGCCAAAGGCGGGGCTTGATGGGTGGCAGACGGATGAGCCGGTGAAGATCGCGCTGCCCTCGAAGGTGCGGGTGACGCTGCCCGATGGGCCGCTGGAGGACGAGGTGCGGAACATCCGCGCGGACGTCGTCGAGTTCATGGGCGTGGTGCGCGTGCCGATGGAGAAGCTGACCGAGGCCTCGAAGCAGTTTCGCGGGTCGGTGTGAGGAAAGATCCCGGTCTTTGCGAGCCGCCCGCGTCAGCGGGCGGGCTTATTTTTGAGATGGTGTGAAGACCGCCCGCTGACGCGGGCGGCTCGCATGTACAAAGGCGGCTCGCTTGGTGGGTGCGTTGGTTAGGGCCGGTGGTTACGGGCGGTAGGTCGTGGCGCAGCCGGGGGATTCGGTGACGCTGACGGCGGTGACCTTGGCGTGGGGCTCGAGGGCCTCGTCGAGTCGGCTGTGCATCTCGTTGTAGATGTACTTGGCGATGTTCTCGGCGGTGGGGTTGATGCCGCCGGCGGGCTGGTTGAAGGGCCCGATCTCGTTGAGGTTGGCGTTGTTGAACTCGTCCAGGATCGCCTCGAGGGCGGATTTGGCGGTGTGGAAGTCGCAGACGAGGCCGTCCTGATCGAGGCGGTCGCCCTGGATCTCGACGGTGGTCAGGAAGTCGTGCCCGTGGAGGGTCTCCTTCTGGCCTGCGATGGAGAGGGCGTGGGCGGCGGAGAATGTCGACTGGACGGTGATCGTGAACATGGAGCTAGGGTAGGGAGGCTCCGGGCAAGAGTCGTTATCGTTTGGCGAATGTTGCGGGTGTGTGAAGACGCGGGCGGCTTCTGGACGCCCGGGAGAGGGTTTGCGGGATGAGCGAAGCGCCGTTGATGCTGGGGGTGAGCGGGCTCCGAGGGATCGTGGGGGAGAGTCTGACGCCGGAAGTGGCGTTTCGCTACTGCAGGGCGCTGAACGCCTGGTTTGGTGCTGGAGATCCATACCTCGATTGTGATCAAATTCTTGTTGGGCATGATGGGCGAGCCGGATACGAGAGCATCTATTACACAGTCATCGCAGCATTCCTTGATGCTGGGTGGATCGTTCATCCTGTGGGACGAGTGATGACTCCCACGCTTGGTCATGCGGTTCAAAATGGATATGAGGTGGCCGGGGCCGTAATGGTGACCGCAAGCCACAATCCAGCAGAGTGGAACGGCATCAAGTGTATTTCTGCCGTGCACGATGGTGCTGGCATCCGAACCGATGCGTGTGCACCACCAGAGCATAAAGCTACAGACATTGTGCGTAGGTATACAGAATCGGACTTTGCGCCCACTGTCTGTCCCGGCTACGAAAAAATACTGGAAAGAAACGAAGGAGAAATTGCAGAGGCACGACATGATGTGACATCTGAACACCTTGATGGTGTGTGCAATGCAATGCGTTCTCTTGGCATGTACATCAATGTGCCTAATCACGGCCAATCGCCGCTCTATCGAGTCGTTATGGACTCAGTGAATGCGTCGGGAAGTCTGGCAGCTCGTTTGCTTGGCGAACGATTTCAAGTGCATTTGATCCAACTTCATGGCGACAACTCCGGCATCTTCCCCCACCCCCCCGAGCCCACCGCCGAGAATCTCTCGGGCGAGGGCGGGCTGTGCGACGCGGTGCCGGGGCTGAAGGCGGATGTGGGGTTTGCGCAGGATCCGGACGGGGATCGGCTGGCGATCGTGGATGAGAACGGGCGGTACATCGGCGAGGAGTACACGCTCGTGCTGGCGGCGATGTCGATTTTGGAGGCCAGAAAGAGCCGCGGGCGTGAGCACGCGGAAGGAGCCGAAGAAGACGGAGCCCTCACCCCGGCCCTCTCCCGCGGGGCGCGGGAGAGGGAGGAAGAGAAGACCCCTCACCCCGGCCCTCTCCCCCAAGGGGAGAGGGAGGAAGACATGGTCATCTGTGTGAACCTCTCCACCTCGCGCATGATCGATGATGTCGCGGCCCGCTACGGGGCGCGGGTCGTGCGCACGGCGGTGGGGGAGGCCAACGTCGTCGAGGCCATGAAGCGGCTCAAGAAGGAGGGCAAGAATGTCATCCTCGGGGGCGAGGGCAACGGCGGGGTGATCTGGCCCGAGGTGACGTACGTGCGCGACTCGCTGGGGGCGATGGCGCTGGTGCTGTCGCTCATGGCTCGGACGGGCAAGAGGGTGAGCGAGCTGGTGGCGGATGTGCCCAGCTATGCGATCGTCAAGCGCAAGCAGCCGCTGGCGAGGAAAGAGGACGCGCGGCCCACGGTCGAGCGGCTCGCGGCTCACTACGCCAAGATGGGCGAGGGGGTGCGGGTCGACACGCAGGACGGCGTACGGATCGACTTCGACGCGGACCGGGCGTGGGTGCATGTCCGGGCGAGCAACACGGAGCCGATTCTGCGTCTCATCGGCGAGGCGCCCACGCGGGAGCAGGTCGATGCGATGCTGGACGAGGTGCAGCGATTGGTTTCAGGTTGATGGAACAACGAGCCGCGACCGTGAGGGAGCGGTCCGGGATTTTGGCGGGTTGCTCCGCTCCCTCACGGTCGCGGCTCGTCAGACTCCGGGTCGGGCGTAGCGAGCTATACTGACGCCCGATGGACGAGACGACCTTTCAACCCGGGCAGCGTGTGCGAGTGACGCAGCAGATCCCCCGCCAGAGCGGCTCGCAGGCCGTCACGGTGGTGGGGACGGTCGTGGCCTATGAGACGGGCAAGACCGGCTCTTGGTTCGCGCACGCCAAGGACCACAAGCTCTGGCTTGAGCGGCTCGAACTCCGCAAGGACGACGGCGAGAAGGTGATGCTCAACCTGGATCAGTACTCGCGGATCGAAGCGGCGGACTGATCGGGATTCTTGATTGGGAAATTGGCGAGCCCCCTGCGTGAGCGGGGGGTTTTTCTTTGAGCAGGAAGGAAAGCCCCTCTCCCCCGCCCTCTCCCCAGAGGGGAGAGGGCGCAATGCAAGACCCTCACCCGCCTTGCTTTGCTCGGCCCCCTCTCCCGCGGGGCGCGGGAGAGGGGGGAATGCCGTGTTTGTGCGCACGGGTGGGCGTCGTCGTTAATGGGCATTTCGGATATGCGAACATTTTCTAAGTGAGTGGCGGCCTGGGTTTGCGCGCGGGTGGGTGGTTTGGGGCGCCGGGTTTGTGCGCGCGCCGGTGACCGGAGGAAGGAGGTGTAGAGGGCGTGTGCGATGCACGGCCCTGCGAAACGGGGGGCGAACCGATGGCGAGTGTGGGTGGCAGGCTGGACGGGGAAGCGAGGCCGGGGGCGGCGGTGGGGCTGGACCCGGCGTTTGTGGATCAGCTGATCCGCGAGCACAACGAGAAGTGCGCAGAGCTTTCGCGGCTCTGGGCGTACTACAGGAACCCTGTCACCCACGCTCCTCGGCTCGGGGCGGACGGGCTGGCGCGTTCGGCGCGTCGGCTGGCTCAAGAGGTCGGTTTGCCCGGGCGTGTGACGGGTGTGCGGGGCGAGGCGCTGACGGACGATCGGCACGCCGAGCGGCGCGAGGTGGTGATCGAGAACGACATCGCCTGGCGTGTGCACACGATGATCGATTTCCTGTTCGGCAAGCCGCCGGTGGTCGTGAGCACCGCGGCGTCTGAGGCCAAGCGCGAGCTGATCGATGAGCTGATCGACTCGGCCTGGAAGAGCTCGGGCGGGCTGGCGCTCCTGCAGGACGTGGCGCTGATCGGGCATGTTTTCGGGCATGTGGACCTGATCGTGCGTGTCGACGAGCGGGCGATGTCCGCGATCGGGAGACGCGCGGCGAGGCTCCGGGAGAGCGGGGCTTCGATCCACGCAATGCGTGGGCTCATGCGCGAGGCGGGGCGGGCGGTGCGGATCGAGCCGGTGACGCCCGAGCGGGGGATCCCCGTGATCGACCCGGGCGATTATCGCAGGATCGCCGGGTATGTGATCCATTACGAGCGCGAGGCGAACGAGGTGGAGCGGACGGGTCTCGTGCGCCGGCTCGGTGGGCGGCGATCGTCCGGGCGGGCGCGGCGGATCGAGTCGTACACGGAGGTGTTCGGGCCGGGCGGGCGCGAGGTGTGGGTCGACGGCGAGCTCGTCGAGCGCGAGGAGCGCGCTGTGACGGAGAGCCAGACGCCCGTGGTGCATGTGCAGAACCTGTCGCAGCCTCTGCGTTACGAGGGGATCGGCGAGGTGGAGCCATTGATCCCGCTGCAGGACGAGCTGAACACGCGCCTGAGCGATCGCGCGAGCCGGGTGACGCTGCAGAGTTTCAAGATGTACCTGGCCAAGGGGATCGACGGGTTCGACCGTGTGCCGGTGTCGCCCGGGACGGTGTGGTCCACGGATAACCCGGACGCGAGCGTGGAGGCGTTCGGCGGGGACGCGTCGAGCCCGAGCGAGGAGAAGCACATCGGCGAGATCCGGCAGGCGCTGGACAAGATCAGCGGCGTGCCGCCCGTGGCGAGCGGTGTGATCGAGGCGCGGATCGGGAACCTGACGAGCGCCAGTGCGCTCCGGGTGACGATGGTCGGGCTCATCAGCAAGACCAACCGAAAGCGCGTGACGTACGGGCGCGGCGTGATCGCGGCGAGCGAGATGGTGCTCGCGGCGGCGGGCGAGGCGGGTGTCGTGGAGCTGGCGCTGGGTGACCGGGAGTTGAAGATGGAGTGGCCCGATCCGCTACCGATCGATGAGCAGGAGATCGCGCAGTCGGCGCGGATCCAGCGTGAGCTTGGCGTGCCGACGGAGCGGATCGCCGAGCGGTTCGGTGTGGTGCCGACGGATCTGGCGGAGGACGAGCTGGCGCAAGAGCAAGAGGAGGCGGTGTGATGCCATTGGAAGAAATCGGAACGGGTGATGCGGGAAGCGGTGGCTTCGGCGGGCAGGGCATCGATGACGTGTTCGACGGTCGCGAGGATGTGATCCAGGAGGATCAGACGGGTGAGGAGCTTGTCGCCTCGCTTGAGGAGGAGCTTGAGCTCGCGCAGGCGCGGATCGCGGAACTCGAGCGTCGATTGGCGAGCGAGTCGATGCGAACGGAGCTGGAGAGGCAGCTCGTGGATGCGGGCGCGGTGGATCTGGAGACGGCGACCGTGCTCGCCGAACGCCGGCTCGCCGAGGGCGGGCTGACGGTTGGGGAAGCGGTCAGTGCGCTGGCCCAGTCGAAGGGCTTTCTGTTCAGAAAGCCTGGGCGGAGCGTGGGGGCGAGCGCCCTGTCCGGGGCGCCGGCGAGGGCCAAGGACTCGCTGGAAGAGCTGGCGCATGAGGCCAGGGAGACGGGCGATCGGCGCGCGGTGCTGAAGTATCTGAGGCGCCGGCGGGGCTGAGTTTGGATCTGGGTTCGGTGTGGATGGATGAAAGCAAACGCTCGGCGCGTGCGGACGGGGAGTCCGCGCACCGGGAGAGGAGGAACTGCATATGGCATTTACAGGGAAGGCTACGTACGGGGCGGGTGTGACGCTGCCCGAGCTGGTTGAGGATGTGAGCGATGTGATCGGGATTGTCTCGCCTTATGAGACGCCGCTCTTGAGTCATCTGGGCGATCCCAAGCGGGCGGCCCAGAGCACGGTGCACGAGTGGATCGAGGATGCGCTCGTATCCCGTCTGACAAACGCTGCTTGAAGGGCGCTGCACGTGTCGCGCGGCAGGTAGAGCGTACCCACCTTTCGGTTCGGGTCGATCTCGATCTTCGGGATGAACGCGTGAACAGCCGCGCGTGCCTCCAGCATCGGCGTGCCGGGC
>JBGSIX010000161.1:0-6033 GCA_041742315.1 Phycisphaerales bacterium | reverse complement strand
GCGCACCGGCGCGAGCATCGAGCCGGCCATCGGCGTCCCGAGCGTGACGACCCGCCGAATCTCGGGCCACCTCGCGTGGTCGAATCCCTCGCGCGTCAGCGCATCGAACGAGACGAGCCCGCCCATCGAGTGCGCGACGATCCAGACCTCCTTCACGCCCTTCGTGCGGAGATCCGTGAGCGCCCCGGCGAATTGCTCCGCCGAGATCGCGATCGCCTGGTCGTTGGGGTACTCGAACCGGATCGTCGTCAGCTCGTGCTTGGCCAGCTCCGGTGCCAGCGCATCCCACACCGTGCCCGGCTCGTCGAGCCCGTGCACGAGCAGGACCACGCGCTCGCTCTGAAGCTCGGTCCGCTCGATCGGGGTCCAGCTCTTGGCCGGTTCGCTCCGATCGGGGTTGAACCATTCCAGATGCGCCGGGGCCGCGGGCTGGGTGGGTGCGATCACGCCGTGGGCGTGGTGGATGGGCACGAGCCACACGAGCGCCAGGCCCGTGAGCACGAGCCCCGCGAGCCGCGATCTCCACTGCCCCGCACGCATGACCCGCTCCGATCCAGCTGTGTTACTCGAACATGGTCTCCAGGAGACCCGCTTCCGCTTGTTTGTAGCGGGCCATCGCGGATTTCAGCTCCTCGGTCAGTTCCCGGATCTGATCCGTGTCCGCCCCGCCCGGGCGGGCCAGAACCGCCTCGAGCGAGGCCCCGGCGTCCTGCAGGTCGCTGGCCGCCGAGGCGTAGACCCGGGCCGCGTCGTAGAAGAGCTCCTCGCGGAGTTCCTTCGTGTCGGGCCGGGCCAGGAGCTTCCAGGGGTTCCGCCTGATCTCGATGGTGGCGAGCCTGAGCTGGTCGCTGGCGAGCCGCGCGTTGGCCAGCGTCCGCTGAACGCCCGGCTTCTCTTCGCTGAGCACCTGCCCGGCTTCCTCGGCCAGGTCCGCAAGATTGGTCGCCGCCTCGCCCGCGCGCTCCATCGCGTCCAGCAGCGCCTCGGAGTGCTCCCCCTCGAACTTGGCCATCGTGCGCTGGGCGGAGCTGAGCGTGTCGTCAATCCGTGGGCGGTTCACACGCAAGAGCTCGCGCGACTCCTCGACCAATCCGCGGACATCGTCGATCGCCGCCGAGGCGTTGGCCCTGACCTCGCCCGCCTTCAGGTTCGCCAGCTCGCTGCTGAACGACTTGAAGTCGGTCATGAGCGCTTCAAGATCCGTGTCCAGGCGTTCGGTGATCCCGTCGGCCCGCTCGACGATGTCGGTCGTGTTGCTCAGGATGTCCTTGAGCTGCTCGATCTGTTCCGAGCCGAAACCCGCCGCCGTCAGGAACGCCGGCAGCGCCAGGTTCGCCTCCACCACCGAGCCCGGCTCGAGCACGCCCGCGCCGGTCGTGCCCACGTTGACGATGTTCAGCGACGCGCCCAGGCCCACCAGCGGCCTCTCAAGCACGAAGACCACGTCGCGATACAGCTTGTGCGAAGACCGCACGCGGACCTTGACGTCGACCGCCTGCGGCACGCCGTCGGTCATCGCGAACCCGATCCCCCCGACTCGCCCCACCGGCTGCCCGCCCATCAACACCGTCGCGCCCTCGGTCAGCCCGCCCGTGCCCTGCGCAAGCCCGAACCGGACCGTGTACGACCGCGTGGGCGTCAGCCGATCGATCGAGCCCGAGATGATCGCGCTGATCAGGATGAACCCGATGAGCCCGAAGATCAGCAGCGACCCCGCGATCAGGCTCGCTCTCGAACGGTTGTGCCTGGCCATCACCCAATCCCCCAACTGACCCTAGAGCATCCGCGTGGACATCACGCTGGGCGTCGTCTCGCGTGGCATCGGCATGCCCAGCAGATCCTCGGCATAGTTCGTCGCCGCCTTGCGGTCCGTGATGGGCCCCTCCGCGTCGCCCCGCAGAAACTGCCGGATGAGCCGCTCCGTCTGCGTCATCGCCTTGGCGTCCTGTACCGAAGTGTCGCGCACCCGCTCGAACCACGCCCGGTCCTCGACGACCAGCATCTCGCCCTTGTCCAGCATCGCTATCCGGTCGGCGATCGCAAAGGCCGAGTCCATCTCATGCGTGATCACGATGCTCGTCACGCCCAGCTTCTTCGACAGATCGATGATCAGCCGATCGATCTCCGCGCTCGTCACCGGGTCGAGCCCGGCGCTGGGCTCGTCATAAAACAGGATCTGCGGGTCCAGCGCCAGCGCTCTGGCAAGCCCGGCCCGTTTCTTCATCCCGCCCGAGATCTCCGCCGGGAACTTGTCCGCGTGCTCGCGCAGACCCACAAGCTCGAGCTTGATCTTCACCTGAATGTCGATGATCTCGCGGTCCAGCTCCGTGTGCTCGACCAGCGGCAGGGCCACGTTCTCGGCGAGCGTCATCGAGTTGAACAGCGCCCCCGACTGAAAGAGCACCCCGATCTTGAGCCGGAACCGGTTGAGCTGGGCGTCGGTCGCGCGCACAATGTCGGTGTCGCAGATCTTGATGTCGCCCGAGTCCGATTTGATGGACCCGATCATGAGCCGAAGCGAGGTGCTCTTGCCCGAGCCCGAGCCGCCCATGATGACCATCGTCTCGCCGCGCTGGATGTCGAGCGTCAGCCCGTCGATCACGCGCTTGCCGTCGAAGGACTTGACGACGTTCTTGAGCGAGATGATCGGGGGCTCGCCGGCCCGCTCGGTGTCAGCCATCGTGGATCAGCCGCCCGAGTCGGCGGGGGCTTCCTCGCTCGATCCGTCGCCCTCGTCCCGGGCGGGGGGCGCCGGGGTGTCCGTGTCGCCCGCGCTCGCCGGGGGTGTCACGCCGCCGCTCATCGCGGCCCGCTGAACATCCGGATCCACGAGCCAGATCAGATTCCCGTCCGCGCCCAGGATCGCCGCGTTGATGATCGCCGGCTTGCGTCCCGCGTCGTCCATCTGCCCGCGGTCGAGGATGAACCACACGAGCCGCGCGCCGTTGTCGAACTTGCCGGGCAACGGCATCGGGTCGGCGTAGGGCACCGTGGTGTTGTCGGGCTGCTGGCCCCGCTTGCCCAGTTCCATGAACAGACCGAAGACCTGGATGAAGCCCTTGGGCCAGCTGTCGAGCTGCCCCGCCTCGGCCTCGTACTCCGCCTTGAAAGCCGCGAGACGCTCGTCCGTCGCCAGATTGCGCGTGGGTGTCGAGAGCTGCCCGCGAGCCGCGTCATAAGAACCCGAGTCGACATCGGTGATGACCTGACCGAACGCGACGTACTGGCTCGAAGCCTTCTGAGCCGCGATCGCCGCGCCGAACCAGAGAAGCGAGACCACGATGCCCACCGCGATGCCCGCGATGGCAAGCCCCGTGCCCTTGACCCGGCCCTTGGAGGACGAAATCCCGAGCAAGGCGAACACGCCCAGGAGCGAGCCGATCGCGCTCAGCCCCGGGATGAAGCAGATCAGGCTGCACACGAGCGACAGGATCGCCAGCACGCTCGTTCGCGGCGGGCCCGCGTCCACGTAGTGCTCGTTGAAGTCAGCCGATGCGCCGTAAGGGTCGTTTGCCATGCCCCAAGGCTATCGGCACTTCCCCTGACAGACCAGCACACGGCATCTGCTCCTTCTCCCCTCTGGGGAGAAGGTGGCTGCGCATGCAGACGGATGAGGGGCTGATGTCTGTGAGAAGACTTCAGACCCCGCTCCCCAGCCCTCTCCCCGGCGGGGAGAGGGCGCACGACGAGCATTCAGACCGGGATCGCGCCCGAGAGCTGCCTCACGCACGCCGCCACGGTCTGGGCCGCCTCTTCCAGACACCCAGGATCGGTGTCTCGGCACAGGCTAAAGCGGATCGAGCCGTGGGCGCGATCTTCGGGCACGCCCATCGCCCGGAGCACGGGCGAGGGCTCGAGGCTCCCGCTGGAGCAGGCCGAGCCGGCCGAAGCGCAGAGGCCGCGTTCGGAGAGCATGAGCAGGAGGATCTCGGATTCAAGGCGAGGGAAGGCGATATTGGTGGTGTTCCAGACGCGGTGCGCCGGGTCGGCGGGGCCGTTGACGCAGGCCTCGGGGACGAGTTCCAGCACGCGGCGCTCGAAGCGGTCGCGGTGGGCGGCCATCTGTTTCATGCGGTCGGGATCGGTGAGGAACTCGAGGGCTTCTTCGGCGGCGGCGGCCATGCCCAGGATGCCCGGGACGTTCTCGGTGCCGCCGCGGCGGCCCATTTCCTGCGTGCCGGGCGAGCTCGGGGTGAAGTTGGTTCCTCGGCGGATCCAGAGGACACCGATGCCCTTGGGGCCGTGGAACTTGTGGGCGGAGAAGCTGAGCATGTCGATCCACTGGCCCGCGTCGTCGTCGTGCGCGGGGCCGAGTGGGTTTGTGTCGCCGGTGTCGACGTTGGTGGGCATCTTGCCGACCCACTGCACGCCGTCGACGTGGAAGGTGACGCCCTTGTCGCGGCAGAGTCGCCCGAGCTCGGCGACGGGGTGGATGACACCGGTCTCGTTGTTGGCCCACTGGGTGCTGACGAGGATGGTGTGCTCGTCGATGAGCGAGGCGAGGGCCTTGGCGTCGATGCGCCCGCCGGGGAGCGTGGGGACCCAGCGTGTCTCGACGCCCAGGCGCTCGTGGGCCTGCCGGGCGAGGTAGCGGACGGCCGGGTGCTCGATGTGGGTGGTGATGATGTTGGGGCGTTCGACCTCGCGATGGGTGTAGATCACGCCGTTCATCGCGGTGTGGATCGAGCACGTCCCGCAGCCGCAGAACACCAGCTCCTTGGGCTGGCCGTTGATCAGCTTGGCGATCGAGGCGCGTCCGAGTTCCACGGCTCTCTTGGCCGCCTGCCCGGCGCGGTACATGCTCGAGGGGTTGTGCCAGAGCTCGTCGATCGCGCGGATCATCGCGTCGCGACATCGGGTCGAGGGCATGGTCGTCGCGTTGTTGTCGAGGTAGATCATCGCCCCAATTGTTACTCGGAATCGCCCGCCCGCGAGCGGCTCGGGAGCAGGATTTCCGCGATGATCTGAGGGAGCGTCCCCCCGCCCGGGGCTCTGTTCGTATTGCGGACGCCCATCGCCTGCAGCACGCCGTAGCCCAGCGCCACGTCGATCAGCATCCAGGCGATCATCTCCGCCGGGAAGCGCTGCCGGACCCGGCCAGCCTTCTGGGCCGCCTCGACCTCCTGGACGAGGAAGTCGTGCATCGCGTGGAAGTGCTCATCCACGGCTTTATGGATGACCTCGTCGTCGACCTCCGTGATCGATTGCAGGATGACCCGGTAGGCGTTGGCTTCCTCGTCGCCAAGCGCCACCATCGGGTTCTGCCCGAGCAGGATCTTGAGCCGCTCGGCGGGGTCCTTGGCGCTGGCGAGCCCCTCGTTCCAGAGCTCGAGCGTCCGCTGGCCCGTCTGCTCGACGAGCGCGACGAAGAGGTCGCGCTTGGAGGCGAAGTGTCGGTAGATGATCGGCTCGGTGACGCCGGCAGCCTGGGCAAGCTGGGAGGTCGTGGTCCGCGCATACCCGAGCTCGGAGAAGAGTTTCGAAGCCGTTTGGAGCAGCTGAAGCCGGCGCTGGGCGGCGGGCAGACGCTTGGATGCCTTGGGCTGGCTCATGTGGAAGTCAGTGTATGCTCACTCACTTGTGATTGCGTCATTTTTTGGCGCCGGAACCGGGTCGTACCCGCCTTTGGCGAACGGATGACAGCGCAGGATGCGACGGATGGCAAGCGAGCCGCCCTTTATGGGGCCGTAGTCCTGGAGCGCCCGGATCGCGTACGCGCTGCACGTCGGGTGGTATCGGCACTGCCCGCCGAGAAACGGGCTGAGCGTGATCTGGTACGCGCGGACGAGCAGGATCAGAGGCCAGGCGAACGGGCTGGTGCGGGTTCTCGCGCTCATGGTGCGTCATCCGCTTGCTTGGCTGCGTGCCTGGCGAGCCGATCGATCGCTCCGGTCAGAAGCTCGATGTACGACGCGGGCGTGCGGAGTTCGTGCGGGCGGACGATCAGCACCAGATCCAGTCCCGGCCGATCATCGGGCCAGCGGGCGGCGATCACCCGGAAGGCATCGCGGAGCCGCCGCTTGAAGGCGTTGC
>JBGSIX010000160.1:0-1617 GCA_041742315.1 Phycisphaerales bacterium | reverse complement strand
GGGTCGAGCCTCGCGGCCTCGCGGAGGCACCAGACCGCGCGGTCGAACTCCTGCCGATCGAGCAGGGACTCGGCCAGCGCCGCGTGCGCGGGAGCGCAGTCGGGCTGAAGCTGGACGGCCATGTAGAAATGCACCTCGGCGTCGTCGTGCCGCTCAAGCAGCGCGAACGCGTCGATCAGGTGCACATGCGCATCGACGTTGCTGGGCGAGAGCTCAAGGCTCTTCTCGAGCCAGGTGATGGCTTCCTCGGCGCGGTCGAGCTCGATGAGTGTCGAGCCCAAGATCATCGCCGACTGCGGGTCGCCCTCGTCGCTGAGATCGAAGCACGAGCGGAATGCGACGACGGCGTCCTCAAGCCGACCCGCGGCTTCGAGCGTCAGGCCCAGATTGAAAAACCATTCGGGCTGGTACGGATTGACAGCGATCGCCTTGCGCAGCGCCGCCTCGGCTTCGTCCCAACGCCCGGCTTCGTAGAGCTCGTGGGCGCGTTCGACCTGTTGTTCGGCTTCATGCCAATCATTCATCGGGGCACCATGGCTCTCCGAGCCTTCCATAGCCCAAACACGCCTGCGATTCTCGCCGGGTGTCAGAACCCGGACTTCGTGCGCAGAATAGTATCGACCCGAGGGCCCCGTTCACCCGAAGAGTACAGAAATACGGCCAACCCCATTTCCAAAGGCAAGGCGTGCCCATTCTCAGACCCACATCTTCACACAATCTACCCCACAGAGGGGCGGTCGCGGTCCTCTCGCTGCTTCTCATCGCCGGTTCGGCTCTGGGCCAGGACAGCTCACCCATCGACACCCTGACGACGCCCACGGCGACGGACGCCTCTCGACTGGAAGCAGCGTCGACGATTCTGACGCAGGAGATCTCGAGCCGGACCATGCGCCGGATGATCGGGATCCTCGGGCCCAACACCGAAGACCCGGTCGCGCAAAGGCTCCTGCTCCTGGCGATCGCGGCAAGGCCCGTGACGGTGCCCGAGTTCGAGAAGCCGCTGATCGATCTGGTTGCGCGGGGCGATGCCTCGATCAGGCCGCAGGCGCTGCTCGCGCTGGCTTCGGCTGGGACGTGGGAGGCGGCGCGCGTGCTCGTCAATCACGCGGCTCCGTTCCAGGCGCCCGAGGTCTCCAAGGCGGCGGTCGAGGCGCTCGTGCGCATGACCGGGCGGGATGATCTGGGCAACGACGTCGAGGCGTGGCGCAAGTGGCTCGACGAGCGGAGCCTGATGAAGCCCGAGGAGTGGCAGGCCGAGCTCATCCGTGGGATCACCTACCGGCTCGATCGGCTCGAACTGAGCGAGAAAGACGCGACGGCCCGCGCGGTCGACGGCTTCCGCAGGCTCTTCATGGTCGCGCCTTACCAGGACAAGAGCCCGCTGCTCGCGGAGTTGCTGCTCGTCGATGGGGAGCTGCGCGAGCTGGCGATTGAGCTGATCAACCGGGAACTCGCGCAGGGCAACCAGATCGACGACGTTGTGGGAGCGGCGGCGATCAAGCTGCTCGAGCACGAGAAGCCGGGCGTGCGCGCCGAGGCGGCTCGGCTCATCCAGACGCTCTCGCCCGCCAACGCGGGCGTCCCCGTCACCGAAGCCCTTGTGCGCGAGGTCTCGCC
>JBGSIX010000159.1:0-11849 GCA_041742315.1 Phycisphaerales bacterium | reverse complement strand
CCACCGCCGCCGCCGCCGGAGCGGGGTTCACGGGGGCGTGCTTCGTTGACCGTGAGGTCACGACCGCCGACGCTGGCGCCGTTGAGGGCTTCGATAGCCGCCTTGGCGCTGGATGCGTCTGCAAACTCGACGAAACCGAACCCGCGGGGGCGACCGGTCTCGCGATCCATTACCAGAGTGGCCGAGACAACCTCTCCGTGCTGCGAGAAGATCTCGCGCAGCTCATTCTCTGATGTCTGATATGAAAGGTTCCCGACATAAAGCTTTGACATTCTTCGATCCAACTTGCCCGCAGAAAGACTCAACAAACGACGGCCGGAGGCTCGGGCACAGCTTCCAACCGACTGTCCAGGCACCCACCCACCGTGGGGCGACCTGCCCATTCGGACGTACGTAAGTATATATACCGAACGGGAGTGCGGATAGTTCGCCGGGGCCAACGGATGACGGATTCTCGCGCGGGACAGCCCGAACAGGGCGTACAACCCCCCGGAAGGCCCGCCAGGGCACAAAATGGAACCATTCAAGGCACAGAATCCGATCGGATTTGATCCCGGATTCACACGCTTTCCACCGGCAAAGCACCTTGGGGCGCCCCCGCGCCGGTCCCGACAGCTGCCAAGACGGCATCCAGACGGGCCGAGAGCTCGCCCATCTGATGGGCCGCCAGACGCTGCCCGAGCTTTGCGAACACAAACATCGCGAGCATCCCCACCCCCGCCCCGGCGGCGACCCACCACGCCCAGGCGCTCTGCTTGATCAGCGCCTGCGCGATCGCGAAGAACCCCGCAAAGAACGCGACCGCGCCGAGCGTGAAGTAGCCGAACGCGAAGCTCGTCCAGAGATTCGGGTGCGGCGTGAACTTCGCGATCACCCGGCTCGCCTGCGCGTGGGTTTCGACTTCGATGTGGAGCCAGGGCGACCAGTAGTGGCGCAGGTGGGCCGCGTGCGTCAGGACGAGGTGCTGCCCGACGCAGCGAACGATGACATCCGCGTCGTGGTGCGCGAAGTGGTCGAGGATCGCGGCGGTGATCGCCTCGGGCGGCGCGGCGTGCTCGCGGAGAGAGGTTGGGCGGATCTCAAGGGCACCGGGCATGGCGCCCAGTGTACCTCGGGACGGGTGCGCTCAGCCCCCGCCTTCTTTCTTCTTGTCCTTGTTGCCGCCGCCGAGCAGGTCGTTGAGGCCCTTGTTCACGGCGTCCTTGGCCTTGTCCTCGAGTTCGGTGGCCTTCTCGTCGAGCTGCTTCTGTGCCTCGTCGAGTGCTTTGTCGACTCCGGTGGTCAACATCTCGACGCCGTTCTCGGCGAGGGCGTTGAGCCCGTCGAGGTTGGTCTTGAGATCGCCCAGGATTTCCTCGGGGATGATCCCGCCGCCAAACTCCGCGGCGGACGCGAGGACGGCCTGCGTGATGATGTTGGTCAGCTCGGCGAGCGAGACGGGATCGCCCGCGGAGCCGACGTCCTTAAGCAGAATCTCGGGGATGATGAGCTTGGTGGTCGCCAGCTCGCCGCCCAGGGGGAGCAGGTTCGCATTGATCGTGACGTTCTTGATCGCGATCTCGCTGACGACGAACTTCTTGCCCTCTTTCGCTTCGGGCTTGGGTTCGCCAGGTTCGGCGGGCTCGCCCTTCTCGAAACGTTTGAGGTTCTCCAGGATCTTGTGTACGTTGCTGGTCGTGCCCTTGCGGTCGATGTTGACGGTTAGATCGGTGAGTTCGAACAGCGGGAGCGTGACGACATCGGAGCGGAGCGACGCGAGCGACACGGCGACATCCCCCGAGCCGAGCTTGAAGAAGAAGGGCGAGTCGTAGCCCTCCGGGTTGTCGATCGTCAGACCGGACATGGCGAACGTGCCATCGAGGATGCCCACGTCCGCCATGTCGAGCGAGGTCGGGACCGCGAGCGCGTAGTTGGTGCCCTTCTCGATGCCGGCCTTGGCGATTTTGTCGATCGAGATGAAGACGATCACGACGATCAGCAGGACGAGCACGAGCAGCCCGCCGCCCAGAGCGATCAGGAGCTTGGCAGCTTTCATCGGGGATTCCTTTCGGGTGTGCCCGTTCTCGCGGGCGTCTCGGCGGATGTTAGGCGGGGGTGGTCCGCGATAAGCCACGCGTGGGCTTGCCCAGCCCGCACAGAGCGCACGCCTTGACGCTCAGTGGGAAAACCATCGCGTGGGTTTCGTGCCCGGATGCGGGGTGAAACGGACATCACCCTTGATGCGGCGAGCCGGGGTTCCGGGGGCCTGCACTTGAGCAATGGGGATTCCGACATGAAACGAACTTCACGAGTGGCTTGTGTGATGGGTGTGGCTGGCATCGCGATGATGGCCGGCGGATGCTCGATCTTCGGTGGCGGCAGCAAGAGCAGCGGCGCCACCGCCAGTGCCGCAAGCAGCAGCAGCAACAGTTCCAGCAGCACGAGCTACCGCTCGGGCAAGGTCTCGCGTTCGTCCGAGACGATCACGCTCGAACCCTTCCAGCAGGTCAACTTTGCCGTCTCGGGTTCCAGCGGCGAACTCCGCGTCGAGAACCGCGGCGACGGCCAGCTCGCCTTCCGCGTGCCTCAGAACGAGGCCAGCCTCGCCCCCTCGGACACCTACACGATGTCCGTCGACGGGTCGTTCATCCTTGAGTTCTACAACGCCTCCCGCGTGCCGACCACGGTGCGTTACACCGGCTCGGGCTACACCCCGGTGACCGTGAGCATGCTTGAGTAGGCGGAAGGACCGCACCACCCCCACCCTGATCGTCACGATCGCTCACGCCCCGGGGCCCAAGGCTCCGGGGTGTTTGCTGCGCAGGCCGAGCTACGATCCTCGCATGAGGCGGATCACCATCATCACCACGGGCGGCACCCTTGAGAAGGTCTACGACGAGGCCACCGGCACGCTCGTCAACAGGCACTCCAACGTCGCGCACATGCTCGGCGGGCTCCGGCTCGAGGACACCCGCGTCTGCGTGCACGAACTGATGAACAAGGACAGCCTCGACATGACCGACGAGGACCGCACGCTCATCGCCGAGACCGTCCGCGACGTCCTCGCCGACACCGACGTCGACGGCGTCCTCGTGCTCCACGGCACGGATACGCTCTGCACCACGGGCGAGAAGCTCCACGCGGACCTGGGCGCCCCCAGAACGCCCGTCGTCCTGACCGGCGCGATGCGACCGTTTGAGATGAAGGAGTCCGACGCGCTCCAGAACCTGACCGAGGCGATCTTCGCCACGAGCCTCGTCGAGCCGGGCGTCTATGTCGTCTCGCACGGCAGGGCCCAGCGTTTCCCAGGGATCGTCAAGGACCGAAGCCGGGGCACGTTCGTCCGCGCAGGGCACTCAGGCTAATCGAGCCTGATCCCACGATGTTTCAGGACATCCATGACCGGGCCGAGGTGCTGCTCGTAGTGCTGCCAGCGGCCCACGGAGCTGGTATAGATCGGCTGATTGGCCTGTTCGAAGCTCGCGGTGCGGATGCTGCGATCCGACTGGTCGTGCGAAAGACAGGCCACCTCGAACTCCAGCCCGAGAAAGGCGAGCAGCGCCCGGACCGTTTCTTCGTGGTGATGGACCAGGTCGCGATATCGAACCGTGTGGATCCGCTCGGGTTCGATCTGCTTCCAATGTTCGCTGTGACGGATCACGTCCGCCGCGTAACTCGCGCACGCTTCGAGATCGAACGCGTAATGGAGCGCCCCGGAGAAATCCTGAAAGAAGCAGGAAAGGCAGGTGTCTCGGAGATCTCGCAGGCAATGCACGAACCGAGCCCGTGGAAAGAGGGTGGCCAGAAACCCGATGTGCATGACGTTCTCGGGCATCTTGTCCGTGAGTCTTTGCCAGTCCTTGCCGCCCGAGATCTGTGCCAGATGGCGCACCATCCGCCCGCTCACCCGGACCAGATCCTGCTCTCCGACCGATTCGAGCGAGAAAACGTACCCGTAGGGCTCGCGCCGCACACCGAGTGTTTTCGCGGCCCGAATCGTCTCGACAGTCTCACCCGCCGACGCGACGGCCGAGTGCGTCGACAGGATCTGCTCGACAAGACTCGTCCCCGAACGCGGGAGACCCACGACAAAGATCGGCTCCGCGTCCTCGTGAACGGGCCGAGGCGTCACACCGTCCTTCCAGCTCTCGATCAACTTTCGTGTCTGTCTGCGGTGCAAGCCGGCATCGAAAGCGACGCGGTGATTCGCATTGGCTTCGCTGATCGCGGAGAACGCCTCGTCGTACCGACCCTCACGATCAAGAATCTCGCCGAGCTTGAACTGCAGCGCTTGTCGCATCTCGGGTGTGATCTCTCTCGAGAGCGTGTCTTTGAGGATCGACGCGACTTCGGCCGGGTTCTCGGTCTCGCGCGAGAGTTCGGCGAGTGCATCGACCAGGAGCACGTCGGGCTCGGTGTGACCAGCCAGCATCGGCCGAAGCCATGCGTATGCCTCCGCGCTCCGTCCGAGTCGGCGGAGCGCCATGACCCGAGCGTGGCACGCGGCAACAGAGCCTTTCTCGATCGCCAAGGCACGATCGGCGTCGAGGAGCGCCTCCTCGTATCGGCCTGCCATCGTCAGAAGCCTGGCGCGATCGACGCGGTACTGCGCCTGCATGGGCCTCAGTTTGATGGCACGATCGATCTCGGTGAGCGCGCGGCTCACTTTCCCGATCCCGATGAGCGCGACCGAGTAATACCTGAGCGCCTCTGCGTCCTTGCGGACCAGGGGCGCGATCGACTCGAATTGAGCCACCGCTCGATCGGGCCTGCCGGCCCGGTGCTGCGCAATGGCATCGCGGATCAGCCTGGTGATCTCATCTTTGGTTGGGCGTCTGGCTTGCATGCCCCAAATCCCCGGTGAAAGCCGGGGCCACGTAAGATCAGCCGTTGACGGCAGTGACCCTCACGTGAGTATAACGCTGGCGATGGCCCGTCTTGCGGCGGTAGCCGATCTTGGCGCGGAACTTATAGATATCGAGCTTGATGCCCTTGGACTCGGGCTCGATGACCTCGGCGGTCACGCTGGCGCCCTCGACGAAGGGCTGGCCGATAGAGACCTTGCCGCTACCGTCGCCGGTGAAGAGGACCTTGTCAAAGGTGATCGTGTCGCCGGCCTTCGCCTGACCGTTCTGGATGAGGTCGATGAAGAGCTCCTGCCCCTGGGTGACCTTCCGCTGACCGCCGCCTTCTTGAATGATCGCGTACATAATTGTCTCACTTGGCCGCGTCGGAATCGGGGAGGCCCACCACCCGGACCTGCTTCATCCCGGCCGACATCGGGAGGCAAGTGTAGGCAGGAGCCCTCCCGGGATCAGGCGTCCCGGTCCGGGTCGAACCCCGCCGCCCGGAACCCCTCATGAAGCGGCCCGAGCCTGCCCTCGAACCGGCGCCACCGGCTGACCGAGCCCGAGTACATGGGCCGGCGAACCTGGTCGGTCGAGGCCGTCACCACCATCCGGCGGGTCTGGTGGAATACCAGACAGTTCTCATGGAAGGGCAGACCGACGTGCTCGAGCAGGCCCCGGATCTGCTTCTCGGGCTCGGCGACGAGCTTCTCATACCGAAGGCTGAGCACCTCGATCCCGAGAACCTCGGTCGCGTGCCGGACGATGGCCCGCTCGTGGGCGATCATCCGGGCCATCTTCTCGAGATCGAAGGTGTACCCGAGCGGCCCGTCGAATCCCTGGAAGAAGCACGACACAGCCGTGTCCCGCGGGTCGCGCGTCACGTGCACGATCCTGGCGTTTGGGAACATGAGCCGGATCAGGGGCAGGTGCGCGTACGCGTGGGGAAGCTTGTCCACGATGCGCTCCTGATTGGGATCCACACCGAGTTTGCCGGCGAGCTCGTATAGGGAATCCAGATACTTCTGCGCGGCTTCGGCGAGCAACGGGCCTCTGAGAAACTCGGGCCGCGACATGAACGCAGAGGGCGAACCTCCGAGCTGAAGCTGCAACTGAGCGGCGATGCGGACTGTTGCGGGCAATTCCCCCACCCCCGCCGCCTGCGGGTGCGAGGCGATGATCTGCTCGACCAGGCTTGTCCCGGAGCGCGGCACGCCCAGCACAAAGAGGGGCCGCTCGCTCGAATTCCCCGAGTGCTCGATCGACTCGAAACTTTCTCGCGTCCACACGCGGAAGTACTCGGCCAGCTGCGCCTCGTACCCGGGCATGTCCCACGTCATGCGCCGAAGCTTGGCACCCTCGGCGACCGCGTCGAAGGCCTCGATGTACTTCCCCGCGTCATTGAGAAGCTCGGCGAGCCTGTACAGAAGCACCGATCGTTCCGGCGCCGAGAGCTCGCAGGCGAGCGTCTCATCCAGCCGCTCGATCGCCTCGGCCTGCCTCCCCTGCCTGATCGCGATCGTGGCCAGCGCCTCGGCGAGCTGCGCATCGGGCGCCTTGGCCTTGGCGTAAGCCTTCTCAAGCACCGCGGTCGACTCGTCGTACTCGCCCTGCTTACGCAGCACGTTCACAAGCCCCGAGACCGCGGGCGGGTAGTGCGGCTTGACCATCAGCGCCCGCCTGAATTGATCGACGGCTTTGTTCGCGCACATGTCCGCGTTCTCGATGTGCCCGAGCTGCACGTACGCCTCCGGGTTCATCGGGCTGAGCTTGATCGCCCTCGCAAGGTGCTCACGCGCCGCGTCAAGCTTCCCGAGACGGGTCGCGCAGAACCCCATCCCGATCAGGTGCCTCGCATTCTTCTTGTCGATCTTTGAGAGCCGCTCGAGCAGCTCACCCGCCTTGGACCAGTCCGAGTCCGCAAGCGCCCGCTGAGCCTCGGCGAACAGAGATTGCGGATCCATCGATGCTCCTTGTTCAAGGGAGATCGACGCCGCTCATGCCTCTTCGGGCAGCTCGACGCCGGCGCTTTGCAGGGCCTCCACGAGGGGGACGACCTTGGCATTGTAACGCTTCCAGCGCTGGGTGGAACTCTGATAGATCGGCCTGCGCACCTGCTCGACGCTTGCGGTGTGGACCGCCCGGGTGCTGGCGTGGAAGCTCAGGCAATCCTCGTGGAAGGGCAGGCCGATGTGCTCCAGGATCCGCCGGATCCCGGGCTCGGTCTCGCTCACCAATTCCTCGTACCGCACCTCAAGGATCGGCAGATCCAGCTCGCGCTTGAGGTGGTCCATGATCCGCACATGGTCGGCGTAGTACCTGGCCATGTGCCCCAGGTTGTAGGAGTACCGGATCGGGCCCAGGAAATCCTGGAAGTAGCACGACACGCACACGTCGCGCGGGTCGCGCACCGTGTGGATGACCGTCGCCCCGGGGAAGAGAAGCTGGATCATCGGCAAGACCTGGTAGTTGTAGGGCAGCTTGTCCACGATCCTCGTCGCGCCCGCGAAGTCGCCCAGCATCGATGCGATCTTGCGCGCCATCGTCAGATAGGTCTCCGCCTCGGCGCGGAGCGATTCCTGCGTGATCGCCCCGGTCTGGGCGAGAAACCCCGGGGGCGTGTTCGGGAAGTCCTCCTGGAGCCTCGCGGAAATCGCCATCATCTCGTTGAGCTCGCCCGCGCCGGCGCCCTCCGGGTGGGCCGCGATGATCTGCTCGACCAGGCTCGTCCCAGAGCGGGGCATGCCCACGATGAACACGGGCTCGCGCGTCCCGAGCCCGCTCGTCGGGAGCGACCGCAAGCGATCGCGCGTCCAGAACTCGATCATCTGATCGACGATCCGTGAGTACGCGTCGGGGTCCCAATGCACGGGCCGGAGGCTCGCGCCCTCCTCGATCGAATCCCACGCCCGCTCGTGCTCACCGACACGATCGAGCACGCGAGCCATGCTGAAGAGAAGCTTCGAACGCACCATCGGCGGCAGATCATTCTTGAGCAAACGCTGTGTGTACTCGATCGATTCCCGCTCGAGCTTCGCCTTGAACGCGATCGCCGTCATCGCCTCGGCCAGGTGCGGATCGGGCGCATCCGACTCCTCGACCGCTTTCCTCACGAGCACCACCGCGTCGTCGAACCGCCCAACCTTGCGGTACATCTCGATCAGACCCTGGATCGCCGGCGTGTAGCCCTTGCGGATCGCCAGCGTCCGCTCGTAGTGCATGATCGCGGCCTTGTCGTTCAGGCACGTCTGCTCGATGTTGCCCATCAGGCAGTGAAGCTCGGGCATCATGGGCTTGAGTTTCACCGCCTTCTGCAGGATCTTCATCGCCTCGCCGAAGCGGTAGAGCTTGACGAGCGTCGAAGCCATCCCGAGCAGGAAGTGCTCGTTGCGGGGCTCGCGCTGCAGGAGCTGGGCGAACGCCTGGGCGGCATGGATGTAGTCGCCCCGCTCGAACGCGACCCGGCCCTGGGTGTACAACTGCTGACGGTCTGGGAGCACCATGGGGGCGACTCTAGGGTTTTCACGCCCGCCACGTCCCCCACGTCTGATATTCGGGTCCGATAACCACCCATGGGCGCGTCTCATAACCATCATTTTGCGTTATCGGCCCGCGAGGCGCAACGCTGACGGGCCTCGGATTCCCGGAACAACTTCACCTTCTTGCATGAGAGCCTTCTCATCCGATCGCTCTGGGCCGGCCGGGAGATCCACAGTGGAACCCCCACCGGCATCCGAGAAGGCGTCCACCGGACGCGAAGCGGCCCAGACAGGGCGGGAAAGGACTGCACCGTGAGCATCCGTCAGAGCGATATCGAGCGTTTCTTTGAGATCATCACCAACGGCGACCGCGTCGCGGCTCGCATGGCCGTCAACCGGCTCCAGGACGACGGCGTCCCCCCCGAGGACATCGTCCTGGAGCTCTTCTGGCCCACCATGGAGATGGTCGAGAAGTTCTACCGCAACGACCAGCTCACCACACTGGCCCACCACTACGCCGTCCGGCTCCTCCGCGTCCTCGTGGACCAGGCCGCCGCACGGTTCCGCATGGAGCCCCTGCTCGGCAAGCGTGTGCTGGCGTTCTGCGGCAACCACGAGCCCGAAGAGCTCGCCGCGCAGATGGCCGTCGATCTGCTCGAAATGTCGGGCTTTGACGTGCGGTTCGCCGGCGGGGGGGTCGCGGGCGATGAGATCCTCGCCCAGGTCCACGACAGCAAGCCCGACATCCTGCTGCTCTTTGCCTCCTCGCCCGAGGACCTGCCCGTCATCCGCAACATCATCGACACGATCCGCGAGATCGGGGCCTCGGCCCAGACCCAGATCGCCGTGGGCGGCGGGGTGTTCAACCGGGCCGATGGCCTGGCGGAGGAGATCGGCGCCGACACCTGGGCGACGGACCTCTTAGAGCTCGTCCACACGCTGATCGAGGAGCCCCAGCGCCGGGCCGACGAGGACCAGCGGACCGTGGGCCGCAAACGCCGGGCCGCGGCCTGAGCCGGACGTAACCGTCCGAAAACGCCACTCGGAGGCCCGCATCCCGTTCACGCCGGGGTGCGGGCTCTTTATTTGGTCTCTGAAAGGGCATCCGCGGGTCGAATCGCGGGTATATTGAACCCGGAGGGCCACCCTTTGGCGATGGAACGAGACATCGAGCGGAAGCTGATCGCACGGGCAAGCGCCGGCGATCGCGACGCCGCGGCCGATCTTCTGCGTCACCACCAGCCCTCGCTCCGGGCGTACCTGCATCGGCTCTCGGGTCGGCAGGACATCGCCGAGGACATCTGCCAGGAAGCCTTCGTCCGGGTGCTGGCCAACCTGCACCGCTTCGATGACCGATTCCGTTTCTCGACCTGGCTCTTTACGATCGCCAAGCGTCTTTACGTCAACGCTCGCCAGAAGCACGCCCCGGTCTTCAACACCGAAGCGCTCGGCTGGCGCGCCAGCAAAGACACCGGCCCAGGTCACAGCACCTCCGCCACCGAAGTCACGGGCAACGTCAAGGATGCGCTCCAGGAAGCGCTCATGGAGCTCGGCGAAGTCCAGCGCGAGATCGTCGTGCTCTTCCACCAGCTCGACTGGCCCATCGCGACGATCGCGGCTCACATGGACATGCCCGAGGGCACCGTCAAGAGCCACCTGCACCGGAGCCGACAGAAGCTCCGCAAGATCCTCGTCGAGCACGCCACGCACGCATCCCGTGTGAAAGAGGTCTGGGCGTGAACGGCCGTCAGCACCGGTTCCGTCTCGGCCGGCGCCACGCGAGGCCCGTCTCCAGTGACCGCCTCGAGAGCGTCCTGAGCCAACCCATCGAAGGCGAGAGCGTCGATGCCTCATTCGAGGAAGCCGTCCTCGGTCGTGTCGCTGCGCACAGGCCCTTCCTGGCCGAGCCCGAGCGCCGGCGGGTCCGCTGGGTGCGGATGTCCGTGATCGGGCTGGCCCTTGGCCTTTTCGCCACGGGCGCGATCGGCATCCGAGCCGGGCTCCTGCCCTTCGGCGAGCAGGCCGGCCCCGTCTCCTCGATCGTTGAGAGCGCCCAAACCGAGGGCATCCAGCAGGTCCAGTCCGTCGCGCTCTGGCGCGACGAGGCGCTGGCCAAGTTCGAATCCATCAAGGAACACCAGCGCAAGGCCCGCAACAACGCCCCCGTGCGTTGCCAGGACGCCCGGGTGATCACCGCCGACCACGCGTACGCCGCGGCGTACGAACAGGGCGTCTGCATCGGGCTCACGATGCGCGAGCCCGTGAGCGCGATCTCGCAGGTCTCATCGCCCTCGCCAACCCGGCTCATCGTTTTCGACGACGGGCTCGCCGTCCCGATCGCGGGCGGTGCAAGCTCGACAACGGGCCTCCAGCAGGTCCAGATCAAGCGCTGGCCCTCGACCGTCCAGGACAGCATCATGAACATCGGGCTCGAGGGCTCCTCGGAGCTCACGCTCCCGGGTGTGCTCCCGCCGTGGTACGGCTCGGACGTCGTGCGCCTCCCCGACATCCAGGCCCGCAACGCGCCGATCGAACTGCCCCGCTGACCGCTCTTCCATGACAGACCTTCGCACAACTCCAGGCCGCGCCGTCCGGGCTTGCGTGGTGTTCGCTGCACTGGTAGTCCAGCTCGCCTGCGTTTCCGCGCAGGCGGAGTGGTTCCAGGGCAGCGCCTCCGAGGCGATCGAAGCGATCCGAGCCGCGGTGCCCGACGCGGAAGTGATCGCGGTGCTCGACGACGGCGCGGGCCAGCGACACAGCGCGCAGGGCAAGGCCGTCACCGGGTTCCTGGTGGACCTTGGTTTGGCGCAGAACAAGGGCGAATTCGCGCAGGCGTGGTCGCAGCTGGCGGGCCTGTTCGGGCTCGACAACGCCCGCGCGTTCGACGAGCTCTTCGGCAAGCGCATGGTCCTCGTCTCGCAGGGCGCCTCACCGCTTGGACTTGGCGAGTGGGCGATCGCGACGGTCGTCCCCACGCCGCTCGCGCTGGATGTGCTCAAGAAGCTGGGCGCCAAAGGCCGGGACATCGTGTCGGGCCAGACGGTCTACGCGATCGAGGGCGGGGCGTACCGGTTCTCGCTCCTCAAGCCCAGGCAGGCCGACGCGGGCGATGCGTACCGGCTGATCGTTTTCTGTCCGCGCGACTCGGACGAGCTGCTTCGCCACCTTATCCGAGGCCTGGTCACCCCTGCGGGCTGGAACCGCGTCGTAGGCCTCGGCAAGATCACGGAGCCCTCGATCACGGGCGTAGTCATGAACGAGCGCGCCGAGGTGGCGCGTCTCGAGACCGCCATGACCGACGCGGGCTGGAAGGGCCTGGCGCGGTTCGAGCTGCCCGACTTTGAGATGCGCTCGGCGGGCTGGTCGGGCAAGGAGTTCACGAAGCTCTCTGAGAACGCATGGCTCTCGATGGCGGATGAGGTCGATCTGGCGCAGGTGGCGGGCTCGCCCATCGCCGCGATCCTGCCCATCGATCCTGACCGCCTCCGCCAGCTGGCGGCCCACTGCACGGGGCGGGTTTTTCTGCGCGTCCTGCCCGAGGGCG
>JBGSIX010000158.1:0-2598 GCA_041742315.1 Phycisphaerales bacterium | reverse complement strand
GGACTTGAGCACGCTGGCGAAGTTCATGGCCTCGTGGAAGTCGCCCTCGCTGGTGGCGCCGTCGCCGAAGTAGGTGGCGACGACGTTGCCCGTCTTGCGGACCTTCTCGGCGTAGCCGATGCCCGCGGCGTGGAGCATGTGGGTGCCGATGGGCACGGAGAGGGGGGTCATCTTGACGTTCTCGGGGATCTGGCTGCCGCGTTCGTCGCCCATCCAGTAGAGCAGGACGTAGTGCATGGGCAGGCCCATCATGAAGAGGGCGGCGTTCTCGCGGTAGCTGGGGACGACCCAGTCCTTGCCGGGCGTCAGCGCCAGCGCCGAGCCGACGGCGGCGGCCTCCTGCCCCTTGTTCTGCGGGTAGGTGCCCATGCGCCCGGAGCGTTGGAGCTTGAAGGCGAACTCGTCGAGGTGGCGACAGACGGTCATGCGCTCGTAGAGATCGAGCGCCTGCTCGTCGGTGATCAGGCCCTTGCCCAGCTTCTCGTCGAAGTTGGCCTTCTCATCGAGGATCGAGATGTGCTCGATGGTGGCTGTGTACGCGGTGGTTTTCGGCATGTCGTGCGTCCTCGTGTCTGCCGTCGTGGGGGGCGGGATCAGGCGTGGGCGTGCTTGTCGCCGGGGAACTTCTTGATGGCTTCGCTGCGGGCGGTTCGGCCCTTGCCGCGGAGGGCGGTGGGGGTCTTCTCGGGGATGATGAAGAGCTCGGTGGGGAGCGTCTGGTTGTGCTTCATGGCGGCTTCCGCTGCGCGCTCCATCGTGTCGTCGGCGTTGCGGTAGCCCTCGCGGAAGTTCCTCTCGATCTCGAGCTCGGCGAGGTCGAAGAAGTGGATCGCGGCGGCCTTGTCGCGGGCGAACTCCTCGCCCCCGTTGTTGCCATGGGCGCGGAGGTCGCGGTCGAGCTTGCTGAGCGTGCAGACCCAGGCGTGGAGCTGGATGGCGGCCAGCGCGAGGCGCGACTGGGGCACCTGGAGCTTGATCATCTCGACGTCGTGCTTCTTGGACATCTGCTTGAACTGGTAGGTGAACTCGCTCATCAGCTTGCGGAGGCGGTCGGCGTAGGGGCGGAGCGAGGGGTGGATGTTCCGGATCTCGGGGGCCTTGCGACGGACACCGAGGAAGACCTCCATGCCCAGCGGGATGGCCTTGGACAGGTACGCGGGCTTGAAGATGTTGGACTTGGCGTTGTCGCGCATGCCCAGCATCCATTCGCCCAGCTGCTTGCCGCCGTAGCCGAAGATGAAGGACCACATGAGGTCGTTGGAACCCTCGACGATGGTGTTGATGCGGCTGTCGCGGAAGATGCGCTCCAGCTCGTTCTCGGTCATGTAGCTCTCGCCGCCCATGAGCTGCATGGCGTCGTTGACGACCTGCCAGCCCATCTCGGAGCAGAAGCACTTGCAGATGGCGGTCTCGACCATGATGTCCTCGTCGTGGCGGTCGAGCATGCCCGTGGTCATGTAGAGGACGGCGTCCATCGCGTAGACGAGCGCTGCCATGTGGGCGATGCGCTGGCGGACGAGCTGCTTGTCGTCGAGGGGGTCGCCGAACTGGTAGCGGGTGTGGGCCCACTTGATGCCCTGGTCCATGGCGCGCTTGGCGCCGCCGGTCATGCCTGCGCTGAGGGTGCAGCGACCATAGTTGAGGCAGGTGAGGGCGACGTTGAGGCCCTTGCCTTCCTTGTGGAGGAGGTTCTCGGCGGGGACGCGGACGTTGGTGAGGCGGATGCGGGCCTGCCAGGTGCCCCGGATGCCGCACTTGGAGCGGTTTTTCTCGAAGATGTCGATGCCGGGCATATCGGGGGTGCAGATGAGGGCGGTGACTTTTTCCTTGCCGTCGGGCATGGCCTGCTTGCACATGACGGTGAAGACGCCCGCGAGGGCGCCGGAGGTGGACCACTTCTTCTCGCCGTTGAGGATGTAGTGCGAGCCGTCGGCGGACTTCTCGCAGTGGGTTTCCTGCCCGCCCGCGTCGCAGCCGGCGTTGGGCTCGGAGAGGCAGAAGGCGCTCAGTCTCTCGCGTGCGACCACGGGGAGCCACTTCTTCTTCTGGGCCTCGGTGCCGAAGAGCATGATGGCCTTGCAGCCGATCGACTGGTGCGCGGAGACCATGACGGCGGTGGAGCCGCAGTACTTGCCGATCATCTCGAGGACGCGGTTGTAGCTGGTGATGCCAAAGCCCAGGCCGCCGTACTCGGTGGGGACGGTGCAGCCGAGGGCGCCCATCTTGAAGAGGCGTTCGACGACCCACTCGGGGATCTCTTCGAGCTGGTCGATCTCGATGGAGGGGTGCTCGCTGCGGAGGTAGTCCTCGAGCTCGGCCAGGAGCTGGTCGCAGCGGGCGGTTTCCTCGGTGCTGACCTCGGGGTAGGGGAGGACGAGCTCCTCGCGGAAGCGTCCCCAGAACATGTTCTTGGTGAAGCCCATCTTGGTGGGCTCGGGGCCGAGCAGGGCCTCGGCTTCTTCGAGGGTCTTGCGGTCCTTCTCGGAGAGGCCCTTCATGTCCTTGAGATCAGCCATCGCTCGTCCTTCCTGCCTGACGTTTCGCCCGCTCGCGGCGGGTGTGGTGTGCTTTCAAGATCGAAGGCTCGCATCGGCGTGC
>JBGSIX010000157.1:0-8163 GCA_041742315.1 Phycisphaerales bacterium | reverse complement strand
TGGGCGGGTTCGCCAGTGAGCCCGGGGTTGGGGATCTGGGCGTGCTGGGGGTGCTCTCGCGGGAAATGATGCGGCCAAGCCGGGGCGGGCCGATGCTGATCGAGCGGGCGGAGGTGAGCGGCGAATCGCTCTTGCACGCGGCGGGGCGGGTGCTGAGAATCAGGGCCCCAAAGGCAGAGCTTGGCGCCGGTGAGCGCGGGGCGGGAGAGATGAAGAGCGATGAGTGAGCCCTATCCGCTTGTGTTCCAGCCCATGCTCCTGGAGAAGGTCTGGGGAGGCCGACGTCTGGCTTCGCTCGGCAAGCCGATCGAGGACGGGAAGCTGGTGGGCGAGAGTTGGGAGGTTGCGGACCTGGGGACGACCTCGGAGAGCGGGGCCGGCGGCGGGGCGCGGCGTTCGGTGATCGCCAACGGGGCGCTGGCGGGCAAGACGATCCACGCGGCGATGCGCCAGTGGGGGGAGGGTCTGCTCGGTCACGCGAAGGTTGCGGCGGGCGGCGGGTTCCCGCTGCTGATCAAGTTGGTCGATGCGCGTCAGCATCTTTCGGTGCAGGTGCATCCGACGGCGGCGTTTTCTTCGGCGCACTCGGACGCTGTGATGAAGACCGAGTGCTGGTATGTGCTTGGCGCGGAGACGGGCGAACGCGGTGAGCAGCCGGAGATCTTCAAGGGCTTCAAGCCGGGCGTCACGATGGAGGACTACCGCGAGGCGATCGCCTCGGGTCACGTGCCCGAGCTGCTCAACGCGGTGCCCGCAGTGGTGGGGGAGATGCACGACCTGCCGAGCGGGACAATCCATGCGCTGGGCGCGGGTGTGATGGTGGCGGAGGTGCAGACACCCAGCGACACGACGTTCCGGGTGTTCGACTGGATCCACCGGTACAACCGGCCGGCGCGTGAGCTTCACGTGCGCGAGGCGCTCGAGTCGACGCTTTTCGAGGAGCCGCCCGAGGCGACGTCGGTGACGGGGGATGGGGAGTTGGTGTCCAACGCGCACTACCGGGTGCGACAGCTGAGCGCGCACTGCGAGGAGAAGCGGGTCGCCGAGCCGGGCGTGTGCTCGGTGGTCATGGTGGTGCAGACGATGGGGGCGTCGCTGGCGAGTCGATCCAATGCGTTCGCGGAGATCCCGATGGACGCGGGCAAGACGGTGCTCGTGCCGGCGGGGTGCGCTGAGGATGTGGTTCTGCGGGGCGGGCCGGGGACGCGGGCGTTGGTGGTTGAGGCGGTCTGAGGGGGAGGGGCTCATGGGAAGTTTCTACACGAATTTCACGGTCAAACACGGGGATGTTCAAGACATCGCCTTGGTGCTTGGTCGGGCGAATCGCACGGCGATCCTGACACCGTCTCGCAACGGATATGTCGTGATCTACGACCAGGGCTGTGAGGTACAGGATCCGGAGGAGATGGAACTTGTCGGAGCATTGCTCTCCAAGGCGTTGAGAACCCCTGTCATTGGCGTGATGAACCACGATGATGGTGTCCTGTTCACATGGCTCTTTGACAATGGTGTTGTCCTGGACAGCTACAACTCATGTCCCGCATACTTTGGCGAGGACGACACCGAGGAGCCCACGGGGGGAGATGCGAAGCTGCTCTGTGACGCGTTCTCGCCACAGAGCGATTTTGCCGAGGTCGAGGGCATCCTCCGCGAGGCAGAGGGCTACGTCTTTGCTTCGGAGCGACATCAGGCGCTTGTGGATGCGCTCGGGTTGTCCGGTGCCGCGGTGCATACCGGCTACCGCTACATCGAGCAGGACGAAGGACCCGATGAGTTTGATCCATCCGAGCTTATCAGGGTGGGTTGAGACCGATCAGCAGCCGGCGTTGAAGTTGGCGACCCAGGCCGTGAAGTCGGCCGGGGTGCAAGCCCCATCGTCGTTCTGATCGCATTCGGGGGCGTTGGCGTTGAACGCGGCGACCCACGCGGTGAAGTCGGCTGGTGTGAGAGCGCCGTCGCCGTTGGTGTCGGCGGGGCAGGGTGTGCCGGGGATAGTCACGGGGACGTCCGGATCTGTTTCGTAGGCGTACTGCAGAACCTGATATTTGACAGTGTGGGAGAGCGGGATTTCGTTGCTGTCGCCGATGTAGCGGAGCGTGATCCAGCCGTAGTGACGCCCGTCGGGTTCGTCGATGGCGATGCCGATCGTCGTGCTGTCACCGATGTAGTCGAGATCGCCCGCTGCTGAGTTGCCGCACACGCCTGGGACGGTGAACAAAGGCGCCGAAGCTGCAGAAATGCCTGAGAAGAATTCGGTACTCGGGCCAATGGTGTCACCGGGCATGAACCCGTATGGAATCGTGTACTCGACAGGGAAGTTCTGTGAGCACCAGTAGCGGATGACGGTATCGGGATAGGTGCCAGCCCAAGCAAAGTGTACGTGATCTGGAGCGAATCGTGTCGCCTTGAAAATGCCGATGCTGCCTGGCGTGCTGCTGGTCGATGGATAGTTCACACACATGACGATGTTCCCGTCGGTTTGCGCCGAGGGTTGCTGCTCCGGGGGGAGACGGATATCGAATAACTCCGTCACATTGTCGGGGAAGTCGGTCCACGTCGCTTCGGATGTGACCGGCATGTACAAAGGTTCCGCGGGTGTATGAATCTCGATGTCTGCAAAGGCGACTGGAGTGATTGCCAATGAGGCGAGTAGTGCAAAGCAATTATTTTTCATGGACTTCCTTTCGAGGTACATCACACCATTCCCCACGCGATGCTCACCGAGCTATAGCCTAAGTGAATTCTGCCCCAGAGACAACCCGGTTGTGAGGATTGATCGGGCAGTGTGAAGATTCGGTTTTGCGTGTCCAGAATGATCACTTCAAGGCAGATCGGTCAGCAGCCGGCGTTGAAATTCGCGATCCAAGCCGTGAAATCGGCGGGTGTGCAGAGCGCGTCACCGTTCTGGTCACATTCCGGCGCCTGGGCGTTGAACGCGGCGATCCAGGCGGTGAAGTCGGCGGGGGTGAGCATGCCGTCGAGGTTTGTGTCGGCGGGGCAGTCGGGTGTATCGGGGATGGTGATGGGCGTGTCGGGCGTGGTTTCGTAGGCCCACTCGACGGGCTGGTACATGTTGAGTGTGGACGTGCCTCCGGTGAGGTTCTGGAACTGGACGCTTTCGCGCCATTCGAGGACGACGTAGCCGTAGTAGTGTGACTTGCCGACCTGGTCGGCCTGGTATCGGATGCCGATAGTGATGCGATCGCCCAGGACTGGTTCGTGCCCGTCGGCGGTGTGCTTGACGAGCCCGGCGTTGGTGGGGAAGGCTTCGATGGCCTGCGCGGGGAGGACGGATTCGCCGGGCAGGTAGTTGCGGACGTAGAAGCCGGTGTCGGTGCCGTAGTTGAAGAACTCGCCCGTGTCGATGCCGGCTCTGCCGTCGGGGAAGATGCGTGTGACGCGGTCGACGATGACGATGCTGCTGGTTTGGGGTTCGGAGTAGAAGTAGGAGAGCGAGCGGTATGGATCGGCGAGCGAGGCCTGGTTGTCGGCGGCGCTGATGGTGATGTCGAGCATTCTTTCGGCGAGGATCGGGTCACCCGAGAGCGGGTCGGACAACGCGGGTTTCCAGACGAACGTCCCCGATTGGTTGCTGAAAGTGATGACCTCCGCGTGACAGGGGAGAAGGCCAAGGGACGCAGCGGCGATCGCGGCTTTGATTGGGTTCATGGCTGGGGTCTCCTGACGAGCGATTGGGGTCTCAGGCTACTCAAGCGGATCCGAAAACACAATACAGGGTCATGAAGTTTGGATTCAACACGCTCGTCGAATCAGTGGGAGAATGCGATTCGGGCTCTACGGCGGGAGCGGTTGGTAGGGTGATGTTCACTCATTTTCTCGCGATCTGCCGAGAGGTGCTCGGGGGCTTTTCGTGCGGAACACGGATGGGGCGCAAGATAGAGAGCCCGCAGAGCGGGCTCTCGGTGGTGTTCAGTTTGCCGACTCGGTCAACAGCCGGCGTTGTAGTTGGCGATCCATGCGGTGAAGTCGGCGGGTGTGCAGAGGGTGTCGGCGTTCTGGTCGCACTCGGGGGCTTGGGCGTTGAAGGCGGCGATCCACGCGGTGAAGTCGGCGGGGGTGAGCATGCCGTCGTTGTTGGTGTCGGCGGCGCAGTCGGGTTCGGTGGGGATGGTGATGGGTGTGTCGGGCGTGGATTCATAGGCCCATGCGACGGGCTGGTAGAGATCGAGAGTGGAGGTGCTTCCCTTGCTGTTGTTGAAAGCGAGATTGTCGCGCCATTCGAGGACGATGTAGCCGTAGTGGAAGGAAGTCTTCGTTTCATCGGTAGGGAAGCGGACGCCGATGGTTGCCTGATTCCCCAGCAGGGGTTGCGGCCCGCCGATCGGGTGGGTGGCGATTGCCGCTTGGTTCATGAACGTCTCGGTGGGGTCGATCTCGTCTGAAGCCGAGAAGGTTTGGGCGCGGAATCCGCTTGTGAATCCGGTGTCGACGGCTGACCCGGTGGCGACCTCGGCGAACCCGCTCGGGAAGACATCGCGTGCGTGATTGAGCCAGACTTGGCTGCTTGTCAGCGGGTAGATGTAATCGGTCGCGATTGCTCGCTCAGCGTCGGCGAGGCCTGCCTGGTTATCCGCGGGCGAGAGCGTGAGATCGAGCGATTTCTCGCTGAGGGCGACGAAGCCGTCGGGGTAGACGAGCCAAGGCGTCCAGACGAAGGCACCGTCGGAGTTGTCGAATGCGATGACCTGCGCACCGGATGTGGAAGCAGTCAAGACCGAAGCGGCAATTCCAGCCCGAACAAGAATACAAATGTTTGAGGCTTTCACATGAACTCCATTGAAGTATTGCTGGCTCAGCAGCCGGCGTTGAAGTTGGCGATCCATGCGGTGAAGTCGGCGGGTGTGCAGAGGGTGTCGTCGTTCTGGTCGCACTCGGGCAATTGGGCGTTGAAGGCGGCGATCCATGCGGTGAAATCGGCGGGTGTGAGCAAGCCGTCGTGATTGGTGTCGGCGGCGCAGTCGGTAGTGGAGCCGTCGGTGACGAGGGCGGGGGTGTCGAGCTCGGTTTCGAATCCCCAGCCGGTGACCACATAGAGGTCGCGGAGCGTTGTCTGGCCGGTCGGTACGTTCAATTCATCGACGAGATCGAACTCGACATCTTCCATGAAGGTGATACGGAGATAGCCGTACCGGATTCCTTCTGATTCATCCAGGGCGAAGGGGATGTAGGCCTCGTCGCCGTAGAGTGGGGTCAGGCCTACGCCGAGCTGGTAGTTCGCGACGGATCCAATGTACTCGAAGAACTCGTCGGATGTTGTGAAGGCGGATTCGTCGACGGTGTCGCCGACCTCGAGAGTGGTGAGTTCGGCCGAATTGGGCAGCCAGTTTCCGGTGTATCCGAAGCGGACGGAGGCGCTGGGGGCGCCCCTGAGCCAGTCCTCTTCGACCGACGACCCCGAGGGCGGGTTGCGGTTGATTTTGTACGTGAATGTGTGAAAGCCCACGCCGAGCCCGTCGGCATTGTCAGCCGGGGATGAGAGCGGGTACAGCGTGGTTTGAACGAGCAGCGGTTGGTTCAGACCTGGCTCGAACGCCGCTCTCGGCTCGAAAGGCGAAAGGAGGAACGCCAGATCGGAGTTGTCGTAGAACGTGACGTCCGCAAGGGCGTTTCCAGAGACTGAAGCCAGGATGATCGCGCTTGCCGCTTTGAGGGTGTGCATGGCTCGGTTCTCCTTGAGTTGTGCGGGCCGGGAGCCCTGGGACATCCGCCACGAGATGAGCAGATGGTCCGAGTATACGGCAAATCCGCCGAGGGGCGGACCTCGGCGGGAAGAAATGAATGTAAAGCTTTTCGGAAGAATATTTAGCTGTAGGCCTCTGCGACCTTGGCGACGGCCTGGGCGACCCGCTTGATCTGGGTATCGGTCAGCTCGTGGTGCATGGGCACGCTGAAGACACGCGAGGCCAGGCGCTTGGCGACGGGCGGGTGGTCGGTGACCATCTTGGCGAAGGCGGGCTGGTCGGTCAGGCTCTTGGGGTAGTGGACGGCGCTTGGGATGCCCTCGGCGATGAGGGCTTTGATGAATTCATCACGGGTGCAGGTGACTTTGCCCAGGTTGAGCTTGAGGCTGTAGAGGTGCCAGGCGGAATCGCCGCCGGTGGTGCGGGTGGGGGCTTCGACGGCGTCGATTTCGGCGAAGAGCGCGTCGTACTTGTCGGCGACGGCGCGGCGGGCGGCGGTTTCTTCCTCGAGGCGCTGCAGGCGTGAGAGGCCGATGGCGCCGGTGATGTCGTTCATGCGGTAGTTGTACCCGACGCGTTCGTGGAGGTACTTCTCGGTCTCGCCGTGGGAGCGGTAGAGGCCCATGTCGTAGGCGGTGGTTTCGTTGTTGGTGGTGACGAGGCCGCCCTCGCCCGTGCCGAGGTTTTTGGTGGCGTAGAAGGAGTAGGTGCAGGCGTCGCCGAACGCGCCGATGCCCTTGTTGTGGTATGTAGCCAGGTGCGACTGGGCGCAGTCGTAGATGACTTTGAGGTTGTGTTTCTTGGCAATGGCTTCGACGGCGTCGATGTCCACGGGCATGCCGTAGAGGTGTGTGACGGCGAGCGCTTTCGTGTTCTTGGTGAGGCGCTTCTCGATGTCTGCGGGGTCGACCTGCATGGTGTCTTCGAGGGAGTCGCAGAAGACGAGCTTGCAGCCGCGGGCGGCGAGCATGGAGGCGGTGGCGATGTAGGTCCATGCGGGGACGATGACCTCGTCGCCCGGCTGGAGGAGGGCCTCGTAGGCGAGTTGGAGGGCGCAGGTGCCGTTGGCGCAGGTGAGACCGAACTTGGCGTCGGACTTGGCGGCGAACTGTCTTTCGAGTTCTTCACAGTTTTTGGCGGCGCGGAGCATGCCCGATTCGAGGACGGCGATCGCGGCGTCGATGTCCTGTCGGTGGAGCTTGGGGGCCATGAAGGGGACGGAGGGGCTTGCGACGGGAGTGCCGCCGTTGAGGGCGAGGGCGCTGGCGGTCGAGGTCTGGGTCATGGTGATCTCCGTATCCTTTCAGGTGGTCCCTGATCGTAGGGATGGCCGATGGTGAGGCAACGCCTGCATAGAGGGCCTCCATACGGGTCTGCGGGGCTTGCTGGGAGCGCGAGATGAAGATGGTTGTGTTGGCGGTGGCAGCGGCACTCGGCCTTGGTGCGGGTCAGCCTTCGGGCGGGGATCTGCCCAGGCCCGAGACGTTCGGGATCAAGGCGGTGACGCGCCCGAGCCGGGACGCGGTGATGGGCTTTGCCTTCCCGACGAGCGTGCTGGAGCTCCTCGTTTCCGACGGCGATGTGGTGAAGGAGGGCCAGCCCCTGGTCCGGGCCGACGACCGCGAGGCGCTCTCGGCGGTGGTGCTCCAGACGATCCGGGCGGACAGCACACTGGACGTGGAAGCCGAGCAGAAGGCGTTGGAATTGGCCGAGGTGGAACTGACAGCGACGGAAACGGCTTTTTCCGCGGGCGGCGGCTCAACGCTCGAACGCGATCGGGCCCGATTGAGCGCTCAGACCGCCAAGCTCCGGGTCGATGCGAGCCAGCAGCGGCTCCAGGAGCAGCGTCTCCAGCTCGAGCAGCTGCAGATCCGGCTCGAGAAGCACACGGTCAAGGCGCCGTTCGATGGTGTGGTCGAGTCGGTGGTGGTCGCGGTGGGGGATTCGATCCGGGATTCGGACCCGGTGATCCGGGTGGTTTCGGTGGATCCGCTCTGGATCGACGTGGCGACGCCGACGGCGGACACCTTGGGGCTCGAAGCGGGGGATCCGGCGTGGTGTCTGGTGCGGATCGGTGATGACCTGAAGCTGCTCGGGGCTACGATTGAGGGCATCAGCCCGGTGGCGGACTCGGTGACGGGTGCCCGGCGCGTGCGGGTGGAGGCGTCGAACCCGGAGGGCTTGCCCGCTGGATTGACGGTCTTTGTCCGGTTCGATGAGCCGGGGGACGCTTGGGCGGGGCTGAGCGCGCCGCTGAGCCAGGACGGCGAGAGCTCGGGCGGCTGACGGTGGGTGTCGGCCGGCGCATCAGCGAGAGAGAGCCGACGTGATAGACCTTTCCAGACTCAACGCGCCCGGATGGCGGCGCATCGTTTCGGATCTAACCAGCGCTGCGGGCGATGAGCGCGCCTTCGCGGGGCATCTGCTGGCGGCGATGGGCCAGGTCGCCGGGGCGAGGCAG
>JBGSIX010000156.1:0-17550 GCA_041742315.1 Phycisphaerales bacterium | reverse complement strand
TTGACGCTGGATTGGAGCGGCCGATCCCTGGCGCGGACGAGCGAAGGGTGGGCATCGGCGGCGGATGAGGCGATCGCGCTGGCCTGGCTCGATCTGCTGACGAAGCGCGAGGCGGACGAGGTCGCGCTCTCGGCGGGCGGGGCACGGGGCGTTGGCGCGATCGTGCTGACTGGGTTTGGGGATCTTGCGATGGGGCGGGTGCAGGTGCGGGCGGATGAGGCAATGGTGTGGGTGGCGCGGGATCGGGTGTGGCGCGGGTATCGGGTGGGTGAGGATGATTTGGCGAAGCTTGGGGTGAAGTAGTTTTGAAGATGGGCGGCGGGACGCCGCCCTCACAGAGAGAATGTTGTTGGCGCGGAGGCTGGAAGCCTCCGCCACTGGAAGCCCGGAGCCCCCCTCATCCGCCTCGCTGCGCTCGGCACCTTCTCCCCCGGAGGGGAGAAGGAGGAAAACATCCGATGAAGTGACTTCTTACTTCGCGCCGATGTCGGTGCGGAGTTGTTTGCCGGGGAAGTTGATTTTCTTGGCGGCCTGGTACGCACGCTCGCGGGCTTCTTCGGGGGTGTCGCCGAGGGCGACGACGTTGAGGACTCGGCCGCCGGCGGTGACGACGTTGCCCTTCTCGTCGAGCTTGGTGCCCGCGTGGTAGACGGTGACGCCCTCGACTTTCTGCGCGTCTTCGATGCCGGAGATGATGTCGCCCGTGACGGGTTTTTCCGGGTAGCCCTTGCTCGCCAGGACGAGGCAGCAGCTTGGGCGTGGGTCGAAGTCGATGTCGATGTCGCTGAGCTTGCCGGTGCAGGTGGCGAGGCAGACTTCGAGGAAGTCGGATTTCAGGCGCGGCAGGATGGCCTGGCACTCGGGGTCGCCGAAGCGGACGTTGTACTCGAGGACTTTGGGGCCCGAGGGCGTGAGCATGAGGCCCGTGTAGAGCACGCCACGGAAGTCGATGCCCTCGCGGCGGAGGGCGTCGACGGTGGGCACGAGGATCTCGCGCTGGACGAGGTCCATGAGCTCTTCGGTGACGTTGTTGCTCGGGCTGAAGGCGCCCATGCCGCCCGTGTTGGGGCCCTCGTCGTTGTCTTTGAGGCGCTTGTGGTCCTGCGCGGTTTCGAGGACGTAGATGTTGCGGCCGTCGACGAGCGAGAGAACGGAGACCTCGGGGCCTTCGAGGCGTTCTTCGATGAGGACCTTGCGGCCGGCATCGCCGAACTTGTTGCCCTGGAGGCAGTCGGTGAGGAATGCGACGGCTTCTTCCATGTTCGCGGGGAGCACGACGCCCTTGCCCGCGGCGAGGCCGGCGGCTTTGAGGACGGGCGACTCCTCGCGGGTTTCGAGGTAGTTGACGGCCTGCTCGAGCTTGGTGAAGACACGCGACTCGCCCGTGGGGATGGAGGCGCCGCGCATGAGCTGCTTGGCCCAGGCCTTGTCGGCTTCGAGGATAGCGCCGTTGGCCTTTGGGCCGAAAACGAGGCGGGTGTCGGTGGCAAGCTTGTCGGCGTAGCCCTCGGCGAGGGGTCCTTCGGGGCCGATGACGACGAGACCGATCTGGTGTTTGTCGCAGTACTGGACGAGGCGGTAGATCTCGGCCTTAGAGACGGGGACATCGACGGGTTTGCCGAGCCTGGCCAGGCCCGGGTTTTGCGGGTGAGTGACGTGGAGGGAGCCCAGTCGGGGGGATTTGGTGAGGGCGTGGGCGAGGGCATGCTCGCGGCCGCCGCCACCGATGAGAAGGACGTTGATGGATGGTTTCTGGGTCACGCGGCGATGGTAGGTCGTTTGGCCGGTCGGGAGGCCTGTTGACGACGAAGTTGGGTGAGCCTAGTGTCCTCTCCTGATTGCGGGGTAGAGCAGTCTGGTAGCTCGTCGGGCTCATAACCCGGAGGTCGTTGGTTCAAATCCAGCCCCCGCTATTTGCAGAAGGCCGGTTGCGAGAGCAGCCGGCTTTGTTGCTTTTGACCTTGATAGGTGGCGTGGCCTGAAGGATCGCGTATGCGTTCTCAAGCAGGAACTGATTCACTTGCCGTCGTCCGTGGGTTCTTGCTGGCAAACGGCAGGCCGTTCTACATTTCGCAAAGCTGGCCATGCCTTGCGAAGGTCGAGTATCCAGAACTTGTTCTCAGTTGACGCCAACACAACAGCCCATTGACCGTCCATGCTGACGAAAGCAAAGAGACCCGAATGGATTTCCTGGATTTCGAGTGTGAAGACGGCCAACCTTTCATCGGAACCATCCTTGTTCCGGATGACGAACTTGCCCGGGCCTTCGTACCTTGGAATCTCACCCCAGATATCAGATAGGCTCTCTGTTTGCTTCCCGCTGCTGACGTAGTACACCGCCTCCTGTGCTGGCATGACGTTCCCGTACTCATTCCGACCGGACTCGGATAGTGCGTATTGACTCGGCCACCACTCCGGCTTCACCGGATCGAATTTCCTCCGAACGGCCCTCTCATGGCGGGGTGATCCAGTAATACTGCCCACCAAGACTGTCTTGCGTTCACGATCCCAGGCGGCCGACCCGGAGTGCATTGCGGTCATCGATGCGTCGTCGAGAGTCCAGCATTTCGTCGGCGCGGGCATGCTTTCCCACAATTCATGCATTGGCTCGTTGTTGTGAATAGTTTGATTCCATTTATTGACAAAATCGTCAGACCAATCATGAGTATCGAGAATTGCAACCGTGCACTCTGATTCGTTCTCTTCAAACTGGATCAGTATCTGCCCTGCGAATTCTCGCGGCTGGCCATGCAGCGTGTAGCAGGCAACGGCCTCTTCGTAGACAACATGCGCGTCCCATGCTTCCGAAATGGCTACGCCATCGCCTGACTGACTTGCTGCAAGACCTGCATTCACGTTCAATAGGAATGCCAAGAACAACATCCGAGTCATGTGGGCCTCGTTTCTTCTCAGTGATTCTGCACGTCCATGGCTCGACAACCTGTAGCAAACCGACCCCCGCCAGCCTCTTCACCCAGTCCGCAGGATCTTTTCCATCTTCTTGCCCTTGGCGAGTTCGTCGACGAGTTTGTCGAGGTAGCGGGCCTTTCGGGTGAGTGGGTTCTCGATGTCTTCGACGCGGTAGCCGCAGATCACGCCGGTGATGAGGTGGGCGTTCTTGTTGAGTTTGGCGGCCTTGAAGAACTGCTCGAAGGTGGACTTCTTCTCGATGTGCTTCTGGATCGCTTTCTCGTCGAATCCCGTGAGCCAGGTCAGCACCTCGTGGAGCTCTTGCCTGGTTCGGCCCTTCTTCTCGACTTTGGTGACGTAGTGCGGGTAGACCGAGGCGAAGGTCATCTTCGCGATCCGTTCGTCGTGCTCGGGCGTGGTGGTGGCCATCGGGGACGCTCCGGGTGGTTACTTGGGTGCGAGTTTAGCAGGGAGTGATATCGATCGCGAGCGATGAGTACCCCTGACTCGCTCACACGGGGAGGGCGTAGAAGTGGCGGACAAGGTGGAAGAAGAGGGGCGCGGCGAAGGTGAGTGAGTCGAGCCGGTCGAGGACGCCGCCGTGGCCTGGGATGGCCTGGGAGTAGTCCTTGACGCCGATGTCGCGTTTGACGGCGGACATGGTGAGATCGCCCAGGAAGCCCATGAACGCGATGGCGAAGGCCATGCCCGCGGCGGCGAGCGGGGAGAAGGGCGTGACCCACGAGAGCGCGGCGCCGACCGAGGCGGAGACGGCGAGCCCGCCGAGGAGGCCCGCGATCGTTTTGTTGGGGCTGACGAGCGGGGCGATGGGGCGCTTGCCGAAGAGCTTGCCGGTGATGTACTGGAAGACGTCGTTGACCTGCACGATGAGGATGAAGAAGAAAAGGAGCGTGGCGTTGGAGTGGTCGTAGCCTTTGATCTGGAGCGTGAGCAGGGCGGGGACGTGGCTGATGAAGTAGACGCAGGTCATCAGGCCCCACTGGATGCGGCCCATGCGCCCGAGAAATTCCTTGGTTTCGCCGGCGGCGGCCATGCGGGCGGGGATGAGCAGGAACGCATAGACCGGGATGAAGATCGAGAAGGCGGTGTACCGCTCCTGCGCGATGAGGATGTACTGGATCGGGATGACGACGAAGAAGGCCCAGAAGAGCGCGCGGTGGTCGCCCCGGCGGGTGGGTGTGAGTGTGATGAACTCGCGGAGCGCGAGAAAGGAACTGATGGCGAAGAGGACGGTGGTCGTGACGCCGCCCACGAGGATGGAGACGACGAAGATGGAGGCCATGACCCACCAGCTTCGCATGCGGGCGCGGAGGTTTTGGGCGACCTCGATGCCTTTTTCTGTGCGCGCGGTGCGGATGCCGATCTGGGCGGCGAGCGTGCCGAGCGTCAGGAGCGCGGCGACGATGCCGAGCAGGATGAGCATGCTGTGTTCGATCACGCCCCCACTCCTTTCAGATCGAGCATGGCCTGCCTGCAGCGGTCGAGGAAGGACTGCTTGTCTTCGGTTTCTTCGCGCAAGACGGGCTCGCCCAGCGTGACCGCCACGGCGATCGGGACGGGCAGGATCTCGCCCTTGGGCAGGACGCGGCTGAGGTTCTCGATCCAGACGGGGACGAGTTCGACGTCGGGGCGGGCTTTGGCGATGTGCCAGAGGCCCGGCTTGAACTCGGCGGTCTGGTCGCCGTCGCCTCGGGTGCCCTCGGGAAAGATGATGACGGAGCAGCCCTCGTCGAGACAGGCGGTGATCGCGGTCAGCGGGCTTCGGCGGTGCGAGACGCTCGTGCGGTCGATGAGCACGGCGTGGAAGACGCGGCACGAGAGCCAGCGACGGATCGCTGTTTTCCCCCAGTAATCCCGGGCGGCGACGATGCGGCAGTTCTTGCGGCACTGACGCGGGAGCGAGGACCAGACGACGACCGCGTCGAGGTTGCTGGTGTGGTTTGCGAAGTAGACCCTGGGTCCGCTGGGCGCGCAAAGGCCGACCTGCCGGGAGTGACAGCCGGTGATGATGCGCGTGGTCAGCGCGATGACGCTCTGGATCATGGCGTTGCCCCGAGCGCGTGCGCAGCGCGGCGGAGCCTGCGGGCGATGGTGATGACGCACCCGAGGGTGATCACGCCCAGTGCGATGGGCATCGCGTACGACGTGCCGGTCGTGATTTGCTCTGCTGCCAGCGCGGCGCAGCCGATTGCGAGGGATGCCATGCGGTGGGGCTTGGCCATCGGGCCAACAAAATCCTGCGGCCCGCCGACGGAGACGCTCAGCGCGCGGACGTACGCGGTGGTGATTGCCAGTAGCGCGGATGTCCAGCCGAGGACGATGCCCGCGGGCATGTTGGGTGTCGCGTACCCGGCGGCGATGAAGAAGGCGGCGTCGGAGACGCGGTCGGGGAACTCGTTATAGAGCGGGCCAGCGGGCGTACCGCGCCCGCCTTCGACGGCGATTATGCCGTCGATCAGGTTCGCCAGGCTCCGCAGCCCGATGCACGCGATCGCGACGAGCAGGAGCGCGGCGCTGGGAACGGGTTCGGTGTGGCCCTGGGCCACCAGCGCGGCGGCGCCGAGCAATGCGAAGGCGATGCTCGAAACGGAGACCGCGTTCGGGGTCACGCCCAGACTGCAGAGGGCTCCGGCCAGGCGGACAACCCGGCGCGAACCGCGGGCCTTGAGGGGGCGGCGAGTATTCACAACATCTCGATCCATGCGTTCGGGCATTGCGGGTATTGCCTGCGCCTTATACTAGTGTTTACTAACTATCATATCCCCTCGACCTCCTCAATCAAACAAGCCGGAGTTCTTTCAAGGGAGATCAAACCGAACTTTCGTGGGCATGAGAGCAAGCGGCTCTCGCAGAACATGGCTCGGTGGAGATGGCGTGCGGATTTCAGAGAACTGTTTGGGTGGCCGTCTTTCTGGGTTTCAGCCGCAGCCGGGAAACGAACCCGGAGAGATGGTCGGATGCGGCGGCCACTTTTGCTCACCGAGGTGCAGGGGCCTTCGATGAAACTGATCGGCATTGCAACGCATTCATCGCATGAGGTAGACGTCCATATAACTGCCGTTTCTTCTTGCATTCCGAGGTCTTTGACTCAGACGGGTTTCATGTCTGGACGACCGATAGTACCGGGCTCCAGCTCCTATTCATCGGAGACGTACCGTGCAGAATCAGCTTCAATCAGGTATCGGCGGTTCCAAGCACGGTTCGATGATCTGGCCCGGGGTACTTGCCGGGATAGCGGCCGCGCTGGGTTGCGTTGCTCTGCTCATCTTTGCGTTTCTGCTTGCGTTCACACAGATCCGGTCCGTTGATCTGATTGAGTTTATTGACGCCCTCGATCGTGACATCATCTATTTCGAAGCCTTGGCGGTGCCCGCGGGGATTGCCCATCTCTCTCTCGTCTGCTGGCTGTTTCGATCACGCATCATTCAGCGGGAGTACCTGCGAGACGGGCGTCTGTTCGTCGACGGGCTGCTGCGGTACGCACCGGGCATGGGCTTACTCGCCGAGCTTGAGACCGCATGCATGAAAGTCTTGGATGAAGATTGCCGTGTCGTCTCACTCAGTCAGAACACGCTGGACTTTCTCGGGGTCGATACCGCAGACCCATTTCTTGGGACTGACGCAACCGATCTGTTTCACTCACGGGACGTGAAATCTTACCGGGACGCGATTCGACGGGCAGCGGAAGGTGAGATCACCGAG
Source organism: Phycisphaerales bacterium (assembly GCA_041742315.1). GTDB lineage: Bacteria > Planctomycetota > Phycisphaerae > Phycisphaerales > UBA1924. The sequence continues at coordinate 10,917 of JBGSIX010000156.1, read as the reverse complement.
GTTGAATACGAGTTGCTCAGCCCGGACGGATCAAGCCGTTGGCTCAGTCAACGATCAAAGGGGGTCGTCATCCCGGGTTTACCGAGCAAACCGCGCCTTGTATTCTGCCTGACACACGAGATCACCCAGCGAAAGCTCGCCAATGACAGGCTCGATCTCGCGATCGATATCACACGCCAAGGCCTGTGGGACGAATGGATCCAGACCGGGAATATCTACTACAACGACAACTGGTTTACGATGCTTGGCTACGAGCCTGGCGAGCTTGCCATGGCAGCGCAAACATGGCACGAGCTGATTCATCCGGATGATCTCCAGCAAGCCCAGGGTGACTTTCTCCGCCACATCCGGGGCGATGTCGATACGTATCGGAGTGAGTACCGCCTCAGAACCAAGGCCGGCTCCTGGAAATGGATTCAGGATATTGGACGATTGATCGAACGATCTGAGAATGGAACGCCGATTCGAGCGATCGGGGTGCACATCGACATCGATCAAACCAAGAGACTCGAGTTAGCGCTCCGATCGATCGTCAGCTTCAATCAGAATTCGTCCGAGGACTCCGTGCTTTTGCATATCTGCAGGACACTGACCGAAACACTCGACATCGATATCGCTTGCGTGTCAAAGCTCGCAGACCACGGCATCCCGAAGGCTCGGATCGTTGCCAGCTGGACACCGAACGGCGAACTTCCACACACTGAATACAGCCTCGCCGGCACGCCGTGCGAATCTGCCGTGGCGAGTACGTACTGCCACATCGAGGACCACGTCGCCGAGCAATTCCCACTCGACGAGACGCTCGGAGAACTGAACGCCCGGAGCTATACAGGGCTGCTTCTGAGCGATAACGCCGGCGAAGCGATCGGGCTTCTCATCATCGGGCACTCAAAGCCGCGTGAAGGTTCGAATGATCTTGAGTCGACGATCCGACTGATCGGAGCGCGCGTCGCGGCCGAGCTCGAGCGGTATCAGATCGAGCTCGAGCTGCACCAGACGCGCGAGCGGCTCATGTCGATCGCCGACAGACTCGAAACCGCGACAAATGGCGCCGGGCTCGGCGTCTTTGAGTATCGCTTCGAAACGGACGATCTGATCTGGGACGAGACGATGCACAGTCTCTATGGCACCTCCTGCGAGAGCGTCGTTCCGAGCCTTACGCTCTGGGAATCGCGTGTCCATCCCGACGATCTCCCCAAGATGCGAGCCTTCCAGGCCAGACTCCAGAACGGCCTCGAACGAGTGGAGACCACTTTCCGCGTGCTCCCCGGAGGCGATCAGGTTCGCTACATCAGCCTTGCCGCAACCGCTACGAGAGATGCAAACGGGAAACTGCTCTCCATGACCGGCGTCAACTGGGATATCTCCGATGTTGTCAGAGCCAATCAGCAGCTCATCAGTGCGAAGGAACTCGCCGAGAACGCCAGCAGTGCGAAAAGCGACTTCCTGGCCAACATGAGCCACGAGCTCCGCACCCCACTGACAGCCATCATCGGGTACACGGAGCTCCTGACAGCGGACAGCGCGGTCATTCAGGATCCCGAGGAGCTCTCCGATTCACTCCGAGCCGTCCACAACAACGCAAACCACCTGCTCATGATCCTCAACGACATTCTCGATCTCAGCAAAGTCGATGCCGGGATGATGCACGTTGAATCCGTCCAGATGGATCCCGCACGGCTCATCCAGGAGACGGTGATGATGCTCTCCGGACGCGCCCGCGCCAAGCACATCGGGCTCTCGGTTGATTTCCTGACCGAGCTCCCGTCCGTCGTCAAATCCGATCCGACCAGACTTCGGCAGATCCTGCTCAACCTGATCGGGAACGGCATCAAATTCACAGAAAGCGGCGGAATCACCGTACAGATCAGCTACCAGTCGTTGCCCGATCGAACCGGGATGATCACAATTGCTGTGCAGGATACCGGGATCGGGATCTCGACTGCCGACATCGAACGGCTTCGAAACTTCGATCCATTCACGCAGGCCGACGGGTCGATGACACGCCGATTCGGTGGCACCGGCCTCGGGCTCCGCCTCTCGAATGTCTTTGCGCAGAAACTCGGCGGCTGCATGACGATCGAGTCCGAACTGGGCAAAGGCAGCACGTTTACCGTTTCTGTCCGAGTCGGTTCCTCGGAAATCGGTCTGATGAACAGGCCGTCACCGATCGTCGCGGGCGCTGACGAGGATGTTTCAACTCTCGCCAGGCCGCATCGCTTGCCGACCTCTGGCCTCGACGGGCTCCGGCTGCTGCTGGTCGAGGACGGTATCGACAACCAGAAACTGCTGTCGTACATTCTGCAGAAAGCCGGCGCCGAGGTGCAGCTTGCACAGAACGGACGTGAAGCCGTGGAAATCTTTGAAGCCCTGGACGACCCCTCGAGACCGGGCTTCGATCTGGTCCTGATGGACATGCAGATGCCCGAGATCGACGGGTATGCGGCGACCGGGATGCTCCGAGACCTCGGGTTCAGCGGGCCGATCCTCGCGCTCACCGCTCACGCCATGGAAGGCGACCGTCAGCGCTGCATCCGGGCGGGGTGCCAGGACTACCTGCCCAAGCCCGTCTCGTCTCGTGTGCTCGTCGAGGCTTGCCAGAAATGGGCCGATTGGCGCTGGGAGAAATCGATCGCGGCCTAAGCCGATTCGCTCTGTGAAGACTATTCTTGGGCATGAGCGATCAGCAAAGCGCCACCCCGCTCGTCGGGATCGTTATGGGCTCCGACTCGGATTGGCCGACCATGCAGGCCGCATCGGCGGCTCTTGAGTTGCTCGGCGTCGCCCACGAGTGCCGGGTCGTCTCGGCGCACCGCACACCGGATCGCCTCGTTGAATACGCCAAGGGCGCAGCAAGCCGCGGCATCCGAGTCATCATCGCCGGCGCGGGCGGCGCTGCGCACCTCCCGGGCATGATCGCCTCGATGACCCACCTGCCCGTGCTGGGCGTCCCCGTGCAGTCCAAGGCCCTCAGCGGGCTCGACTCACTCCTTTCGATCGTGCAGATGCCCGGGGGCATCCCCGTGGGCACACTCGCCATCGGCGAAGCCGGAGCGAAGAACGCCGGGCTCTTGGCGGCTCAGATCCTGGCAATCACCGACGCAGCGCTCGCGGAACGGGTGAAGGCGTTTCGGCAGAATCAGACCGACACCGTGCCCACAGATCCGCGTTCGGGGAAAGACTCTTGAGCGGCGGGCCCGTGCTCGGGATTCTCGGCGGCGGTCAGCTTGCGCAGATGATGGCCCAGGCCGCCAAGCCCCTCGGCATTTCGTGCATCGCGGTCGATCCGAGCCCGGATGCGTGCGCCGCGTCTGATGCGGAGCTCTGGGTCCACGCGTACGACGATGAAAGTGCGCTCCACCGGCTCGCCGATCGTTGCGACGCCGTGACGTTTGAGTTCGAGAACGTCCCCGCATCGAGCGTGGAGCTGCTCTCACGCGAGGTCGGGATCTATCCCATTGCCGAAGCGCTCCGAGTCTCTTCGAACCGTATCGCGGAAAAGCGGTACTTTGAAACCACGGGCGTCGCCGTCGGGCCTTACCGCGAGGTGCGAAGCCCTGATGATCTCAAGCGGGCCGTCGCGGAACTCGGGCTCCCGGGCGTGCTCAAGTCCTGCTCTGGCGGCTACGACGGCAAGGGCCAGCGTGTGCTGCGTAGCGACCAACACGTCGCGAGGGCCTTGGAGTGGGTCAAAGAACGACACTGCATCTACGAGGCGTTTGTCGCGTTCGATCGTGAGCTCTCGATCATCGCCTGCCGCTCGCGTGAGGGCGAGTTCCGGGCCTACCCGCTCGCCGAGAACACGCACGAGCAGGGCATGCTCGTGCGGAGCACCGCGCCTGCGGACGTTCCCGAATCGGTCGAGACCCAGGCCGGGCGTGCGGCTCGGAAAGTTGCCGAGCGTCTGGGATACGTCGGCGTCTTCGCGATCGAGTTCTTCGACGTGGGCGGCAAACTCCTGGCCAACGAGATGGCGCCCCGCGTCCACAACACCGGGCATTGGACCATCGAGGGAGCGCTCACCTCGCAGTTCGAGAACCATGTGCGGGCGGTCCTGGGGCTCCCGCTGGGGCCAACCGAGGCGAGCGGTCACTCGGTGATGCTCAACCTCATCGGTCGGATGCCCGAGGCCGGGTTTCTTCGGGATGAACCCGGCGTTTGGCTTCATCACTACGGCAAGGCCGAACGCCGGGGCCGGAAAATCGGACACGTCACCGTGACCGACCCCGACCCGGTGAAGTGCCTGCTCAGGGCCGAACGGATCATGGATCGGCTCCGAAACGAGCTGCCCGATTAGGCCTCGCTTCTGGTGGGCAGTACGCCCCCCACCGCTTGGCGGGCAGGCATACCATCGGGCGAGGCCACCTTAGCTCAGTTGGTAGAGCAGCGGTTTTGTAAACCGCAGGTCGTCGGTTCGAGTCCGACAGGTGGCTCTTCTCAGGGCTCCCCCGCCCCTATTCGAGCTTCGCCTCCCCGACGAGCTTGGCGTGCGCGTGGCTCTCGGATTCGTCGATCGCCCAAGGGCCCATGTTCCGGTCCATGTCAAAGAGCAGCACCGTGTTCGCATCGGGGGCCCAGTCCTGCGCGGGCGCGAACGCGTTGCCCGAGTATCGCGCGACGTTCGAGAGCCGCACGGCTTCGATCGTGCCCGCAAACTCGCTCGTGGGCTTGCCGGCACCGTCCACGTCGCCCCCGATCACGAGCGGGAGATCGTTCGTCTTGCGCTTGCCCGCGCGGTCCACGCCCGCGAGCAGATTGCCGTCCAGATAGAGCTTGGCCGACTTGCCGTCATACACGCCCGCGAGGTGGTAACGCACGCCGGGCTTGAGGACGGACCCGGTCACCTCGGCGTCGGCGTACTCACCCCCGACGTGCACGGAGAAGCCGGGCTTGCCGTCCGTGACGAACAGCCCGTACTCGCTCCCCTCGGTTTTGGTAACGAGCCCGCGCCTGCCCGCGTAGTCCTCGCCTGTGAACCAGCACTCCAGCGTGAGCGGCCCGTCGGCGAGCTTGATCTTCTGGCTCGGGATCACCGCGGCGGACGCGCCATCGAGCACGAGCGAGCGATCCTGCGATGCGGGCGGCAGACTCTCGACGTCCAGCACGACCGGGATGTCGGCGGTAATCGTCGGGATCGCGTATCGGTGCCCGGGCAGGAGCATCTCGGTGTCGATCGTCAGGGCCAGGTCGCGGAAGGCCTCGTCGAGCCCGCCCGTGTGGGCGATCTCGATTTTCGCGTGGAGTTCTTCGCCCGGTTCGAGCGAGCCGTGAAGGTGGTTGGGCCAGGCGATCCAGCGGCTGTCGCGGGATTCGGGCATGAGCGTGAAATCGACCGCGTACTGGGTCGGGTTGGTCATGACCAGTTCGACTTCGCCCTCGCACGAGCCATACGAATCGATCGAGAGAGCGGGCGAGACGGAAACCGCCGTGGAAGCAAGCCGAGCGGCGTCGTCCGCGACGGCTCCCGTCAGCTCGCGGACATCCATGATCTCACCCACCGGGATCGAGGCATGGGCGATCTGGTTGGGCCGGACGGTCACGATGTTGAAGTGGTGGAGCCAGCCCGCGTCGGGTACGGCCTTGTCCTGGTAGCCCCCCACCGTGGCGAGCGTGACGTAGTCGATGCCGTCACGCGGGTCGTAGCGCATGCGGTGGATGTGCCCCGCGAAGACCGCCGAGACGTTGCCCGCCTCAACGAGCATCTCGTGGACCTGCTCCCACGAGTCGCCGTAGTTTCCGCCGAGCCAGCGCGGGTGGTGCAGAAACAGAAACACGTGCTCTGTGTCCTTGCCCTGCTCGAGCATCTGGGCGAGCCAGGCGAGTTGTTCGGGGCTCATCTCCTGGCACTCGGGCTTGCTGAAGTTCTTCTCGCCCGTTTCCGGGTTGCCTTCGTCGGTGTATAGCACGATGAAGAAGCAGTTCTTGTGCTCGAAGGCGTACCAAAGCGGGCCGAAGTGCATCTCGTAGTCGGCGTCGTGCTCGCCTGCAGGCTTGCCTTCGCCCCGCCAGTAGACATCGTGGTTGCCCGCGACCGGGAACCACGGGCAGATGAGCTCGTCCATGACGCCCTTGAATTCGTTGGTCTGCCTGAGCCACTCCTCGGTCTGGTTGTAGCCATCGACGAGATCGCCCACGGTCATCACGAGATCGGGCTCGAGCAGGTTCGTGTCGCGGACCGCGTCCTTGAGAATGTTGATCCCCGCGTCGGGCCCGCCCGTGCGGTCGCCATACACGACGAAAGTGAAGGCATCCGTCTCGCCCGGCAGCGGCAATACTACAACCGACGAACGGCTCGTAAAGAAACGTGACGGATCGTCCGAGGTCGAGTGATCCGGGTTGTGACGAACGAGGTGCCTGTTGTGCTCCGGCGCGGTGCGTTCCTCCTGCACCTGTGCAGAGGCAGCAGGCCCGGCAAGCAGGAGAACGAGCGAAAGAACACGAGCGCGCAGTGTGATCATTGTGAATCCCCCGTTGGAGTAGAAGCACTCTACCCGAAGCCCCAAAGCCCGCTCTGCAAGCGTTCCGTGCAGATTCAGCCAGGGGCCTCGTTGCTCGGAACAGGTTCGGGTTTGGCGAAGTACTTCGACGACTCCTTAGCGATGATGACGATCCCCATGACCACCAGGAAGACCGCAAAGACCCGCCGAAGCCCTGCCTGGCTGATCCGGCCCCCCAGGGCTTTGCCGACAAACGTGCCCATCGCCCCAACCGCGATGAACGTCGCGATGATGCCCCAGTCGACGTGCAGGCCCTCGTCGGAGAGCCCGATGCTGTAGCGCGTGAAAGCGACCGCCGAGTTGGCCGCGATTACGAGCAGGCTCGTCGCGACCGCACGGTGGATCGGGATTCTTGCGAGCAGCACCAGCGCGGGCACGATCAGGAATCCGCCGCCCACACCCACGATGCCGGTGATGACGCCCACCGCCGCGCCCTGGAGCACGACCAGCACGGGGATGGGACGAGTCGCTGGGGTCTCGGATGTTTCCTCCGCTTTGGCTTTCGACTTGCGGAACATGAAGATCGAGGCCGCGAGCATGATGCCCGCGAACAGGATGAGTTGGAGCGTGTCGTTCATCCAGCCGCCGATGTATGCCCCGCCGAACGCGCCAGCCATGCTTGGGATGCCAAAGAGCAGGGCCGTGCGCCACTCGACGAGACCCTTGCGTGCGTGTGGGATCACGCCAAAGGCCGCGATCCCCCCCACGATGGCGAGCGACTCGGCAAAGGCGATGTCACCCTCTCGGCCCAGCAGGTACACAAGCAGCGGCAGCGTGAGGATCGAACCGCCCGAGCCCATCAGGCCCAGTGTGATCCCGATGACCAGGGCGCCCGCGAGGCTCAGAATCAGCATGTCGCTCCCGTCGTTGGTGTAGCTTCGCCCAGAATCACTTCGTCGTCTCGAATCCGCCCGCGGCCCAGGCATCGAAGCCGCCCGCAACGTTGATCGGCCTCAGCCCGCGCCTGAGCATGAGCGAAGAAGCGACAACCGATCGCACCCCCGCCTTGCAGTGCACATAGATCTCGCGGTCCTTGGGGAGTTCATCCACGCTCTCGGCGAGCCGTGTGTGGGCCTTGTTCATCGAACCCGGTACCGCGTTCTCCGCGTGCTCGGTCGCCTTGCGGACATCAAGCACGAGCGGGTGTTCGCTGCGAAGCTTCTCACTGAGCTGCGAGGCGGTGACCTCCGCGAGCGAACTCAGTTTGCCGCCCGATGCCGCGAAGCGGTCGAGCGTCATGGGCGTGACATAGGAGACCACTCGATCGAGCCCGATCCGCACGCACTCCCGAACGGCTTGCTCGACACGGGCCTCATCCACAACGAGGACGATCTCAGCATTCGGATCGACATACGAACCCGCGGCGGTATGAAACATGCCGCCGAGCGGCGAGTAGATCGAGCCCGGCAGATGCCCCCGCTTGAAGCGATCGACCGGCCTTGTATCGATGACCACCGATGCGACTGGAATCGTTGCGATGTGAGACTCATCGAGCTTTGCCGGCGAGGGAAGCTTGCCGAGCACGGGCACGCCGTCGCGGTTCTGCTGCTTCATCCGCGCAAAGTAGAGCGGCGGCTCGGGCTGGCCCTCCAGAATAAAGCCCGTGAATTCGGGCTCAGAGCCGATGAGCCTGAGCGCCGGGCTGAACTTCTTCTCGTACCCCGCGGTCGACTGCGGGACGGCTCCGAGCGCCTTGCCGCACGCGCTGCCCGCGCCGTGGGCGGGCCAGACCTGCACATGACCCGGGATCTCGGCAACGAACCGCTTGGCTGAGGCAAAGAGCTGGCTCGCGGACTCCTCCTTCACACCCTGCATCCCCGCAGCGGTCTCGAGCAGATCGGGCCTGCCCAGATCACCCACAAACACAAAGTCGCCCGTCACCATGCCGATCGGCTCGTCCGCGCCGGCTCCGAGATCCGTCACGAGGTAACTCATGTGCTCGGGCGTGTGCCCCGGCGTGTGCACGGCTCTGAACTCGATGTTCCCGATGCGGAAGGTGTCCCCATCCTTGAGCTCAACCGCGTCGTAAGGCCCGCCGCCGACCTTGTCGTTCAGCCAACGCGAATCCCAGTCGGGCTTGCCCTCGCCCGAGACGTAGACCCTCGCGCCGATGCGCTCGGCGAGCTCGCGCACGCCCGAGAGGAAGTCGGCGTGGATGTGCGTCTCGGCGGCCGCGACGATCCGAAGCCCGTTCGCCTTGGCCAGCGCGATGTACCGATCAACGTCCCGCTCCGGGTCAAAGACGATCGCCTCGCCCGTTTTCTGGCACCCGATGAGATATGCGGCCTGAGCCAGCGCATCGTCGTAGATCATCCGCATGAACATGCCTGGGAACTCCATCGCAAGGCGGGCCTAAGAGCCCCCGTTCTGGTATTGTTGGCTCGGTTCGGACGGGACGAGAACCTTGGGGTCAGCCGATCAATGGATGAGAGGGAGCCAAAATCTCTGCCCTCGGGCTTCGACGCGATCGTCGGCAACCCACCCTTCCAGAGCCAGCTCAGCAGCAGGACCGCGCATGACCGGGGACTCGCCGCGATCATCGCGCAGAATTCCGAGGGCCGAACCGGTGCCTACACCGATTCAGCGGCGATCTTCCTCGATCAGTCGCTCGGACTTGTCCAAGATGGGGGAACGGTCGCGCTGCTCCTGCCGCAGTCCGTGCTCGCCTCGCGCGACGCGGAGCGGATCCGCAAAGCCGCCGCCGAATCTGCGGCTCTCGAACACCTCTGGCTCTCGGATGGCAACGCCTTCGAGGACGCGCTGGTTTCCACCTGCGCCCCAGTGCTCCGCGTGAGCGGCAGAGCACAATCCGTCACTCGCTCTCACCAAGCCGAGATCACTCCGCTTCCCGACTACTGCCTCCAGAACAAAGAGCTCCTCGCACGCGAAACCTGGGCCTTCCTCGGGAGCGCCGCCCGCGGCGTGCCAACCTTCGATTTTGCCCATTCGGGTTCCATCCAGGACATCGCGCACGCAACCGCCGATTTCCGAGACGAGTACTACGGCCTCCAAGGCGCGATCGTTGAATCAACTCCCGATCTGCCCACAGACAACTGCCCGAAGCTCCTCACCTCGGGCCTGCTGGACCCCGCGCAGTCTCTCTGGGGCACCCGCCCGACGCGCATTCACAAGCAAAGCTGGAAAGCACCAAGGGTCAATACCACAGCCCTCGAAGCCAATGCGCACATGCTGACCTGGCTCCAGAAAAGACTGGTCCCCAAAGTCATGGTCGCCACGCAGACCCGGATCCTCGAAGTCTTCGTGGACAGCGCCGGCGATTTTGTCCCCTGCATGCCGGTCCTCACCGTCGTTCCGACAGAACCCGATCGACTCTGGCATGTGGCATCGCTCATCGGTTCGCCGGTCGCGACGGCTCTGGCGATGGATCGCTACGCGGGAACCGCGCGCACGGGAGATGCGATCAAACTCGCCGCGAAGCAGGTTCTGGAACTTCCGGCGCCTCAGGGGCAATCGGAGTGGGACGAAGCCGCTACCGCGTTCGAATGTGCCCAGAGCGCCGAATCGGATTCCGTTCGACGCGAGGCGCTCTCCCTGTCCGGCAAGCAGATCTGCAGGGCGTTCCGGCTCACGGATGCTGATACCGAGCGCGTGATGGCATGGTGGAGTGACCGGCTCATCAAGCGGCGATGAGCGCGATCAGATTGCCTGATAAAAGACGGCACCCGCTTTCACGGGTGCCGCCGGGGACTGGGAGGAATCAGAGAATTCCTGCCCGGGTTTCGGATCAGTTGCAGCTCGTCGGGTTGCCACTCTGGCTGGCGTTGAAGGCGGCGATCCAGGCCGTGAAGTCGGCCGGGGTCACGAAGCCGTCCTGGTTGACGTCGGCGAGCGGGTTGCTGCTGTTGTAGTTGGCGATCCAGGCCGTGAAGTCGGCCGGGGTGCAGGCGTTGTCGCCGTTCTGATCGCAGCAGTCACGGGTGACGGCGTTGCAGGGATCGGCCGCAGCGCCGGTGATGATGTTGACGTCGGCCTGGGTGACCATGCCGTCGCCGTTGACGTCGCCGTCGGCCCAGCCGCCGGCGTTGCCGAGGTTGCCGTTGGCGATGCTCGAGTCGGTGCCGTTGACGACGCCGTCGAGGTTGACGTCGCCGGTGGAGGTGCCGAGGAAGGCCAGGGTCGCGCAGATGTCGTCCTGGTTGACCAGAAGGTCGCCGGTGACGTCGGCCGAGAGGTCACGGACGAGGCCCAGGCGGTTGGCGGTGGAGACGTCGTCGGTGTCGGTCCAGCTGAGCTCAGCGCCGGCGAGATCGGCGAACTGGGCGTAGATGTAGTCAAGGTCAGCAGCGCCCACGACGCCGTCGGCGCCGATCGGGTGGTAGCCCGGGGTCGTGCCGGTTGCGCCCGCAACGTCAGCAGCCGAAGCGCCGGCGGTGTAAGCCGCACCGGTCGCCATGGCGGT
>JBGSIX010000155.1:0-2563 GCA_041742315.1 Phycisphaerales bacterium | reverse complement strand
AGCTGGCGGAGGTGCGGATCGCGGTGTCGAGCGCGCTGTCGAGGCTCAGGCCCGCGCCCAACAACATCGTCCGCGAGACGCTGCCCGACACGCTCACCGATGAGCAGATCGAGGCGATCCTTGAGGTGCCCTTCCCAGAGCCCATCGAGGGGCTCCCCCACCACTTCGAGCTTGCCAATGTTGACGGCGAGCCGAGGCTTGAGATCGTGGTCGATCGGCTGCCGCGGGCGACGTACCCGCCGCTGACGGAGGAGGAGCTTGCGGCTCGCGATCCGAGCACGCTTGCCAAGGGCGCGACTGGCGCGCTCACATTCGACGAATTGCTGGGCTTTCGCGGGGCGTTCACGCTCCGGGCGAGCCGGGAGCGGACGGCGTACGAGCTCTGGTGGGTGCAATTGCCCCCGCCGGGGTTGCCCGAGGGGTATGTGTTCGATGAATCGACGCTGCCCGAGCCGAAGCTGCTGTGCGGGCATGTGGCTTCGCTCTCGTGGTCGGCCTTCATCGACAGCGGCAAGGTCACGCAGGTCCGCGCGATCGAGGCGCGGCAGTTCCCGGCGTACGTCGAGCTTGAACTCACGACGACCGACGGGCTCTACGCGAGCTGGATGTTCGAGCTGGGCTGGATCCCGGGCACCGAGCTGGGCGACGTCGATACGGAGGCCGAGGAACCCGAGCTTGGGGGCGGCTCATGAGTCGCGCGTTTGTGATGCCCGTGGTCGTGCTTTTGGCGCTCATCGCGAGCCTGACGGTCGCGGTGCTGCTCAACCGCGACGCGGTCCGCCACCTCGACGCGGAAGATGAGCTTGCCAGCTACATCGACGAGCACCGGCAGCGCGGCGTGCGCGAGCTCATCGCGCTCTGGCTCCAGTTCTCGGGCCAGCAGGACCTCGAAGCGCTCATCAGCGACGATGGACTGGTGTTCACGCTCGACTACAGCGGCGGGCGGGAGCTCCGCGTCTGGCTCATCGAGGCGCAGTCGGCGCCACTCGTCGATCCGCAGGGCTTGGATCCCCAGCAGCCCTCGGCGGATGTGATCCCCTTGGGCGAGCAGCGGAAGATCGCCGAGCGCACGGCGATCGCGCTGGGCGGGCGGGCGGAGCAGGTCGGGCGGACGGCAGGACCCCTGGCGGTGAGCCTGGCGAGTGCCTCGGACGAGGCGATCCGGGCGCTCTCGCTGGCGGTGGTGCAGAACCAGGCGATCGCGGATGAGTACGCGAACCAGCTCATCCGCTTCCGGAACGAGCGGACGGAGTTCACGAGGCCCGAACTCCTGAACCTGGCCCGCGACGCGGGGATCGAGGACAACCTGCAGACCCGGCTTACGGCTCTGTGGACGACGTTGCCCTCGCTCTGGAGCGTCCGGGCGGAGCTGGTGGGCCCTGGGCAGGCTGGGCGCGAGGAAGTGGTTGCGCGGTACGAGGCGACGGTGTTCATCCCGAGAGATCAGGCGACGAGTGCGCTGCTGACCGGGAGCGAGCACCCCAGCGCGTGGTTTCTGGAGTGGAAAAAGCTGGACGAGGGCGTCGGCTACACTCCCGTTCCGGGCGCGTATTAAGGAGAGCGAGCGTGAGCGGCGTCAGCAGAACCAAAGCGGTCCGGACCATGCGTATCGCCCAGATCGCGGGGCTCGGGATGGTCGCGCTGGCCGCCGGCGCGGTGATGTTCAGCCCAGGCCTCCCGGAGCCAAAGGCGGACTGGGCGGACCCCCAGGGGCCCGACATCGTGGGCCAGCCCGACGGGGGCGGCTCCAAGAAGCCGATCTCCAGGCCCGGGATCGACACCGGCAGCGCGGGCGACGCGCTCGACCAGATCGCCAACATCGAGAAGCCGGCAGAAACGGATACGACCACGACCATCGAAATGGACAAGCCGCCCGAGACCGCGGTCCCCGAGGCTCGGGGCTGGGCGTATCTGGGCGGGGTGTTCGAGCCCAAGGTGAGCTTCGCGCTCGTGAACATCAACGGCAAGCAGCGGATGCTCCGCCAGGGGCAGGAGCTGCCAGAGCTGGATGCGAAGGTGGTGTCGATCGAGCCCGGACGGATCGAGATCGAGCGCGAGGGTCGTCGTGAGCGGATCGAGCGAAGCAAGGCGACCGGGACGCTCGTCTCGGTGTCCAGCGGGACGGAGACGGGCGCGGTGGCGGGCTCGACGATTATCGCCCCGGGCGACAACCAGATGCGGACGTTGCGCGCGGTCCAGCGCGAGGAGCTGGAGAACAACCCGGACCTGGACAAGCGGCGTGCGGAGTTCCTGCGTCGCCAGCAGGAAAGGCAGGGCATCGAGCGTTGAGCGGGCCGAGCGTCTATCTCGAACGCGACGCGAGCGGACAGCGTCTGCTCGGGCTTCGCCTGATCGGCGCATCCGGTGAGGAGCGGTACCGCGTGCCCCAGGAGGCCTCGGGCACGGACGCGGTGCAGTTCGCGGCCCAGTGGCTCCGGACGCGGCTCGATGCGCACGAGGGGAGCGGGATCGGGCTCTTGTGCCTGGACGCGAGGGGCTCGGTGTGCTCGTGGGTCGATGTGCCCAGCGCCGAGGACGCGGTGGTCCGGGCTGCGGTCCGGCA
>JBGSIX010000154.1:0-9137 GCA_041742315.1 Phycisphaerales bacterium | reverse complement strand
GCACATCGCCCCGGGACTCGGGCAGCACGAGCGTCATCGCCAGGCCCAAACCCTTGTCGTCGAGCCAGGTTCTTCCGAGTCTGCCCCGGCCCCCGGTCTGCCGGCCCGTGATGCAGAGCAGGCCCGGCTTCCCCCCGGCGTGCCGCGCGGCGGCGTCCTGCGTCGAAGCCGTCTCCGCGAGCACCAGCACCCGATCCAAACCCAGACGCCGCAGGCCCGAGACGTGCGTCTCAAGCTCGTCGGCCCATCGGTAGAGGGGCGATGGCTCCGCGTTCATGCGCCGGGCCCGATGTCGAGTCGCACGTCCGCCGTCACGGCCTGGTGCGTCAGTGCGCCGACGCTGATCCGGTCCACGCCCGTCCCAGCGATCTCGGCGATCGTGCTCAGATTCACACCGCCAGAAGCTTCCAGTTGAACGGCGCTGCCCTGGTTGGTGCGCATATCCACCGCCGTGCGCAGAGTCGCGGGGCTCATGTTGTCGAGCAGCACGTAATCGATGAGCCCGGCGGGCACGTCGAGCACGCGGTCGAGTTGGATGAGCGTGTCCACCTCGACCTCGACGAACGAGGCGCTCTCGCTCTTGGCCTTCGTGCAGGCGTCGATGAGCCAGGGCGTGAGCCGATCAGGGCCCAGGTGCGCGATGTGGTTGTCCTTGATGAGGACGGCGTCGTGGAGCCCGAGACGGTGCGAGTGCCCCCCGCCGCAGCGGACGGCGTACTTCTCCAGCACGCGCAGGCCGGGCGTGGTCTTGCGAGTATCAAGGACTTTGGCCTTGCCGCCCGCGCGCTCGACATACCGAGCCGTGAGCGTGGCGACGCCCGAGAGCCTGCCGAGCAGGTTCAGGATCGTGCGCTCGGCGGTGACGATCTGGTCGAGCGGGCCGGTGAGCGTGGCGAGGGTGTCGCCCTTGGCGTGATGTTCGCCGTCGCGGGCGAGGGGCCGGAACTCCACACTTGAGCGGAAAGCTTCGAGCAGATCCGGGACGATGGCGAGGCCCGCGATGGTGGCGTCGGCGCCGAGCATGACCTTGGCGGTGGTCGTGCGGGCCGATGAGCCGCAGACAAGGGCAGTCAGATCGCGATGGTCCGGCCCGAGGTCCTCGTCGCGGGCGAGTTCGAGGAGTCTGCGGACGAGGCCCGTCTGGCGGAGTGAGCGGTAGAAATCGTCGAGGGCATCGGGCATACGAGATGGTATTCAGGGGAGACGTGAGCGGAAGTCGCTCTCATCGGCCCGCTGACGGCCCTTGTCTCGGTTGATCATCAGAAGATAAAGAGCACGGCCGACACGGCCGTGGCACAGGAGACACGGCCGTGGCACGGGAGATCGGAGAGGTGAAATCCCAAGCCCCTCATCCGCCCGCTGCGCGGCACCTTCTCCCCCGGAGGGGAGAAGGAGGGGATGGCTTCCTAGAATCGGCATTGACCCCCGAGGCAAGGAGCGGATGCGATGGGACTACTGGATGGCAAAGTCGGGCTCGTGGTTGGGATCGCCAACGACCGCTCCTACGCGTGGTACATCGCCAAGGCCATCATCGAGCAGGGCGGCACCTGCGCGTTTACGCACCTGCCGGGGGAGAAGAACGAGCGGCGAACCGCCAAGGCGGTCGAGAGCCTGGGCGTGAAGGACCCGTGGCTCGCGCCGATGGACGCGGCGAGCGACGACGAGATCGAGGGCGTGATGGCGAAGTACGCCGAGTCGTATGACCGGATGGACTTCCTGATCCACTCGATCGCCTTCGCCGACCGGACGTGGCTCGCCAAGGGCAACTTCCACCAGACGCCCAGACAGGCCTATCTCGATGCGATCAACATCTCCGCGTACACGCTGCTGGGGCTCGCGCGGGCGGCCAAACCCATGATGGAACGCACGGGCGGCTCGATCCTGGGCATGAGCTACTACGGCGCTGAAAAAGTCGTGCCGGGCTACAACGTCATGGGCGTGGCCAAGAGCTGCCTCGAGTCGACGATGCGGTACCTGGCCGCGGAGCTTGGCGAGTTCAAGATCCGCGTGAACACGATCTCGGGCGGCTACCTGCGCACGCTCGCGTCGTCGGCGGTGGGCGGTGCCGACGATATCGCCAAGCACAACGAGTACCGCGCGCCGCTGCGCCGGAACGTCGAGGGCGAGGACGTGGGCAAGACCGCGGTCTATCTCGTCAGCGACCTCTCCTCGGGCGTCACGGGCGAGAACATCTACGTCGACTGCGGCGTCAACACGATCGGCGTCTGAGCCCGCTCCCGATGGCAGTGGTCTGAGAACCACCCCGAACGGACGTTCCGACCCCCAGGATCGGCACGGATTCCGCAGAATACGGTCCTGTTTGGGCGGTTTTTGGGCTTGTCTCAAGGATGGCGCAACGGTCTGTCGATGAGGGTGTTATGAGCTCGATCGGATCCGGTCTTGCCGCGTCAGTCGCCGCCCTTGGCTCCGCCGAGAGGGCCGCCGTCACGCGCAAGGCGACCGAGAAGCGCGACGAGCAGCAGATCCGCAAGCAGATCCAGGACCGCTACGCGAGCGAAACGGCGGACGTCGAAGCCGTCACCGCGGTCGTCGAGACGCAGCAGGACGACGAGAGCCCGGCGGACGATCGTCGCGAGAAGCAGCCCGACGTGCACGCGCAGGCGACCGAGCCGGGCGAGAAGCCGCGGGCATCGCTTGATATTCAGGCTTGATCTTTCGTCCAGTGGCGGAGGTTTCCAGCCTCCGCAGTCCTCAACTTGATCAGAATTCAAGAAGACAGCTGAGGCTGGAAGCCTCCGCCACTGGGTGTGTGTTTGAATGTTTGGCTTACTTCTTGCCCGTGAAGAACGACGCGATGGCGTGGATGGTCGTGGCTCGTCCCATCGCGCCGATGGAGTCGGTGAGCGGGATCTCCTTCGGGCAGACCTTGACGCAGTTCTGCGCGTTGCCGCAGTCGTTGACGCCGCCCTTGGTGCTGAGTTCGTCGAGCCGATCGCCTTTGAGGCGTTTGCCGGTCTCGTGCTCGTTGAAGAGCCTTGCCTGGCTGATGGCGTGGGCGCCGATGAACGACTCGTCCCACTTGGATTCGTCTTCTTCGATGAGGTACTGCGGGCAGGCTTCGAGGCAGCAGCCGCAGGACATGCACTCGGAGAGCTTGTATCGCGTCTGCTGGTGCTCGGGCGATTCCTTGGGGCCGGCGCCTTGGGCGTAGGTGCTGTCGATGGGGACCCATGCCTTGATGCGTTTGAGCGCATTGAAGAGCCGCGCGCGATCGACCCAGAGGTCGCGGACGACTGGGAATTTGCTCATGGGCTCGAGGGTGATGGTGTCGCCTTCGAGCGGCGCGTACTCGTCGATGAGGCACGAGCAGGACTGGCGGACCTTGCCGTTGATGACCATGGTGCAGGCGCCGCAGACCTCTTCGAGGCAGCCCGAGTCCCAGACGGGGGGCGTGGTCTGCTTGCCGTCGGTGGTGACGGGGTTGGCGGCGATCCACTTGAGGCAGCTGATGACGTTGGAGCCGGGCTCAACGGGGACCTTGAACGATTCCCAGCGGCTGGGCTTGCCGGGGCCGTCGCAGCGCTGGATCTTGAAGATGACCGAACGCCCGGCCTTGGCGCGGGCGCGGTTGGCCTTGCGCTCTTGGGCTTCGTGTTCGCGGAGTGCTTCGGTGGAGCTCATGGTCGTGTCCCCTGCGCAGCGTGCTTATGAAGCGGCGGCTGCGGTCTCCTTTGTCTTCGTTGTTGCTTTGCTGTCGGATTTGCCGTAGGTCCGGGCGCGGGGCTCGACGAGCGGCGCCTTGACGGGCACGAACTCGATCTCTGACTTGCCGGTCGCGGGGTTGTACCGGGCAACAGAGGTCTTGAAGAATCGCTCGTCGTCGCGCTCGGGGAAGTCCTTGCGGTAGTGGGCGCCGCGGCTCTCCTCACGCAGCAGGCCCGCGCGGAGCATGGCGTCGGCGATCTTGAGCATGTCGCCGGTCGCGCGGGTGAAGGAGAGCGACTGATTCGTCCAGCTTGCGGCGTCGCCCAGCTCGACCTTGCCGAAGCGCTGCATGAGCTCGTCGATCTTGGTGATGGCCTGCTCGAGGCGCGGGCCGGTCTTGACGACGGTCGAGGCCGCGGTCATCTCGTCGCCGAGTTCCTTGGCGATCTGGTACGGGTTGTACGCCCTGTCGCCCGTGCCGCCCGAGGTAGACGCGACGAGTTTGTCGTGCTTGGCCTGTTCCTGCTTGACGGCTTCATCGAAGACGCCCTGCGGCGCGTCGTCCTTGCTGTCCTTGATGAAGTTGACGACGGAGACGCCGTTGCAGAGCCCGTCGAAGATGCATGAGAGCAGCGCGTTGGCGCCGAGGCGGTTGGCGCCGTGGTAGGCGAAGTTGACCTCGCCGAAGGCGTAGAGCCCGGGGATGCTGGTCATCATGTTGTTGGTGGCGCCGATCGTCAGGCCGTGGCCCGGCTCGGCACCGATCGGAATCGGGTTGCCCGACTTGTGCCCGGGGAGCGGGTTTGCGGGCTCGTAGTTGCCCGGGGTGTAGTCGGTCCAGAGGCCGCCCATCGAGTAGTGGACGGCGGGGAAAATCTTCATGGGCGTGAAGCGTGGGTCGACGCCGACGAATTTCTCGTAGATGTCGAGGATGCCGCCGAGTTTGACGGTCAGGTAGTCCGGGTCGCGGTGGGTCAGGTCGAGGTAGACCTGGTTCTGCCCGTCGACGCCCATGCCTTCGTTGACGCAGACGTCGAAGATCTCGCGGGTGGCGATGTCGCGCGGGACGATGTTGCCGTACTTGGGGTAGCGTTCTTCGAGGAAGTACCAGCGTTCCTCTTCGGGGATCTCGACGGGGTTGCGCGAGTCGCCCTTTTTGCGTGGGACCCAGACGCGGCCGCCCTCGCCCCGGGCGGACTCGGACATGAGCCGGAGCTTGTCGGCGCCGGGGATGGCGGTCGGGTGGACCTGGACCATCTCGGGGTTGCCGTAGGCCGCGCCGGCCTGGTAGCAGCGGCTCGCAGCGCCGCCCGTGCAGATCACGGAGTTGGTGGATTTGCCGTAGACGATGCCGCAGCCCCCGGTCGCCATGACGACGGCCGAGGCTCGGAACGCGCGGATCTGCATGGTCCGCATGTCCTGCGCGACGATGCCGACGCAGCGCCCCTCGTGCGTGATGGGCCAGAGGAACTCCCAGAACTCGTACTTGTGGACCTTGCCCTCGGTCTCGTAGCGCCTCGTCTGCTCGTCGAGCGCGTAGAGGAGCTGCTGGCCCGTGGTCGCGCCGGCGAAGTGGGTACGTTTGAAGAGCGAGCCGCCGAAGAGGCGCAGGTCGCGGAAGCCCTCGTGCGTTCGGTTGAAGGGCACGCCCATGCGGTCGAGCAGGTCGATGATCTTGGGCGCCCAGTTGGCCATCTCGAGGACGGGGTGCTGGTCGGCGAGGAAGTCGCCGCCGTAGATGCTTTCGTCGAAGTGCTCGTACTCGGAGTAGCCCTGCTGGCGGGCGATGTCGTTGCAGGCGTTGATGCCGCCCTGGGCGCAGACGGAGTGCGAGCGTTTGACGGGGACCATTGAGAAGAGGTCCACGGGGACGCCCGACTCGGCGATGCGCACCGACGCTGCCAGGCCCGCCAGCCCTCCCCCCACCACGATCACGCGCTGCTCAGACATGGAACGGTTGCTCCTTCAATGCGTTCAGTCGTTTGCTTCTGCAACGGGAATCGCCGGGGCGACCTCGGTCGAGTGCGCCGCGTGCAGGTCCGCTTCGATTGATTTGGCTTGGTCGATGTCCAGAAGCAGGAAGCCGATAAGCGACGACCACGCCAGCAACATGAGCCCCGCACCCAGGCCGGCGCAGACATAGCCCCAGCGGCGCTGGGCGGCTTCGGAGACCGTCAGGCCCCAGGTGATCGCGGCGGTCCAGAAGCCGTTGGCTAGGTGATAGACGCTCGCGGTGACCCCGACGAAGTAGAAGAGCGAAACGGCCAGCCCCGCAGCGGAGATGCCGCTCACCTGCCCGCGCAGGGCGAGCGAAAACGTCGAGGCGGCCTGCGTGTGCGTCCAAGCCTCGTCGGTGGGTGACATGAACGTCCAGCCCCAACGGAGCGTGGCGACGTGGTAGAAGATGTAGAAAATCGCGATGTAGCCCGTCAGGCGCTGGAGCGAGTAACGCCAGTTGTCCTGATAGGCGTAGCGCGTGGTGTTCGACTTGCCGGTGCGGGCGAAGTAGACGCCAAGGATCGCATGGAAGGCTATCGAGACCCAGAGCGTGACCTCGATCAGGACGAGGAAGGGCATGTCGTTGATGAACGAGACTTCGTGCTGGAAGGTGCCGACGCGGCGGGCGGTCATCTCGCCGACCTGCTCGATCGTGCCCGGGGCGACGTTCTGGCTCGCGCGGGAATTGACGAGCCCCCACGCGATCGTGGAGTTGGTCAGGAGGTGGTTGATGAGGAAGACGCCGATGGGCAGGATGCCGGAGAGCGAGTGGAGCCGGCGGAGCAAGAAGTAGTGCCGGGTCATGAAGCCGGGATCATTTCCCACTTGGGTGTCCTTTCCTGGGTCGGTCATCTCGGGTCGTCAAGTTGTTCGATCGGAGCGTCCCGGTCGATGCCGGAGGAGACTCCCGGCGCAGCACAATTATGCCATCGGTCCGGCGGGGCCTTGGGCTGGACCTTTGGGAGCGTTGGGGCCCGGGGTGCCGTCGGGATTTATGAGCCCCTCGGCGACGGCCTTGTCGATGGACTTGGCCGTCTCGACGAAGATCGCCCGCAGTTCGCGGAGCGTCTCGGAGAGCTCGGTGTTCTCATCGTCGCTCAGGTTGCCCTTGGTCTTGGCCTCCAGGACGGCCAGGATGTCGATGTGCGTCCGGGCCATCTCGGGCGCCAGAACGCGCTGGCCCGACTGGGGCTCGGGGATGATCCCAAGGTACATCGCGGCCTGAGAAGCCATGAGCCGGACCACGTCGCTGAACTCCAGCGGGCGGCTGGCCTGCTCGGCGCGGGCCTTCTGGGCCTCGGCCTGCTTCTGGTCGAGGCGCTCCTTCTCCCGGTTGGCCTCGGACTTCCAGTCCTCGTCGATGATCAGTTTCGGCTTCTCGTCGCTCATATCGTGGGTGTCCTTCCTTTCTAGGGTAGGCTACCGGGCAGCCGATGACCCCCCAGCAAAGCCGATCGGAGGATCCGAGGGTGAGAAGAGCTCGACATCGACTCCGTTTCGTGACGATCGCGTTCTCGCCCGCGGTGCTGGTCGCCTGCGCGGGCTCCTCGCACGAGCCGGTGAGCCTGAACCAGTTCGCCGGGGGCGTGGACACCTCCGCGGGAGCCGCGGCTCCGCGCACGGTCTACGCGCCGGTCAACCCGACGCGCCCCGAGATCGAGACGATCGTGATCCGCCCGATGGACACTCGCGCCCAAGCGGGATCACCCGAGTCCGGCGAGCCCGCCGAGGCCATGCTCAGCCAGCCCGTGTACGACGCCAAGATCGGCGATATCAACGGACGCCCGATCATCGCCAGCCGGTTCCTGGACGACCTGATGCCCCGTCTCCGCGCGATCGCGGCGGAGCAGGCGGACAAGGGCCGCGGTGCGTGGCGGGCTGAGGCCCGCTCGGTGATCTCGCGCAAGCTCGAGGGCATGATCCGCGACGAGGTGCTCTACCGCGAGGGCCGGGCGCGGAACCCGGAGCTGACCCAGCAGGGGCTGCTGTTCTTCGTCGAGAAGGTGCGCGAGCACGTGATCCGCCAGGCCGAGGGCAGCGCCACGCTCGCCGAGGAACGCCTCCAGGAGCAGGAAGGCGTCTCGCTCGACCAGTTCCTCGCCTCGATCGAGCGCCAGCGCGTGATCAAGGACGTCCTGGACATCGTTTCCGAGGACTACGCCCCGGTGAGCTGGCTCGACATCCAGAACGAATACCAGAGGCGGTACGACACCTTCAACCCCGATCCGACCGCGACGTTCCGGCTCATCTCGCCCCCCAACGAAGAGGCGGCGCAGAAAGTCGCTGAGCGTCTGAACAACGGCGAAGCCTTCGCCTCGATCGCCTCGGACCCGAGCGTCAACGGCTTCGCGCCCGATCGCGGCGGCAAGTTCAGCGAAGAGGGCACATCCTTCAAAGGCGAACTCGCGGACGCGACACTGATCAGCGACAAGCCGCTCAACGAGGCGCTCGTGGCGCTCAAACCCGGCGCCTGGGCCGGGCCCGTGACGCGCTCCTCGGGACGGCAAGCCTTCGTCATGCTCGAAGGTGTCGAGCACAAGACCGCCTCGCTCGACGATACCGGGGTCCAGCTCTCCATCGAGCGGTACCTCAAGCAGGTGCGGAGCGAGAAAGCAACGGGCGACTTCATCATGCGGCTCCGCGAGCGGGCCAACCTCGGGCCCGAGCGGTTCGAGGAGTTCGTCACAAAAATCATGGCGGTCGCCGAGACACGGGTCTTCGAGCTGAATCGGCAGGGGTAACTGGGCCTTGAAGCTCGGGCGATTCCGCAACACGGACCCGACCGGCCGGCGAGGCGAGCGCGTCGCGGCAAGGTGGCTCCGCAAGAACCAATTCCGCGTCATCGGACGCAACGTGAGCGTGGGCGTGGGCGAGGCGGACATCGTCTGCATCGCGCCGGACAAGCGCACACTCGTCATCGTCGAGGTCAAGGCCCGCAAGCTCTCGGACCGAGACCGGCTTCCGCCCGAGGCGAGCGTGGGCGCTCAGAAGCAGCACAAGCTCAGGCTGGTCGCCAAGGCCCTCGCCAAGCGTCCCGGGTTCGACAACCGGCCCGTGCGGATCGACGTCATCGGCGTGGACCTGCCCGCAAAGGGCAAGCCGATCGTTCGGCACCATCCATCGGCGGTCGGGGGCTGATCAACTCTCGGGCACGGACGTGTCGTCGAGGTTGCCCGAGGCGAGCGAACCCCGGAATCGGCTCTCGAGCGTGATCTCGGCGAGGCGTTCCTTGTCGAGCCTTTCGGGCAGGATGACGCTGAACATCGAGCCCGAGCCGACCTCGGAGACGAGGCGGATCTCGGCCTGGATGAGCGAGGCGAGTTCCTTGGAGATGGCCAGGCCCAGGCCCGTGCCACCGTGCTCGCGGGTGTGCCCGCTGTCGGCCTGCTGGAACTTCTCGAAGATGCGCTGCTGGTCGCGCGGGTCGATGCCCGGGCCCGAGTCGATGACGCTGATGCGCACCGAGTCGCCCC
>JBGSIX010000153.1:0-13260 GCA_041742315.1 Phycisphaerales bacterium | reverse complement strand
CCCGGCTCGTGCGCGATCTCTGCCGATGGTTCGCCGGGGCCGCCCGCGACCTGCCTTGGCGCACGACCAACGCCGCTGGCCAGCGCGACCCCTACCGCTCCCTCGTCTCCGAGTTCATGCTCCAGCAGACCCAGGTCTCGCGCGTGCTCGAAAAATTCGAGCCCTTCATGACCCGCTTCCCCACGCTCGAATCTCTCGCCGAGGCGCACGAGGACGACGTCCTGACCATGTGGTCGGGCCTGGGCTACTACCGCCGGGCACGCAGCCTCCACCACTGCGCGCAGGAAGCCGCCCTTCGCTTCGGCGACCTCCCCACCTCCACCGACGACCTCATGTCCCTCAAGGGTATCGGGCGCTACACCGCCGGCGCGATCGCCTCCATCGTCCACAACACACCCGCCCCCATCGTCGACGGCAACGTCGAACGCGTCCTCCTCCGCATCGAAGGCGAGCCCCTCCGCGCGGGCGAACCCCAGACCCGCGACCGGTGCTGGCAACGCGCCGAGGAACTCGTCGAAACGGCGCACAAATCGCGCGCCAAGGGGGTGAGCCCCGCCGTGTTCAACGAGGCGCTCATGGAGCTGGGCGCGCTCGTCTGCACGCCCAAGTCGCCGAGCTGCCCCGCCTGTCCGCTCCGCGCCGACTGCAAAGCCCACGCCGAGGGACGCCAGCACCAGATCCCCGCGCCCAAGACCCGCAAAGCCAAAAAACCCCTCTACATGGCCTGCGCCGTTGTGGAAAGCACAGAAAGTCGCCTGCTGATTTCACAACGCCCAAAGGGCGGCCTCTGGGGCGGTTTGTGGCAGGTTCCAAGCCTGGAATCGGACGAACCCGTCTCCAAACAAGCCCTCGCCCAGCGCCTGGGTGTTGCAACAAACGACATCATCCGCGACAATGCCTTCGTCTTCGAGACCACACACCGATCCGTGCACGTCGAGGTCTACCGCGCCTCGCGCCCCCCGCACGTGCCCGGCGCCCGGTGGGTCACACGGGACGAACTGGAAACCCTCGCCATCGGCTCACTCCAGAGCCGGGTGATCGCGAGCCTGCACACAAGGGCCGAATCGACATGACACCCACCCCACGACACCGCGCCTTCACGCTCATCGAACTCCTCGTGGTCATCGCGATCATCGCCCTGCTCATCGGCATCCTCCTGCCCGCGCTCGCCAAGGCCCGCGAAGCCGCCCAACGCACGCTCTGCCAGTCCCGCCAGCGCGACATCGGGTATGCCATGGTGTACTACGCCGACGACTGGAAGGAATACATCCCGCGCGAGGCAGGGACGTTCTCGAATGCCACGGGGAGCAACACCTGGGACCCGGCATGGGCTTTCGTCTTCCGCCCATTCCTCGATGATCGCGCCACACTCGAAGGCCGAACGGGCGGCATGGAAGGTGTCGACGATCCTGAACTCGGCAACGACACCCGCGGCGATCGCTTCGCGGCGGGTGAGTACTATCGGTGTCCGAGCCGACGCATCAACGACGGACACAACATCCACTTCGTCAACAACGGCTTCGGCTTTCTCCGCCCGATGAACGGTCAGGATCCCAGAATCTCCGGTCAGCGCAAGCAGGCCACCAAGCTGTCACGCATGTACTACCCCGCAAAGACGCTCTACCTCACAGACTTTGCGGACGACGAGACAGGCATCCAGACCCGCGACTGGTACAATCGGAGCAGCTTCACCAACGAGGTCGCCATCTACTACGACGCATTCCAGGAATCACATCTCGTCCCACAAGACAGGGGCGGCGCACTGGCGAAATTCCGACTCCAGCCCGATCGCCACGGCAACGGCGCCAACGCGCTCTTCCTCGACGGGCACGTCCAACTCGTCAACGAGCAAGATCTTGTCGATCCCAATACCTGGAATGATTACGACTACATCCGCCCCACACCCTGATCAATCGTAAGGCGTGCTCGGCGGCGTCCCCGCGGGCATGTGCGCCTCGATCCGGCGCATGATCGTCAGGTTCCCCGACTGATCCGCCACACCCACGCGCACGCCGATCATCGTCGAGCCCGAGCCCACCGACTTGGCGTAGAGTTTGACCGAGTCGCCCTGCTCGCCCCAGCGTCCCTCGATCTCACCCGAGCCCGCCCGGCGGGTCTCGCTCGTGATCTCGATGTTCAGCTCCTTGATCGCCGATTTGATGGAGGCCCAGGCCGGGTCCATCGGCACCGCGAACGTCCGGCGCTCCCGGCCCTCCGAGTACGCCATCCCACCGGCCGCCCCCACCGCCCCCGCGGCTACGACAAAGCAACCGCCGACTCCGAAAAGCGACGCCGACAACACTCCCGCGGCAACCGATCGACGAACCAAGCCGTGCATGGGGGCACCTCCACGGTCACCATCGTCAAGACTCGTCGTTGCCCTGCAATCGGGCCACCACGGCCAGATCCTCGAGGGTCGAGGTGTCCTGGTTGACCTCCAACTCCCCCGCCGCGATCGACCGCAGGAGCCGCCGCATGATCTTGCCCGACCTCGTTTTGGGCAGCGCATCCGTAAACCGGATCACGTCGGGCTTGGCGATCGCCCCGATCTGGTTCCCGATGTGCTGCCTTAATTTCTCCCGCAGATCGTCGCTCGCCTCGAATCCCCTCGCCAGCGTGCAGAACGCGGCGATCCCCGTGCCCTTGATCTCGTGGGGCATCCCCACCACCGCCGCCTCGACGACCGCCTCGTGCGCCACGAGCGCGCTCTCGACCTCCATCGTCCCGAGCCGATGCCCCGAGACATTGATGACGTCGTCGATGCGCCCCATGATCCAGAAGTAGCCGTGCTCGTCGCGCCGTGCGCCGTCGCCCGCGGTGTAGACGGGCTTGCCGTAGATCTTGACGGTGCTCCAGTACGTCTCGATGAACCGCTCGCGGTCGCCGTACACACCCCGGAGCATCCCGGGCCACGGTTTGCGCACCACGAGCAGCCCGCCGTGGTGCGCATCGACCTCCTGACCCTCGATGTTCACGACCGCCGCGTCCACACCAAAGAACGGCAGCGTGCACGAGCCAGGTTTCGTCGGCGTCGCGCCGGGCAGCGGCGTGATCATGTGCCCGCCCGTCTCGGTCTGCCAGTACGTGTCAACGATCGGGCACTCGCCCTTGCCCACGACGGTGTGGTACCACATCCACGCCTCGGGGTTGATCGGCTCGCCCACCGTGCCCAGCACCTGCAGGCTCGACAGGTCGTGCTTGGTGACGTGCTCGTCGCCCCACTTCATGAACGCGCGGATCGCGGTCGGCGCGGTGTAGAACTGCGTCACGCCGTGACGCTCGACAATGTCCCAGAACCGGTCCGGCTCCGGGTGGTTCGGCGCGCCCTCATACATGAGCGTGGGCACGCGGTTGGGCATGATGCCATAGATAATGTACGAGTGCCCCGTGATCCAGCCCACGTCCGCGGTGCACCAGTAGAGCTGCCCCTCGCCCGGCACGAGATTGAACACGTACTTCGCGCTCGTGGCCGTGTAGACCATGTACCCACCGACCGTGTGCTTGATCCCCTTGGGCTTGCCCGTCGAGCCAGAGGTGTAGAGCAGGAAGGCCATCTCCTCCGAGTCCAGCGGCACGCACTCGCACTCGTCCTCGACCTCGTGCGTCAGGTCGTGCCACCAGTAGTCCCGCTCCTCGTGCCACTCGATCCCGTTCTTGCAGCGCTGCCGCACGACGACCGCCGCGACCTTCTTCTTCGACGCCTTGAGGATCTCGATCGCCGCGTCCACGTTCTCCTTGAGCGGCACGACGTTGCCCCGCCTCCACGCGCCGTCACACGTCACAATCACCTTGCTCTTGGCGTCCTCCACCCGGTCGGCGATCGCCTGGGCGCTAAAGCCACCGAAGATCACGCTGTGCGCCGCGCCGATCCTCGCGCACGCCAGGACCGCGATCGTCAGCTCCGGGATCATCCCCATGTAGATCGTGACCACGTCGCCCCGGTGCACGCCCAGCCCCCGGAGCACGTTGGCGAACCTGGCGATCTCTTTCTGGAGCTGCGCGTAGGTGAGACGCAAGATCTCGGGCCCGTCCTTGCCGACGGGCTCGCCCTCCCAGACCAGACCCACCTCATCGCCGAAGCCTTCCTTCACATGACGGTCAACACAGTTGTAGCAGAGGTTGGTCTGCCCGCCGACGAACCACTTCGCGTCGGGCGCCTCAAAGGTGACCACCTGCCTCCATTTGTGGAACCAGTGGAACTCCTCGGCGACGCCTCCCCAGTACGCCCTGGGGTCCTCGATCGACTGCGCGTAGATCCGCCTGTACTCGTCGAGCGAACCGATGAGCCAGGCCGCCCCGCGCGCCGTGGGCGGCTCGAACGTACGGTTCTCGTGGAGAATGGACTCGATGTTGCCGCCCTGATCGCTCACCGCGCTGCTCCTGTACAAATCCCGGATCCACCGGGCGGGGGCAGTATAAAGCAAACGCAAGCGTGCCACCGACCCGTCTGCGGGGCCGGTGCATGAATGAACGCAGGAAAAACCACCGACCCCGAGAACAGGGTCGGTGGCACAAATCAACCAAATCGATTGAGGCTCAGTGCTCCGCCGTCACGCGCAGGACCTCGGCGACCGTGGTCGTGCCCTCGGCGACCTTGTTCATCCCGTCCTGACGCAGGCTCACCATGCCCCGCTCGAGGCAGAGCTGCCTGAACTCCGCGACGTTCGGGTTGCGGGCGATCACGTCACGCATCTGATCGTCCACCGTGAGCAGCTCATAGATGCCCACACGCCCCGAGTACCCGATCTGCCGGCACTTGTCGCAGCCCTTGGGCTGGTAAATCTGCTTGCCGATGATGCCCGAGAGCTCCAGGAACTCGACCTGCTCGGGCGGCGGGTCGCGCAGCTCCTTGCAGTGCGCGCAGAGCTTGCGCACCAGACGCTGGGCGAGCACCGCGTTCACCGCCGCGCCCACGAGGAAGGGCTCGAGCCCGATGTTCACCAGCCGCGTCAGCGAGCTGGGCGCATCGTTCGTGTGGAGCGTCGAGAGCACCAAGTGGCCCGTCAGCGCCGCCTGGATCGCGATGTGCGCCGTCTCGTGGTCGCGGATCTCACCGACCATGATCACGTCCGGGTCCTGACGCAGCATCGCCCGCAGCACCTTGGAGAAGGTCATCCCGATCTTCTCGTGCGTCTGCGTCTGCGTGATACCGTCGAGGTGGTACTCGATCGGGTCTTCGCACGTCGTGATGTTGAGCTTGTTCTTGTCGAGCTGGCGGATCGACGAGTACAAAGTCGTCGTCTTACCCGAACCCGTCGGGCCCGTCACGAGCACGATCCCGTGCGCCGCCTTGACCTGGTTCCGCCAGATCTCAAGCGTCGATTCCTCGAACCCGAGGTCCTCGAGCTTCACGTTGATCGACTTCGTATCCAGGATACGCATCACGATCTTCTCGCCCACCGCCGAGGGCAGCGTCGAGACACGCAGGTCGAGCTTGCGCCCCTGCACCGTGCACCGGATGCGCCCGTCCTGCGGGATGCGGCGCTCGGAGATGTCCAGGTTCCCCATGATCTTGATGCGGCTGGTGATCGCCGCCGCCATCGAAGCGGGCGGGTTCATCGCCTCGAAAAGCAAGCCATCGACGCGGAGCCGAACCTTGAGCTTCTTCTCCTGCGGCTCGATATGGATATCGCTCGCCCCCTCGCGCACCGCCGTCTGGATGATGTAGTTCACATACCGGATAACCGGGCTCTCGCCCGCCTGCTGCTCCAGATCAACCGTCTGCTCCGACGCCTTCTCGATCTCGACGTCCATCTCGTCGACGTCCTCGAGGATGTCGTTGAGATCGACCTCGTGGTCGTGCTTCTCCTGCTCGCCCGCGCCCGCGATCTCCAGCGCCGCCTTGATGTCGTGCTGCGTCGTCAGCACCAGCTTGGGCGTCGAGCACCCGAGCTTCTGGCGGATCTCGTCCAGATCGAACGCCGCGTCGGGACGCGTCGCCGCGATCACCACACGCGAACCCTCCATCCGCAAGGGCAGCACCTTGTGCTCGCTGCAATACGGCACACCCAGGCGCTGGAGCAACTTCCCGTCGAAGCCGCCGTCGAAACCCTTGTCCAGATCCACCCGCTCGAAACCCAGACCCTGGTGCTCCGCGACCGCGGCCTGCACGCTCCCCTCCTCCACGCCCTGCTCGATCAAAATCTCACCGAGCGTCTTGCCCGGCGTCTGCGACATCACCTTCTCGGCGGCCAGGATCATCTCCTTGCTCGCCGTCCCTCGCTCGGCCAGCACGTCGCCCAGACTCTTGTTCACGTGCCCGAGCGTCTTGCTGTCGGGCACGAACAGATCGCTCATCCCCTTCGCGCTCGCGTACCCCGTGCCCACGCTCACCACACCATCGCCCTTGCTCGATGCTTTCGGCTTCTCAGCCTCGGGCTCGCTCTTGGCATCAGGCCCCGGCTCAGCCGGCGCTCCACCGCCGAGCGAACCCGAACGCGCCATCGGCCGCGCCAGGTTCATCTCCTCGAAGCCCTGCTTGCCGATCTTGAACACCGGCGCCCGCTCGTCCGCCTCGCCCCGACCGCCGCTCTGCCCAGGTTTCACAGCCAGCGCGTGGTCCTGCGCTTCTGGTTCAGACTCCGGCTCAAAGTCAGGCGTGATCGTCCCGAACACCCCGTTCGACCCAGGCTCCGATTTCGACTCCACCTGCTCGGCATCAAATCCCGCGTCCGATTCCATCTCCGGGTCGTCACGGAACGTGTCCGACGTCAGGATCTCCCCCTCGTCCTCGCCGCCCTCGTCGATCTCGCCGTCGGGCTCGATCGTCTGAAAGCCCGCGGGCTCTTCGGACGATTCATGCCGAGTCTCCGGCTTCGGCGCGGGCGTCTTGGGCGCAGAGCTCCCCCCCGAGCCCTGCTCAAGGCGCGCGATGCGGGCGAGAATGTCGTCGATGCTGCCGTGGGACACGTGCTCACTCCTGATGCCCGCCAGTCGCCGCCAACCAGGTTCCGGTTACCGATTCACTTCGAGCTCGATCTCGTACGTAATCCCATCCGCCCCGAGCGTCACCGCGCGGTCCTCGATGGAAAGCAGGATGAACTCCGACTCCACGGCATCGCCGATCCGGTACGTCTTGCCGTTGATCCGCGCCAGCGAGACCCGGCCCTTGAGCACCGTGTTGAGCTTCAGGCTCGCCGCCAGGCGGTCCAGCTGCTGCTCACGGATCTCCTCGGGCGTCGGCCCGCGCCTTTCGGGCTCCTTCGCCGCGACCTGTGTCACGGGCTCCTCGTCCTCGCCGGTCAAAGCCGCCATCGCGAAGGGGTTCTTCTTGAGTTCGTCGGCCGGCACCTGCACCGGGTCCTCGGACAACTCCAGATTGAACATCACCTCGTGCTGACGCTTGATGTCGTCGCTGGCCGCCTTCTCGTCGACCTCGTACTCGATCTTCACGTCCTTGGCATCCGCCAGGTCCACGCCGAGCCCCTGCCCGCGCATGAACCAGAGCAGCCCGGCGCTCACCGCCAGCACGAACCCCACGATCATGTACTGCTTCGAGGGCGAGTGCTTCTCGACCGCCGCGGACCCGTCCAGGGCCGACGACGCCTCGACCTGGAGCTGCCGGAACGTCGGCGAGATCGCTTTCTCCTCGCCAAGATCCTCGGCAAACTTGTTGTTCTGCATGTCCGTCGGCATCATGATGACTGCTCCTCGCCTTCGAAGTAGATGCTCAGCGTGAACGTGGCCTCGAGGTGCCCGTCCTGATCGCGCGAGCGATTGACTTCCATGTTCGGAATCCGCGTGATCCGCGGCATCTGCTCCAGCGCGAGCAGGAAGTCATAGAAACCACTGAACTCACCCTTGAGCGTCATCGTGATCGGCTGCTCCCAATACAGCGAGCCCTGCACCGGCACGCCCGAGGTCATCCCGGGCTGCTCAAGACCCGACTCCAGCGCCAGCCTCGACACCTCACGCACGATCGCGCCGATCTCCTTGCCAGAAGGCAGACGCTCCTCGATCGCCGAGATCCCCTGAGCGATCTCCGCGTTGGCGTCCTCCAACGTGTCGCTCCGGCTCGTCGCCACCTGGAGCTTCTCCAGCATCGCTCGCTTGTGCTCGATCTCTCGCTCGGCCTGCTCGATCTCCTCGTTCTGCGGCCTGAACACGAGCCAGTAGCTCGACAGCGGCATCGCAAGCAGAATCGCCAGCAGGACAAATTCACGGATACCAAATCGCATCACTCGTCCTCCTGGTCGTCGCCGTCCGTCGGCGCAGGCTCATCGCCCTCGTTGCTCTCGTCCTCGTCCGTTGCCGGGTCCGAACCCTCGTCGCCTTCCGGCGCACCGCCCGCGTCGTCCGTGACCGGCGTTGGAAACCACATGGGCTTGGCGGCAGGCTTCTCTTCCGTCGCGGGCTCAGCAAGCGCCGGCTCGGGTGCCGGGTTCACGTCGCCGTCCTCGACCACGGGCGTCTGCGCTCCCTGCGCCGCCTTCTCCGAACGCACGCGCTCGCCCGTTCTGGCCGCCGCCGCCATCAGCTCGAACAGACCACTGGGAGAACCCCAGGCCGACGCGCTCGAACCGAACACCGGCGCTTCGTACAGGCTCGGCATCGCAAAGCTCGGCAGCCCGCCGACCTCGACCTCGATCTCCTCGACGCCTTCCTCGACGCCGGCACCCTCGGTCGCCTTGGGCACGCTCGGGGGCAGGTACACCGGCGCCTGCGGGATCAGACGATCGGGCGTCGGGATGTCCGGGATCGTCAGCGCCTCGACCGGCTTGACCAGCCCGCGAGCATCGGCGCCCTTGCGGATCTGAGCGCCGAGCTCAAAGCTCCGCAGCAGCACGCCGTCGATCTTCGACTCCTTGATGAACTTCAGCTCAACGCTCTCCAGGAGCTCGCACGCCCTCAGATTCTCGATGTAGTCGGCGATGTCGTCGTTCTCAAGACCAACGCCCACGATCCGCAGCGACTGGTTGAACTGCGGGATAAAGACCGTGCTCTCGGCCTCCTCATTCTTGTCCTTCGACTTGCTCTTGCTCTTGGACTTGGAACCCGCCGACCCCGTCAGCGTCCGCACCCCGCTCGAACGCGAGCTGCCACGCGCCACCTTCATCTCCTCGCTCTTGAGCTCGAGCGCCGTCAGCGTCAGGTCCTCGGGCATCCGGCGCACCAGCTCGGCAAAGAGCACCGACCTGGGCACGCGCTCCACGAGCGCCGCCGTCACCTCGGCCTTGGTGATCATCTCGGAGCGCTGCTTCTCGAGCGACTTGAGTTCCTCGATCTTCTCCGCCTCGCGGACGTACATCGCGTTGATCGAACGCTGCTCGTTGCGCACGCTCATCCACTTCCGGTTCGTCGCAAAGAACGCACCCACCACCGCGAGCATCATCACCCCGAAAAGGGTCAGACTCAGCATGTTCGCGCGGCGTTCACCCTTGGACTTCACGTAGTCCTCGGGCAGGAAGCTATCCTGCTTCAACGCATTCATCAGCGGCTTGGTTACGTCGCTCTCGCTCATGGGAAACCCCCGGGCTGTCGGCCCGCTCGAACTCCTGGCTATAGATCAGTCGGGCACATCGAAAGCCCTAACGCCGCCGCAAAACCAGGCAACGGCCCACTCAACTCAACACCCTGCGACGGCTCCTTGCCGCTCTTCTGTATCGCGCCCATCGGGTCGCCTGTCTGCACCGCAACCCGAACCGTGCTCGCAAGCCTGCGACACAGCCCGAGATTCATCGACTCGCCGCCCGTAAACACCGCCCGCTCCACGGGCTGGTCCGGGAACAGACTCCGCTGATAACGAATGCACAGCGACACCTCGTCGCTCAGAATCTCGAACGCTTCCTTGAGGTCCGGCATCACGCTTGGCGTCTTCCTCGAACTGCTCGCGGCACCGCTCGACGCGCCGCTCAGCGAACCAAGCGACATCACCGGCGCCCGCTGCACGCCCGTGTAGTCCGCGTCGTGCCGCCGCGCCTCGTGCGCCCGCGCGACGCTCACCTTCCAGCGCGCCGCCAAAGACTTGTCCAGCGCCCGACCTCCGAAGTCGAACGACCGAGCGAACATGAGCCGGCTCCCCCTGGCGATGAACGCCTTGGTCGTGCCGAAACCCAGATCCAGATAGAGCGTTGTCTTGTCCTTGGGCGCCGCACCGATCGCGTTGAACCCCGCCAGCGACGCCCCGAACTCAGGGTGCATCCCGACGGGCTCGAGCTTCGCCGCGACCATCGAACGCATGAGCAGATCCACCGTCGAACGCGCCGCAGCCATCCCGATCACTTCGATCCGATTCTGCTCCGCCCCCACGAGACCCACCACGCTGTGGCGCAGCACAAGCATCCCGGGGTCCACGCCCAGCTGCGAGGCCAGCGCGATCTTCGTCGACGACTCGATCGACGACACATCCCCCTTGGGCACCTGGATGTGCTTGCAGAACGTCAGCGACACGGGCAACAGACACACCGCCCGCTTGCCCTTGAACCCGGCGCTGCGGATCAGCTGTGGCAACTGCTGCGTCTGGAACGCGATCCGCCCCGCCGCGTCGTCGAACAGCTCCTCGGGCGTGTCGAGACTGGCAGCCGCAATGAGTGCGGGCGTCTCCGATCCCGTCACCTGAAGAACCTTGAGCGCACTGGTCCCAAAGTCGATCGCGATCGGCCTGGGCTGCCGCGTGGGCGCAGCGACACCCTCTTTGCCTTTCAGCTGAAGAATGGATGCGAGCGACGCACGCGCCATCGACGTCCCCGGCCAGATCTCAGGACATCCGCGCAGGCCCAAGCCAAACGCCCGACATCCAGTCACTCACCGGGCTTATCGACCCGCACGCCGACCCTGTTGAGGTGAGTCGGCACGAACCCCAAATGGCAAGGTCTGCCCCGCCGCGCCAGACCGAACCCGCCGGTCTGCGCCGTCTGTATCAACCCCCGAGCACGCCCGAGAGCGCCAAAGCCGTCGCCCCGAGCACCGCAAACGCACGTCCGATATCCCAAACCTGCTGCTTCCGGTTCCCCGTCGTGTTGCTGATCACCCGCACCTCCGCCGCGGGCACCCCCATCCGGTGGCAGGCGAGCATCACCGCCGCCCCTTCCATGCACTCCACCCCCGCGCCCGTCCGCCGCCGGATTCGCTCGGCGAGCTCGTCCCGCCCAGAACACGTCGAAACCGTCGCCACGACAGAACGATGCTCAACAACTCCCCCGATCAGGCGTTCCAGTTCCGGGTCCGGCTTCAGCCCTTCACTCCGATCTTCCGGGTAGAGCGGGAAGCCCATGGCTCGGCAGTCCAGGAAGCCGTCGGGCGTGTCTATTCCTTCATCCGCAAATACGGATGAAGACGCCAGAACCCGGTCCCCGATCCCGAGCCCCCCGCCGGGCAGGGCGCCTCCGATGCCGAGGCTGACCACTCGATCCACCCGGTTCTGGGCCAGTGCGACACCCACCCCCGCCGCAGCATTGGCCTTGCCGATGCCGGCCGTCAGGAGCCGGAGGCCCCCGCGAAGCGGTCGGAGCGCAGAATGATCCTCATCCGAGAGCCCGAAGGCCTCGAAGACGGCTTTGGCCTCGGAATCGGCGGCAACGACGAGCATGGTGTCGATCTCTCTGGGCATCGCGATCCCTCCGCCGGGCAACCGGTTCCATGAACCGGGCCACCTCCGGGCGGTATAGAGATAGGGAGACCCGACCCGCCTTGCAAGGCGGCCGGTTTCCACAGGAGCCACCCGTGACCCAAGAGACCCGCCTCAAGTCCTCCGTCCGTCAGCGTGGATCGGTCAAGTCCGCGGCCCTGGTGCTCGTGCTCGTGGCGGGGACCGCCGGGGGCGGGTGGTGGTACCTCTCACAGAAGAGTGAGACCAGCACCTCCGCGAACGTGCGCACGAGCGACATCACCAAGGCGGCGCTCTCGAGCTTCGACGTGACGACCACCGCCTCGGGCGAGCTCCAGGCGCTCGAGCAGATCGAGGTGCGTTCGACGCTCGAGCAGCAGGCGACGATCGTCAAGATCATCGACGAGGGCACGACGGTCAAGAAGGGCGACGTGCTCTGCGAGTTCAACACGGACAACCTCGTCCAGGAGCTGGACACCGAGGAGGCGGATCTCGAGTCCTCGCAGGCGGCGCTGTTCGCGTCGGAGAACGCGTACGAGATCCAGGTGACGGACAACGAGAGCGCGATCCGCGACGCGGAGCTCAAGCTCCGCCTGGCGCAGCTCACGCTCGAGCAGTGGGAGTCGGGCGACCGGGTGATGAAGCTCCAGGAGCTCGACCTCAACATCGACGAGGCCAACCGCGAGCTGACGCGCCTCGAGGCCAAGCACGAGAAGAACGTCGAGCTGCTCAAGGAGGGCTTCATCAGCAAGGACCAGTACGACCAGGACGAGCTCGCCCTCGTCAAGGCGCAGGCCCGCGTGCAGACGGTCAAGCTCGAGAAGCTGTCTTACATCGAGTACACGCAGAAGAAGGACCGCGAGCAGAAGGAGAGCGACGTCGCCCAGGCGCAGTCGCAGCTCGAGAACGTGCGGGCGCAGAACGAGATCAAGCTGGCCGACAAGGCCTCGGACCGTGCCCAGCAGAAACGCCGGGTCGTGCGTGACCAGGCCCGCGTTGACAAGCTCAAGCAGCAGATCGAGGCGTCGGCCGTGCGGGCGCCCTCCGACGGGATGGCGATCTACGGCACGACGATCATGCAGTCCCGCAACCGCTGGTCTTCGGAGGGCCCTCTCATGATCGGGCAGAGCGTGTACCCGAACCAGCTGCTCTTTAGCCTGCCCGACACGTCCAAGCTCGTCGCCGAGGTGCGCGTGCACGAGAGCCTGGCGGGGCGGATCCACAAGGGCATCAAGGCGAGCGTGAAGGTCGACGCGCTCCCGGGCGTGGCGCTCTCGGGCACGGTGCGCGAGATCGGTGTGCTGGCCGAGTCGGGGAACTGGCGTGACCCGAACCTCCGCGAGTACACGGTCAAGATCCTGCTGGACGACAACGAGCACACCGATACGCTCAAGCCCTCGATGCGTTGCGAGACGAGCCTGCTGCTGGATAGCGTGAGCGATGCGCTGGCCGTGCCCGTCGCGGCGATCTTCAACGAGGGCCCCGTGCGTTTCGTGTACAGGCCCCGCGGCTCGTACTTCGAGCGCGTCCCGATCAAGACGGGCCGATTCAGCGAGACCTACGCCGAGATCCTCGCGGGGATCGAGACGGGCGACGACGTCCTGCTCCGCCAGCCATCGGCGGGCGAGATCGTGGACAAGCCCTGGGAGCTGGGCGAGCTCGAGCTCGTGGGCCTGACGCTCGACGAGGACGGCAACCCGGCGCGCGTCATGCCC
>JBGSIX010000152.1:0-23404 GCA_041742315.1 Phycisphaerales bacterium | reverse complement strand
TCTGGCGCCAACGCGAGCGGGCAGGCCCTCGACGAGCACGTGCTCGGTCTCGAGCTCGGCCCGGAGCGTGTCGCCCTCGGCGAACGCGCCATCGGCGCGCGTGAAGCGCACCGTCTCCGAGGCCCGTGCGATCGTTACGCGGGGCTTGCCCTCCGCGTCCGGCGCGATGTCCGCTTCGAGCAATCCGGCGGAGATCACCGCGTCGTCCTGCTCGCCCCGCACCTGGCCCGAAGCCGTCACGCCCTTGGGCACGGACTTGCCCGAGGCAACGTCGAACCGGACATCCAATCGGTCGGCATCGAGATTCCCGCTCGCGGTGCGGGCCCGGACGCCCCCGGTCAGGACCGCGCGCTCGATGAGCGTCTTGTCACCCTTCGCGAAGCGCGTGTTGATCGTCTCGGCGGACACCTCGCTCTCGGCGTCGCGGAGCACGATCGTGCCCGAGGCGATGGCCTGTTCGATCGAGCCCGTCACCCAGCCCTTGTCCGTGCGGAACACCACGTCGGCCTGCTCGTTCCAGCTCAGGCTCCGGCCCGAGTCCGCCTCGGTCAGCACGCCCGCGCCCATCGCCTGCCCGATGCCCGTCGCAAGACCGATCGTCAGCGACTCACTGATAATCGAGCCCGTGCCCTCGACGTCGAGCGTCGTGGGCTGGCCGTCGTAACCCGTCAGCGCCAGCACCTTGTTCGTAAAGCCATATTCGATCGCCGAGCTCTCGCCCCTGGCGAGCAGGATCGAATCGCTGAAGGTGACCTTGCCGCCCTGGTTGGACTCGAACCGGAGCGCGACGTCATCGCCCGAGCCGAGCGCTGCGGGGCGTTCATCCATCGGGCGGACCACGGTCGGACCCACGCACCGAAAGAGCACGTCGTCGTTCATCTTGAGATCGCGGTCCGAGGGGATCTCGGGCTGGCGCGAGGCGACGACCATCGCCACGAGCGCCGCGTTCAGACCGACCGGGTCGCGGTGGCGCGGCGTGTACGCAGCAAAGTTGCTCGCCGGGATCTGGTTGTCCACAAGCCGGAGCCAGACCCGCGCCCGGTCCGCGTCGATCTTCCGCGAGGGCTGCTCGACGTGCACAGAGCCTTCGAATGTGATGGCGTAGAACGTCTCGGGCCCGGCCGGCTCGGCGGGCGTCTCGGGCTTGGGTTTGGGTTTCGAGTTCGCATTGGCCTGGGCGGGCCTGCGTTCAGTGGTCGTGTCGTCTTTCGGCTCGGTGTTGTCTTCGGTGGTTGCTGCCCCGGGCCTGATCGTGGCGACCAGCGCGCCGGGCACCTCGAGCAGTTCGACCCGCTCGTCCACCTCGTTGAAGACCACGCGCAGCCCGGCGCAGTCCGCGTCGATCGATTCGCTCGCGATGAGCACCGTTTCGGTCGTGGAGAGCTCGCTCGCCACCGCGTCGAAGTCGAGCCAGTTGGTGGTGATGCGGATCGAGGAATCGCCCGCGATCGGCGCGGGGAGCGACCCGTCGGCCAGGCGCGCAAACTGCAGGACCTCCACGTTGCCCGTGAACCGCCCGGAGACGGGCTCGCTCGTCGCGTCGGGCATCAAGAACTCGGCCATGTCCGAGCGGATGAACACGAGATTGTTCTCGCCCAAGAGGTACCACACCCGGGGCTTCTGGATCGCGACGAGGTCCGAGGTGGGGTCCTTCTTGCTGCTGGCGAAGGTGAGATCCCACGCGGTTCGGCTCGGGTTCCCCCGGTCCTTGAGCGTGATATGCGCGTTCGTCGCGTCGCCCAGCTGAGGGGGGCCGCTGATGCTGGCGACGTTCTCGCTCGGCGCCGACACAATGTCCGGCACATCATCGGGCGAGAATTCGTCGATCGCCTCGCGCTTGGAGGGCCCCGAGCGCGTCGAGAAGATCAGGATGAACGAGACCAGGATCAGCGAGACGCCGATCGCGATGAGCAGCGCCGATCGGCTGGCGCCCCGGCGCGAGGTCGTAAAGAGAGTGCGAAGCTCTGGGCTCATGGCTTCATCGTACCTCGGTGACGCGGCGGGGGAGGCTCACACGTCGTACAACGCCAGGGCCCGCTCCATGAGCCCCTTGGCGGCGAGAATCATCTCGATCCCCTCGCGCACGGCCCCGTGCCCGCCCGCGTGAGCGCTCACAAAGTCCGCGATCGCTCGCACCTCGTCCGAGGCGTCCGAGGGGCACATCGCCACACCCACGCGATTCAGGATCGGAAGGTCGTTCCAGTCGTCCCCGAAAGCCGCAGCCTCGTGCGCCTCACAACCGACAGCACGCAGCACCTCGGCGAGCTTGCCGCCCTTGTCCTTGACACCCTGGTGAAGCTCCGTGATCCCAAGCTCCCGGCACCGGGCGATGAGCGATTCGCTCGTGCGTCCGGTGATGACCGCGACCGGGAGCCCCAGCTTCTGCCAGACCGAGATGCCGAGGCCGTCCTTGATGTTGAAGCGTTTGGTCTCGCGTCCCTCGCCGTCGAGGAAGATCGAGCCATCGGTGAGGCAGCCATCCACGTCGAGGATCAGGAGCCGGATCTGGGCTGGGTCGGCCTTGGGCATCGCGGGTGAATCCTCTTTAGTCGCGGACGAGCTTGAGCGCGATCAAATCCTGCACGTCCAGGAGCCCGACCGGGCAACCCTTGGCATCGACCACCGGGATCTCGTCCTGCCGCTTCTGGCGGAAGAGCGTCAGCGCATCGCGGATCAACGCATCGTCCCGCATCGTGCGCGGCGACTTGGTCATCACCTCCGCGATGGGCGTGTCGAGCGTGGCGCCCTTTCCGAGCACGAGCCGGCGGAGGTCGCCGTCGGTGAAGATGCCGGTGAGCCTGCCCGAGGCTTTCTCGACGAGCAGCAGCGCGCCCGGTCGCCGGCCCGTGTGGTTCTCCGCCACTTTGAGCGCCTCGGCGACGCTGAGATGGTCATCGATCAGTGGCAGATTCTCGCCCGCCTTGAAGCGCACGACGTCCATGACGGGGCGGAGCATCCCGCCGAGCGAGCCGCCCGGGTGACGCTTGGCAAAGTCGGCATCCGTGAACCGGATCCGCCGGGCGGCTGCGATCGCCAGCGCATCGCCCAGGGCGAGCGTGGCGGTCGTCGAGCTCGTCGGCGCGGGCATATCGCCCGCCTCGCTCGTCACCCCGATCGTGAGCGCTACGCTGGCGATGCGCTCCAGGCTCGAGGGCTCGCTCCCGCCCGCGGTGATTGAGATCACGGGCACGCCGTCCTGGCGGAGGATCGCGGCGAGGTTGATGACCTCTTCCGTCTCGCCCGACTTGCTGAGCGCGATGACGACGTCCTGCTTGCGGAACTTGCCCAGATCGCCGTGGCTCGCCTCGGTGGGGTGGACCGGGTGCGAGGGCACGCCCAGCGAGGCGAGCGTCGCGGAGATCTTGGCCCCGATGAGCCCTGATTTGCCCAGGCCCGAGACGAGGACGGTGCCCTGGTTCTTGGCGCAGTCTGCGATCAGGCCCACCGCCTGGGTGAAGCGGTCGTCCATCAGCTCCGCCGCGCGGGTGAGCGCACGGGCCTCCTCGACCAGCACGCTCCGACCCAGTTCCAGCTCTGCCGAGGGCTCTGCCATCGCGGTAGCGTACACTCCGGAGACGGTTCGGGGCGAACACGGAGGTCGCATGATCGGCAGCGAATACACAGTCCGGCTCGAGGAGTTTCAGGGGCCTCTGGACCTGCTCCTGCACCTGATCCGCCGGGCCGAGCTCGACCCGACCGAGATCTCGATCTCCACGATCGCCAACCAATACCTGACGCACCTGGAATCCGCCCAGCGGATCGACGTGGACGTGGGCAGCGAGTTCCTCGTGATGGCCGCCACGCTCATGGAGATCAAGTCCCGCTCGCTCATGCCCCCCGAGGAGCGTGCCCGCGCCGAGCGTGAGGCCCGAGACGAGGGCGACCCGAGGGCCAACCTCATCCGCCAGCTGCTGTCCTACCGCAAGTTCCGCGACGCCGCGGAAGAGCTGGGCGACCGGCGCGAGGCCTTCCAGAAGCGTTGGCCCGCGGCCCGCATGGGCGTCGACAGGGACGCGCTCAAGGCCGTCATCGAAGAGTCCGCCGAGCAGGACCTCGAAGACCTCGACGTGCTCGACCTGGTCGAGTCCTTCGTCCGCATCGCCGCCGCGGTGAACTTCGAGCGCCTCGGCGAGCACCACATCCTTTTCGACGACACCCCCATCGAGCTCCACGCCGCCGACCTGCTCGACCGCCTGGAACGCCGGTCGCAGGCGACGGGTTCAAACAAAATGACGACGCGCGAACTGTTCGAGGGCGCCTCGCGCATGCAGATCGTGGGTCTGTTCCTGGCAATGCTCGAACTGACCCGCCAGCGCAAGATCGAGGTCGAACAGGACACGGCCTCGGGCCTGATCACGCTCAGGGCGCGGGCCGAGGAAGAGAGCGAAGAAGTCGCATCGGCTCAGTGATGCTTTCCTCCTTCTCCCACCTGGGGAGAAGGTGCCGAGCAAAGCGAGGCGGATGAGGGCGAATGTCTGATCGAGATCAGAAGACCCCTCACCCCAGCCCTCTCCCCCAAGGGGAGAGGGAGCAAGACATCAGACCAGCGATTCGACAAACGCCCCGAGCCGGTCCATGCCCGCGTTGATCTGGTCTTCGCTGCAGGCGAAGCTGATGCGGATGCACTTCTCGCCGCAGCCGCCGAAGTCCTCGCCCGGGACGACCGCCATTTTCTGATTCGCGAGCAAGGCCTCAGCGAAGCTGAGCGCCGAATTGACCAGCGTGCCATCCGGAGCCTTCTTGCCGAAGTGCGATGAGACATCCGCGAAGACGTAGAACGCGCCCTCCGGACTCGGGAACTCGAGCCC
Organism: Phycisphaerales bacterium; assembly: GCA_041742315.1. Classification (GTDB taxonomy): domain Bacteria; phylum Planctomycetota; class Phycisphaerae; order Phycisphaerales; family UBA1924. The sequence goes on along the minus strand of JBGSIX010000152.1, from coordinate 18,596 downwards.
CGGGATCTCGCGCATGCGGCCCTCGATCAGCTTGGCGCGCCGGGCGAACGCTTCGGTCATCTTCTTGATCTCGGCGTCGCATATGCCTGACAATGCGACCTCGATCGCCGGCATCAGGAAGGTCGGGATGCCGCTGGTCATCTGGCTCTGGATCTTGTCGATCGCGCCGATCAGTCTCAGCCCGAACTCGCCCGGGCACGCGGCGTACCCGATCCGCCAGCCCGTCATCGCGTACGCCTTGCTCAGGCCGTTGACCGTGACCGTGCGATCGGCGATCTCGGGGATCGAGCCGGGGGAGAGGTGCGTGCGGTTGCCGTAGAGGATCTTCTCGTAGATCTCGTCCGTGACGACGACCAGATTCGGCGCGACCGAGCCCGCCGCCTCGGCGACGACCTTGGCAAGAGCCCGGAGATCATCTGGCGCGTACATCGTGCCGCAGGGGTTGGAGGGGGAGTTGATCACCAGCGCCCGCGAGCGCGAGGTGATGGCGGCTTTGAGCTGCTCGGGGGTGATCTTGAACCCAGAGGCCGCGTCGGTGGGGAGCTCTCTGACCTTCCCGCCCGAGAGCTCGATCTGGGGGGCATAGCTCACCCAGGCCGGGACGGGCAGGAGCACCTCGTCGCCCTCGTTGAGCAGGGCCTGAAAGACGTTGTACAGGCACTGCTTCCCGCCGACGCCGATGGCGACGTGCCCTGCGGACAGGCCCCGGATCCCGTTCTCGGTCTCCAGCTTCCGGGCGACGGCGGCCCTCGCCCCGGGTGTCCCAAGGGTGGGGGCGTAGTGGGTCAGGCCCTTGTCCAGGGCGTCCTTGGCGGCCTTGCGGATGGGCTCGGGGGTGATGAAATCGGGCTCGCCCGCAGCGAAGGCCAGGACGTCCTCGCCCGCCTCCTTCATCTGGCGGGCCCGCTGGGCGACGGCCAGGGTCGAGCTTGGTTTGAGCGATTCTGCCCGTGCTGAGAGTCCGATCTGGCCCATGGCGCGGAGTGTAGCGGGCCGTGGACGGGGGCCAAGTGAATCCATAGGTATACAGACTCTGAAGGGGAAATCCCGGGGTGGTGGGGGCCGGCGGCGGGCAATTCGGGCTGTCGGCTGGATTGATCGTTTAGGGCCTAGGCGCTACGGTAGCCGACGGATGAGCGGGTGCTCGCCCACGGAGATGAACTGCACAATGGCTCTTTCAACCGAAACCCGCCGCGAGATCGTGACCGAGTATCAGCGTGATGACAAGGACACGGGCTCGCCCGAGGTCCAGATCGCAATGCTGACGGGCCGGATCAAGCACCTGGCCTCCCATCTGCGCGACCACAAGCATGACCAGCACAGCCGCCGGGGCCTGATCCTGATGGTCGGCAAGCGCAACCGCCTGCTCCGCTATTTGCAGCGGACGAACCTTGAGAGCTACCGCGACGTGATCGGCAAGCTCGGCTTGCGCAAGTAGGAACGATTGATCGAGGCCCGCCGGTGACAGCCGACGGGCCTCGCTTGTTTCAGACATCGGCGCGTCGGTAGCCGTCTTCGAAGGCAGTCGGCAGGCCTCAGCTGGCACAACTCCTGAGCCCTGCCCTCTGCCCCCGGAGAAAGTTCGGCTCCCGGCGCTCCCTCGACAATCCCAGGTTCTCCGCGAAGCCCGGCCCGAGGCCCAGCCCAGGGCGCTGGCTCTGCCGGAGAACGTCCGCCGCAACGACTGCGCGCGGGATACACGCAGGAGCAAATCAGATGGCAGCAAGCAAACTCGGAACCCACCGCGTCGAGAAGGAAATCGGCGGCCGCACGCTCGTGATCGAGACGGGCCGCGTCGCCAAGCAGGCGACCGCAGCGGTCTTCGTCACGTACGCCGACTCGACCGTCATGGCGACCGTCATGCGGGCCGACCCGCGCCCGGGCCTGGACTTCTTCCCGATGCAGGTCGACTACCGCGAGAAGCTCTCGGCGGGCGGCAAGTTCCCGGGTGGTTTCCGCAAGCGTGAGGGCGCGCCCTCCGAAAAAGAAATCCTGACCATGCGGATGATCGACCGCCCGATCAGGCCGCTCTTCCCCGATGGCTTCATCGACGAGGTCCAGATCCAGTGCTGGGTCATGAGCCACGACGGCGAGAACGACACCGACGTTCTCGCGGGCACCGCCGCAAGCGCCGCGCTGGCGATCAGCAACGCCCCCTTCGATGGCCCGACCGCGACCGTCCGCGTGGGCCGGATCTGGACCGACGACGGCCCCCAGTTCGTCATCAACCCGACGGGCAGCCAGATGGACTACTCCGATCTCGATCTCGTGCTGGCGGGCCACGCCGACGGGATCAACATGATCGAGGTCGGCGCCGCCGAGATCCCTGACGAGGACGTGCTCAAGGCGATCGAGTTCGGCTACGACTTCGTCAAGCAGACGATCGAGCTGATCAACGAGCTCGTCAAGCAGGTCGGGCAGGAGAAGACGCTCAAGAACCCGCTCAATCTCCCGAGCGAGGAGATCGCCTCGAAGGTCAAGAAGCTTTGTTATGACAAGCTCCTGGAGCTGCGTCAGCTGCCCGGCAAGGCCGAGCGGAACGACGCGATCTCGGACTTCCGCAAGCAGACATTGAAAGAACACTTCCCCGAGAAGCTCGACGGCTCGGTCGCCGAGGCCGAGAAGAGCCGCGCCGATCTGCAGATGGCCAAGGAGGCCTTCCGCACGCTCGAGAAGAAGATCACCCGCAAGCTGATCGTCGAGAAGGGCATCCGCGCCGACGGGCGCAAGCCCAAGGAGATCCGCCCGCTTGAGATGGAAGTGGGCGTCTTCAAGCGGACCCACGGCTCGGCACTCTTCCAGCGCGGCGAGACGCAGTCGCTCGTGCAGGCGGTGCTCGGCACCGGCAAGGCCGAGCAGGTCGTCGATGGTCTGATGCCCGAGTACAGCAAGAAGTTCTACCTGCACTACAACTTCCCGCCCTTCTCGGTGGGCGAGGCGGGCCGGATCATGGGCCCGGGCCGACGCGAGATCGGCCACGGCGCGCTCGCCGAGCGTTCGCTCCAGGCCATCCTCCCCAGCCCCGATACCTTCCCCTACACCATCCGCCTCGTCTCGGACATCACCGAGTCCAACGGGTCCAGCTCCATGGCATCCGTCTGCGGCGGCTGCCTGGCCCTCATGGACGCGGGCGTCCCGATCAGCAACACTTGCGCGGGCATCTCCGTCGGCCGCTTCACCGATGAGAACGACAAGAACGAGGTCTTCGTCACCGACATCCTCGGCGAGGAAGACTTCTTCGGCGACATGGACTTCAAGGTCTCGGGCACACGCGAGGGCATCACGGGCATCCAGCTCGACCTCAAGGCCCGCGGGCTCAGCCTCAAGCAGATCGAAGTCATCTTCGATCAGGCCAAGACGGGTCGGCTCGAACTCATCGAGTCGATGGAGAAGACCATCGCCGCGCCGCGTCCCGAGATCAGCCCCTTCGCCCCGGGCATGGAGTCGATCAAGATCGACCCCGACAAGATCGGCAAGCTCATCGGCCCCGGTGGCAAGATGATTCGCGGTCTGCAGGACAAGCACGGCGTCGAGATCGACGTCGAGGAGGACGGCACCGTCTTCATCTCGTCCACCAATAACGTCGCGCTCAAGGCCGCGGTCGCCGAGATCGAGGCGCTCTGTGAGTCGATCAAGGTCGGCGCGATCTACGAGGGCAAGGTCGTCAGCGTGAAGGACTTCGGCGCGTTCGTCGAGCTCGCGCCGGGCACCGACGGCATGTGCCACATCTCTGAGCTTTCCGACGGCTATGTGGGCAGCGTGGGTGAAGTGGTGAAGATCGGCGACATGATCCGCGTGAAGGTGATCAACGTCGACGATCAGGGCCGGATCAAGCTGAGCCGCAAGGCCCTGCTCAAGGAAGAGGCGGCCGCCGCGGGCGCGACTGCGGGCAGCGCCGAAGAAGAGGATTGAGCCGGTCCTGAGAGGATCACCCATACGGGTGAGACAACCTGAAGTCTGAGTCACAGGCCCCGGGAGGCGATCCCGGGGCCTGTGTGCTTGCGGGGATGCGATTGACGCGGAGTGGCGGCTTCTGGTACATTGGCTCGTCCGGCACCGGGGATCGGCCCCAAAGCCGGGAGGCACGGGCGGTGCTCAGACCGCCATGTCGGTGCTTGTCTCTGGGGGAAAGCTGGTTTCTCTCCGGCTCAGTCGAGGTCGATTCTCGTTCCGGCCTGACGTTCTCAACCCCTTTGGCATCGGCGCGTGCGGCTTGGGGGGTTCGCGAATGTCTGACTCACCTGACGAAATTGTCGGTGCTCAGGGCGTGGTGAAGTGGTTCGATTCCCGCAAGGGCTTCGGATTCGTGGTCGGCCCGGAGGGGCAGGACATCTTCATCCATTTTTCCTGCATCGAGGGCGACGGGTTCAAGGCGCTCAAGGACGGCTCGCACGTCGAGTACGACGCGACCCGGAGCGACAAAGGCTGGCGCGCCACGCGCGTGGTCCGAGACGAGTCCGTCGAGGTGAGCGTCGTGCCCAGACGGTCCCAGGCCCGGACGAGCCGCCAGTAGCGGTGCCCCTATCCTGAGCCCATGGCAGACGCGATGCCCTGGTTGATCGCCGGCGGGCTCGGGCTCGTCGCGGGCGCGGCTTTGACCGCGGTGGTGACCGGTGCGCGCCTGCGCAAGCAGCTGGCGATGGTCCGCCGCGCCGAACGACGGGCGAGATCCGCCGAAAGACTCGCAGAGCTCGGCTCGATGACCAGCGGCCTGGCGCACGAGATCAAGAACCCGCTCTCGACGATCGGGCTCAACATCCAGCTCCTGGCCGAGGGGCTTCAGGAACTTGAAGCGGATCGGGAGGAACGCGGCCGGCTCGAACGACGCGTCCGGGCGCTCCAGCGCGAGATCGAACGGCTCCGCGACATCCTGACGGACTTTCTCGACTTTGCGGGCGAGAAGAAGCTCGACCCGAGGCCCACGGATCTCAACGCGATGATCGACGAGCTGGCGGATTTCTTCCACCCGCAGGCCGAGCGGCAGCGCGTGCGGATGTACGTCACCCCCGCGTCGCAGCGCGTCGTCGCGATGGTCGACGGCTCGCTCATCAAGCAGGCGGTTCTGAACCTGCTGCTCAACGCGCTGCAGGCGATGGGCGAGCCGGGCGAGGCGGGCACCCGCGAGATCTACATGCGGACGGAACTCGGCGAGGACGAGGGCCACCCGGTGGCGAGGCTCCGCGTCGCCGACACCGGGCCCGGCATGGACGAGGCGACGGTCGGTCGGGTCTTTACGCCCTATTTCACGACCAAGGCGAGCGGCACCGGGCTCGGCCTGCCCACCGCGCGCCGAATTGTCGAAGAGCACGGCGGGCGACTCGAGGTGCATTCGGAAGTCGGACGCGGGACCGAGTTCACGCTCGTGCTCCCCGTGCCCGAGACGGACGCGTAGGGCTCACTCGAAGGTGACGTCCTTGATGAGCGTGCGGACGTGCCAGAGCTCGGGGAAGAACTGCTGCTCGATGATCCGTTTGAGGTAGCTGACGCCCGCGGTGCCGCCCGTGCCGGTCTTGTAGCCGATGATCCGCTCGACGGTTTTCATGTGCCGGAATCGCCAGAGCGTGAAGGCCTCCTCGACGTCGATGAGCTTCTCGCACATCTCGTACTCGTCCCAGTAGTCGTTCGGGTTCTCGTAGATCTGGCGGATGGCCTCGGTGACGGCTTCGGACTGCTCGTAGGGCTTGGACCAGTCGCGCTCGGTGTGCGACGCGGGGATGGGCAGGCCCTTGCGTGACAGGTACCGCAGAAACTCGTCGTAGATGCCCGGCGCTTCGAGTGTGGCTCTGAGGTCGGCGAACTCGGCGGGCTTCTTGGCGTGCATCTGGAGCATGCGCTCGGATTTGTTGCCCATCAGGAACTCGATCATCCGGTACTGTGGGCTCTGGAAGCCGCTCGCCGAGCCCAGCACATGGCGGAACTGGGCGTATTCGGAGGGCGTGAGCGTTGCCAGCACCGACCACTGGTTGAGCAGCTGCGTCTGGATGTGCTTGATGCGGGCCAGGATCTTGAAGCAGCTCTCGAGATCGTCCGACTGGATGAACCCGATCGCGGCCCGCATCTCGTGGATGACGAGCTTCATCCAGAGCTCGGAGGTCTGGTGCTGGATGATGAAGAGCATCTCGTCGTGGTGGGGCGGGTCGGAGAGCTCGCGCTGGGCGCTCAGGAGCACATCCAGGCGCAGATAGTCCGCGTAGTCGTCGGCTCGTTTCATCGTTCCCTCCGCAAAGCCCAGGCCAAAGCCTTGGCTCAGCCTAGGGCCGATTGGACGAGAGGGCCTGCGGTAGGTCTTGAGGGTCGTTGCTCCGGAACAGGGCGGCGGAGGCGCCGTCGTCGCGGACGGGGGTGATCCCGGGTTGGCGGCTGGAGTAGAAGACATCGCGCAGGGTCGAGCCGCAACCCGTCGCCGAGAGGGCGGCCGCGCCCAGCAGCACGACGATCGAGATGGCCCGGCTTCGCTTCACACGCACTCTCCGCAGCATGGGGGGAGCCCCGTGCTTCCACTCTGCAATCCAGAACCGAGCGCCGGGGGCCTTTTGTGACACTTCGGGTGCAAAATGCCCGATTTTGGGTCGGGCTGAGCCGGTCGGGGCGGATTGACAGGGCCCCTAGGGGGATTACCATCCCACCGTTCCCGGACCCGAACGCATCAGGAGAGACGGATGATCGAGATCGCGATGAGCACGCTGGCCTGCCCGAGTCGGACGCTCGCCGAGACGGTGGCGATCGCCGAGGCCGCCGGGTGCGACGGGATCGAGCTCCGGACCGGGGGTGTCCGCGCCAGGGACCTGGCCTGCGACCCGTTTCTGTCGGACGAGGCAAAGACTCGGGGGCTGCTCGAAGTCGCGGGCCTCAAGGCGACATGCCTGGCGACGGCGGTGAAGTTCGATGCGCCGGTCTTCCCGCCCGTCTTGGGCCAGCTCCTGGACAACGAGGCCGAGGTCAGGCAGGCCAAGCGGGCGATCGACCTTGCGGCTCAGCTCGACTGCCCGATGATCCGGGTCTTCGGCTTCGAGAAGCAGGAACGCGAGAGCGCCAAGGCTGCGTTCAAGCGGATCGCCAATCGCCTGAAGCTCGCCTGCGATCATGCGCGCAATACCGGAACCATGGTCGTCGTCGAGAACGGCGGCGACTTCTCGACCGCCGAGCAGCTCGCCGAGCTTGTCGGAGCCGTGGACACCACGCTTATCGGCGCATCCTACGACGTCGCGATCGGGTCCCACGCGGGCGATACGCCTGAGCGGATGACCGAGTTCCTGCGCAACAAGCTCCGCCTCGTGCGCGTCAAGGACCGTGACGCGAACGCCCAGCCCGTTCAGCTCGGTGACGGCGAGCAACCGGTCGAGGCATTCGTGCGCCATCTGGCCAAGTCGCGCTGGTCGGGGCCGGTGGTGTTCGAGTGGGAGGCCGCGTGGTTCGAGGGGCTCGCGCCGATCGAGCAGGTGCTCCCGATCGCGGTGCAGCGGCTCTGCCAGTGGGCGAGTCTGAGCGCGGCGGCGCAGGCGGTGGCCTGAGCCTGAATCTGGAGGCCGAGCCATGGCCGGCGCTCCGGGCGCGACACAGTGGATCCTCGATGAATGCAAGCGCCAGGGCTTTGCGCTTGCGGGCGTGTGTGAGGCGGCGCCCCCAACGAGACAGGCCGAGTTCCGTCAATGGCTCGACGCCGGCAAGCACGGCGAGATGGCGTATCTGGAAGAGCAGTACGAGTCGTGGTGCGACCCGAACTCGGTCTGGGATGGCGCGCACTCGGTCGTGATGGTCGCGGATGTCTACGCCTCGCGCGACGATGCGCCGGATGAGTTGAATCCGAGAAAGGGCAGGCTCGCCCGGTACGCGCGGGGCAAGGACTACCACCGCGTGATGAAGCAGCGCCTGCACCACGTCTGCGACGCGGCCCGCGTGAAGTGGCCCGGGCAGGCGTTCCGGTCGTTCGTCGACACGGTGCCCATCAACGAGCGTGAGCTGGCGACAAAGGCTGGCCTGGGCTGGTTCGCCAAGAACACGCTGGTGATCAACCCGAGCCTCGGGTCGTGGATGCTGCTCGGCGGGTTTCTGACGACGCTCAAGCTGCGCCCACTGCCCGATCAACCGGTGTACGACGATCACTGCGGCAGTTGCACGCGATGCATCGACGCCTGCCCGACGCAGGCCATCACGCCCTACAGCGTCGATGCCCGCAGGTGCATCAGCTACCTGACCATCGAGCACGATTCGGACATTGACCCGCAATTGGCGCAGGGGATGGGTGATTGGATCGCCGGGTGCGATATCTGTCAGGAGGTCTGCCCGCACAATTCGCCGAGGTCCGGCCTTCGAGGCGAAGATCCCCTCGCGTCGTACCGCTCGGGGGCGAGTTCGTTCGATCTGCTGGAGGTACTGAACTGGGACAAGGACGCACGCCAGGAGGCGCTCAAGACGAGCCCGCTCAAGCGGATCAAGCTCGAGCAGTTCCGGCGGAACGCGGCGATCGCTGCGGGCAATGCGCTGCGTGGGCACGATCTGCCTGAGCTGCGTGCGAGACTCGATGAGATCGCTTCGGACGATTCGGAGCCCGATCAGCTCAGGCGGGCTGCTCAAGCCGGGACAGATACGCGCTGACACTTTTCATACTCGGGTGCCACGGCTTGTCCCAAAGGGCAAGCCGTGCTCGTGACGCTTGAGAAACACGGCTTGCCGAAGACGGACAAGCCGTGGCACCCGGAGTATCAGGCGGGCTGCGCGAGAGGCCTTGGGCGGCCCTCGCTCCCCGTGAAGAGTTTGGCCAAGAGCAGGATCGCCACGCCGGCGGGGATGTAGCGTTCGTCGCGGACGAAGAAGCCCATGAAGAAGAAGGGCGAGGCGAGCACGATCGCGATGAGCGTGACGAGCGTGCTCCGCGGTGTGCGTGTGCGGAGGCATCGGCCTCGGATGTTCCAGATGTTGAGGTAGACGTAGGCGGGGAAGATGAGGCCGTAGAAGGTGAGGAAGGCGCGGTAGCCGATCTCGCCGAGAGACATGCGAGCGGTCCACGAGTTGAGATCGATCCAGCTGCAGACGCCGCCGGCCAGGAGCGACAGCATGCAGAGCAAGCCGATGCCGCTGAGGATCTGGGGTTTTGGTGTGCCCGATTGAATGAGGAGCCGCTTGCGGTGAATAGCGACCGTGAAGGCGAGCTGGAGGAGCATGTGGCCAGCGAGATACCAAATAATCCAGAAGGAATCGATAGTTTCCGCAGACATGCGGATGAACGTCACGATGAGACCCGAGTAGAGAAACGTCAGCAGGATCATCGAGAAGAAAAAGACGCCGAAGCCCATCCCGAAGGCGAACCGTGATCCGCCCGGTGTCGCGGTTTGTTGCCTGGCGTGGTGGAATGTCAGATCGAGATAGGGGCAGAACGCGAAGCCGAACGCGCTCGCTGGCAGGAGCCAGAGGACGTCGTAAGAGAACGGTTGCTCTCGGGCGAGTTGATTGGTTGCCTCTGTGAAGAGGCTCGCATCGGTTGCGAATGTAACGAGGAGTCCCGCGGAGACGAGCCAGATCAGGAGCGCCGCGAGCTGAGTCTTGTGATCGCTCAGCCGGACGATCGTGCCGCAGGCAATCGCGAGCAGAGCGACAAGTAAGACGAGGTGGAGACGCTCTTCAAAGAAGACAGATCCGAACCTTGTCCAAAGCCAGCCGAGCCAGAAAAAATGAAAGAGGATCGTGACCCGCGAAAACAGCACCGCCGCCTGCTTGTGATCCTCCACCAGCCTCCGGCTTGACTCGGGGGATTTGAGCACCCAGCCCATCGCCGCCGCCCCGACGACGTTGGGCACGGCGAAGACGACGTACCCCCAGAGCCCGAGGTCTCGGATGAGCAGGGCGGGCAGGAACATCCCGATGCACCACGTCCACGAGCAGCCGAGGTAGACGGCCCAACCGGTGGGCCCCAGGGATCGGGAAGGCGTTTCGGGCATCGGGTGGCAGTCTAGGTGAGGCCCGGGCCCGTCAAGGGGGTGAGAAGATGGGGAAACGGCCTTGCGTGGGCACAGAATTGTGGTAGGTTGGGTTTGCCGACCGGTCGGACGGCTTTGTGATGAGTGGGTGGAGAAACGAGTGGGTCAAACGACGAGTGTTCTTGGCGTCTGTGTCTTGCTGTCGGTTGCCGGGTTCGCCCCGGCCCAGGACAACTTCACACGGAATATCCTCCTGACCGGGTACTGGCCCCAGACGAACAACATGCTGCGCGCCTTCTCGCCCAACCCGGACCAGAATCCGGACGGCTGGATCGGCCAGAACTGGAACAACACGGGGTACAACATCTACGCCTTCTTCCCGGAGTTCCCGGGCCAGACCGGCCCCGACTGGGGCCAGGGCGTGGGCGACTTTGAGATCGATTACCAGGACACCAGCGCAGACTGGGCGCGGATCCTGCCCGAGATCAACCCGCTGGCGATCATGACGTTCAGCCGGGGCGGGGCCGGCAGCAACTGGGAGATCGAGGGCCAGCTCCAGATGCACGAGCCTCGGCGCTGGATCAACGACTACGACGGCGTGCGGCGGCCGACGGAGGACATGCCGATCTTCCAGACGCTCGTGCCCGATGAGTGGTACCAGAGTTCGCTCCCGACCGAGGCGATCGAGAACGCGGTCGACGCGGCGGGCATCGGTGTGGACGCGTACATCGACACCACGGGCGGCGGGCGGTTCCTGTCGGAGTTCATCGGGCTCCACGGGCTCATGCACAAGATCAACAACGAATCGCCCGATGCCGAGTTCCGCACGTTTGCGGCGGGTCATATCCACGTGGGTATCGACACGCCGCTCGAGGCTGCGGAGATGGCGACACAGATTTCACTGGAACAGCTGACGGGGTATCTGGACACCGTCATTCCGTCGCCGCCCGGGGGGGCGGTGTTCATCGCACTGAGCGCGACGGCTTTCGTGCGGCGCCGACGATAACTGGCGTCAGCTTTTTGTCGAAGGACCATGGCTTGGAGGAGGGCCGTGGTCCTTCGGCTTTTTTTGATCTCAATGAGCAGTGGCGGAGGCTTCCAGCCTCCGCAGTCCAGTTCTGAATTCTTTGTACTTCGGTATCAGAAGAGACAGGACAGCGGAGGCTGGAAGCCTCCGCCACTGGAGAAGATAGTTACGGCAAGCGTCCCCGGCTCTTCTGGTGGAGCTTCGGGGTGGCGTGGAAGATCGCGATGGCGCGGCCGACGCGTTTCTCTTTCTCAACGACCTTTTCGATCTCGGGCTGCTCGAGTTTCTTTTTGCGTTTCTTGTGGTCGCGCGGGTCGGTGATGGCCTGGTAGATGTCCAGTTGCACCGTGGCGTCGAACTCGTTGCCCGATTTGACGAGCTCGGCGATGTCGGATTTGGGTCGGATTTTGTAGATCGCGGGCCCGAGGCAGGGGCGGAGGAAGCGGTACTCGAGGTTTTTGCAGACGACGGTGTAGTCCCCGCCGCAGAACCCGAAGACGTACATCCCACCGGCGATCTCGGTGTTGCCGAGCAGGGCGGCGCCGGCCATGGCGTTGTACCAGTTTTTGTTGATCTTGCGGAAGGGGAGGACGGCCTGGAAGGTGTCGCCGTCGAGGCGGCGCATGGTGATCCCGCTGCGGAAGGCGTAGGGCAGGAAGATCATGGAGCAGACGCGGTGCCAGAAGTTGTTTCGGGTGCTCAGGCGGCTGATGAAGGCCTCGATGCGGTCCATGAAGGTGTGCTTGGCGGGCTTGGCCTCGCCCGCCCGGACGTGGCCCGGGGCGCGTGGGGCCAGCTTGTGGGCCTCGCCCTGAGGAACGCTCGGCTCGGAATGAAGGGCCTGCTCACTCACGCTGTTCTCATCGTAGGGGACCTTACCAGCCCCGGCCCGTCTGCCCGGTCGGGGTCAGCTCGAACCAGCCCTTGGAGCCCTGACCCACTGTAAACACGGCATCGCCCGGGTCGTGGTCGAGCACGAGACGCCACTTCCCCGCCTCGGCCTCGCTCAGAAACCAGTGCTTGGTGAGCATGCTCGTGTAGGGCTCCACGTCGTAGCCGAGGCTGTAGGCCTGCCCGAGGTGATAGTGGGTGGGCATGACGTCGGGGGTGAAGACGATCGTCTCGCCGGCGGTGTCCTCGAACATGACGGCCTGCTGGCCCCAGGTGTGGCCCGGGACGAGGAAGACGTAGAGCCCGGGGGTGATCTCGGTTCTTCGGTTGCGGACGGGCGAGGTAGGGGTGTCGCCGCGATGCGGGCGTTGATCGTGCGGGAATGGGATCGGGCTCTCGATGAGCCGGAGCCGGGGGCGTTCGCCCGAGAGCGGGATCTGCATGGGCAGCAGATGGTCGCGGTAGTACGTCCGGGTCATGACGGCGTCGTTGGCGATGGCGTCGTTCCACTCCTGACGCTGGGCGACGACCTCGGCGCTTGGGAAGGTGAAGCAGAGCTCGTTCTGATCGCCCGAGGCCTCGCCCTTGCCGGCAATCCAGTCGGGGGTTTCTGAGCTGCGGGCTCGGCGGGTCAGGCCCCCGGCGTGGTCAAAGTGCAGGTGCGTCACGACGGCCAGGTTGACCTCCGCCGGATCGACGCCCGCGTCCTGGACGGCATGCTCGATGGTGCGCCCGTCGAGGCCGAAGATCTCGGACATCTTCGCGTCGAGCTTGTCGCCCGTGCCAGCTTCGATGAGGATGGTGCGGCCGCCGCCTCGGAGGAGCAGGGCGTTGTGGCTGAGTGTGATGCGGTTGCGGTCGTCGGTTTCGACGGTGCGGGACCAGACGGTGCGCGGGATGATGCCGAACATGCCTCCGCCGTCGAGGAGGAATCGTCCGGCTCGGAGCAGGGTCCAGTCGTAGCGTACCTTCGTCGCCATGCGTTGAGGGTAGTCGCCAAGGGGCGGAGAGGACGGAGAAGCCGATGCTGATGCCAACCGAGATCGCCCGCATGGAAGAGGCACGCCAGGCCCGCGCGATGACCGAGATCGTTCCCGATTACGAGCCTGTCATGGGCGGCGTCATGAGCTTTCTCGAGCCCGGGTCGTGGGCCAATCAGGCCTGCGGCGTGGGTCTGAATGGAGCGGTGACCGAGGACGAGATCGAGCGGTTCGTAACGTACTACACGAGCAGGGGCGTCGAGCCCCGAGTGGAACTGTCGCAGTTCGCGGATCCCACGCTCATCGCGGCGTTAGGCAAGCGAGGGTTTGATCTGCGTCAGTTCGAGACGGTGCTGGCGAGGCCCATCGATCCAAGTGAGGATGTGATGGGCGTGGCGCCCGCCGGGATGCCGACGGATGACCGTGGCAGGGAGCTGGTCATCGAACCTGTCGAGCCCGATGACGAGGCGATGGTGCTCGAATCATTCAAAGTCTCCATGAGCGGCTTTATGCCCCCGGGGTATGTCCCCAGCGAGGCAGAGATCGGGATGCACCGCAAGATCGTTGCGCACCCACACGCCGATTATCTGGTCGCCAGGTTCGGGAGCGATGTCGTTGGCGCCGGAGGAGTCGAGTACCCCCGGGACGATGAGATCCCGGTCGGCGTGCTATTTGGTGTCAGCGTGCGTTCGGAGTTCCGCCGCCGCGGCGTGCAGCAGGCGATGATCCTGCATCGCGTCAAAGGAGCGCAGGAAAGAGGCGCGAAGGTTGCGATCATCCACTCGCTGCCCGGCGCCTCGACCGATCGCAACGCGATGCGGCTCGGGTTTGCGCCATGCTACACGAAGGTGGTGCTCGCCAAGCGGGGCGAGGGGCTGGCGCCTTCGCCTTAAATGTTCAAGCCCAAGATAAGAAGGGTAATCAATACCAGCATGATGATAAGAAACCAGTCTTTGAATACGTACTCGTAGATTCCCTGGAATACATTTCTCACTGTGAAGCTGTTGGCCGTGGACCTTTCGTCGTCATTCGGTTCCCCGACATCAACCTCGCTCCAGTCCAAGTCAACCGATTCCTCACGATTCGTCTTAATGAGTTGTTGGGCGAGTTCAAGATCGGCTTGCTGAACATGGACGGAAAAGGGATGAATAGATTGAACACCCTCCCAGGGCAGCGCCTGTGAGGCGGTATCGAAGACGAACGCTTCGACGCCCGACTCGCGCAGCATGGAGGCGATGATGTGCGCCTCGGCTGGGCTGGCAGCGTCGGTCACGGGCACGAGGTTTTGGGGCGAAGCCATGTGGGCAGTGTACCATGCCCTGATGTGCGGGCGATACGCGTACTACTACCTGCGGAACCAGCTTGAGAAGCTGCTCGGGACGGACAGGCCGCCAGCGGATGAGCCTGAAATCGGCGCCAGCTACAACGTCGGCCCGATGCAGGACGTCCCGATCCTGACGATCCACAGCGGGCGCGTGCGGCTTGAACGCAAAGTGTGGGGGCTTGTGCCGAGCTGGGCAGAGGGGCCGGCAGTGGGCGTCAAGATGTTCAACGCGCGGAGCGAGACCCTCCGCGAGAAGCCGGCCTTCCGCGAGGCGCTGGAGAAGCGGCGCTGCGTCGTCCCGATCAGCGGGTTCTACGAGTGGCAGGCGCTCAGGGAACTCAAGCGCAAGAAGCCATGGTTCATCGCGTCCGAGGATGGTTCGGTGATGCTGCTTGCGGGTCTGTGGGAGGATTGGAGCCGGGGTAGTGATCGACTGACGACGTTCTCGATCGTGACGACCGAAGCCCGCGGGCGAATGGCGGAATTGCACGACCGCTCTCCTGTCATGCTGCGGGGAGAGGATTGGAAAGCTTGGATGTCGGGCAAGCCCGAGGAAGCGATCGCGCTCTGCGAACCCCGAAAGCCGGACGATCTGCGATTCACGCCCGTGTCGAGCCGGGTGGGGAATATCCGCAGCAACGACCCTTCGCTCATCGAACGCGTCGAGCACGAGGCTGGGGATCAGCTCGGGTTGTTTTAAGGTCAACAGTCTTCTGGCGGCCAAATGCCAGCAAGTCTTAATGCGTCGTACGCAATACGGGGACTAAGTGGCTTGGCGGCCGCATTCTTTGATTTAAAATGTAGTAGGGGTTCTTCTGTGATACCCATCGACTCATGCTTGAAAAGGCTAATCAATTTCTCGACATAGTCCATAAATTGTGCCAATGAGGCATGCGGTACGCCGTGATTGTTCAAAGTTCGCGCTGTCACATCGGGTAAATGATCACGATAGAGAAAAAGAACTAGGGATCTATCGCTCTGGTTTCGTAATCCAAGAATTTTATCAACGATTGATGGTGCAGATCTTTGCCTATCTTGGCACTCAATAAGCAATCTCACCCACAGCGGATCAACTCGAACATCAAGCTCAAAGTCTGGTCGTACTTGACGACCATCGTTGAGCTCAATAGTCACTTGTTCTCGGATAGTAACGTGCCCAGCAGAATCGGCTTGCAACTGTTGTAGTAGTTGTTTGACATCGTCCTCAAAACGACTGCCGATCTCGTTCGGTGTCGTCATGATCGCGCCGGGGCGAGCAGGGCTTCCGGGTTCTCAAGCAGCTTGATGATCTCGGCAAGCGCGAGGGCCGCCGTCGCGCCGTCAACCACTCTGTGGTCGCAGGCGAGGGACAGCGGCAGGAGCATGCCCACGCGGAACATGCCGTTCTTGACGACCATGCCCTCGCGGCCGCGCCCGGCGGCGAGGATGCCGACCTCCGGGTAGTTGATGATCGGGGTCGCGAAGCGTCCCGCGTGGCTGCCCACGTTGCTGAGCGTGAACGTCGAGCCCATGAGCTCCTCGCGGGCGATCGTGCGGCTCCGGGCGGCGTTGGCCACGCGGATGACTTCGCGCCCGATCTCAAGGACGCCCAGCGCATCGCAGTCGCGGATAACGGGGACCATGAGCCCGTTCTCGGTGTCGGCGGCGATGCCAAGGTGCACGGCCCGGTGCTGGACGATCTGCTCGCCCGCGTCATCGACCGTTGCGTTGAGCGGGCGGAACTCGTCGCGGCTGAGCACATTGCATATCGCGCTGGCGACGAAGGGCAGGGGGCTGACCTTCTCGCCCGAGGCGGCCGACAGCTTCTTGCGGAGGGCGTTCAGGTCGGTGATGTCGGCTTCATCCATCACGGTGAAGTGGACGGCCTTGTCGACCGACTCGCGGAGGCGCTCGGCGATCTTGCGACGCACGCCGCGGAAGGGGATGGCGACGGTTTCCTGACCGGCGGGGATGGGCGTGACCGCGCGCTTGGGCGCGGGGGCCGCGGCTTCGAAGGTCGGGGCGATCTCGCGGCGAGCGGGCGCGGGAGAAGCGCGGTGCGCGGTGCGCCCGTTGCCGGCGATGGCGTCCTCGATGTCTTTCTTGGTGACGCGGCCGCCGATACCCGTGCCGGCGACGGTGTTGATGTCGATGCCCGCGTCGCGCGCAAGTCTGCGAACGGCGGGGGTCGCCAGGGCCTTGCCGTCGGCGGCGGAGATGCCGACAAGATCGCCTCCGACCTTGCCCACGACGGTGCCCTGATCGGCTTCCTCGGCGGGCTCTTCGGCCTTGGGCGCGGGCGCTTCGGGCTTGGGGGCGCTAGCGGGGGCGCTGCCGCCTTCGTAGATGACGAACGCTTCGCCGACCTGGATCTTGTCGCCCGGGTTGCCCCTGAGTTCCTTGATCACGCCCTTGCGGGGTGAGGGGATCTCGGCGAGCGCCTTGTCCGTCTCGACCTCGGCCATGTCCTGGCCCTCCTCGACGGTGTCGCCGACGGAGACGAGCCACTTGACGAGCTCGGCTTCCTGCAGGCCCTCGCCGATGTCGGGCAGGAGAAAGATGTTGGGATCGGATGAGACTTTGCCGGCCATGGGGGTTCTCGCTTCGCTCGAAGGGGCACTAGGCACAAGGCACTAGGCACAAGGATCGAGTTCTCTGTCTTCTGTCCTCACTAGTGCCTGATGCCTAGTGCCTGATGCCTCTTAGTACGCCAACGTTTCTCTGATCGCCATGCCCACGCGATTGGCGTTGACAAGATACTCGTTCTCAAGCTTGTAGTAGGGCATGAGCGTGTCGAAGCCCGTGACGCGCTGGACGGGGGCCAGCAGGTGCAGGAAGCAGCGTTCCTGGACGCGGCTGGAGATCTCGGCGCCGAGGCCGCACGTCATGGCGGCCTCGTGGACGACGACGCAGCGCCCGGTCTTCTCGACGCTCGCCGCGACGGTGTCCATGTCGAAGGGGTCGATGGTGCGGAGGTCGATCAGCTCGATCGAGACGTCGTCGGGGGCGTTGTCGAGGGCCTCGATGCATTGGAAGAGGCTGGCGCCCCAGGTGACGACGGTCAGGTCGTCGCCCTCGCTGACGACCTTGGCCTCGCCGATCGGGATGGTGTACTCGTCCTCGGGGACCTCCTCGCGGAAGCTGCGGTAGACGCGCTTGGGCTCGAAGAAGATGACCGGGTCGGGGTCGCGGATGGCGCTGATGAGCAGGCCCTTGGCGTCGTAGGGGGTCGTCGGCATGACGACCTTGATGCCGGGCGAGTGGGCGTAGATCGCTTCGGGGGAGTCGGAGTGGAGCTCGGGGGCGTGGATGCCGCCGCCGACGGGGACGCGGATGGTGAGGGGCACCGTGACCGCGCCGCGGCTTCGGCTGCGTGAGCGTGCGGCGTGGTTGACGATCTGGTCGTAGGCCGGCCCGAGGAACCCGTCGAACTGGATCTCGGGGACGGGGCGGAGCCCGTTCATGGCCATGCCGATGGCGGTGCCGATGATGCCCGACTCGGCCAGCGGCGTGTCGATCACGCGGGCATCGCCGAACTGGGCATGGAGGCCCTCGGTGACGCGGAAGACGCCGCCGTTGGGCCCGACGTCCTCGCCGAGGATGATGACGCGGTCGTCCTTGGCCATCTCCTGCTGGAGTGCGAGGTTGATTGCCTGGACGAGATTGAGTGTGGCCATGTGAAGCTCTCTGGGGCACTGGGCACTAGGCACTGGGCACTAGGTCGAGCACCGGGGTTGTCTCTGGTCTTCCGCTTTATCGAGTGCCTAATGCCTTGTGCCTAATGCCTCGCCTTGCAATCCCACCTGATCCGGATACTTGCCGAGGCTGCTCGTCCGCATCGTGTCGCGCTGGAGCGCCATTTCGGGCGGGACGTCGGCGAACATGTTCTCGAAGATGCTGCGCACCTCGGGCTTGGCGATGCCCTCGGCGGTCGCGACGACTTCCTTGACGATCGTCTTGGCGCGCTCCTGGAGCTGGTCGTCCTTCGCCTGGTCCCAGAGCTTGCGGTTCTCGAGGTACTTCCGCGTGCGGATGAGTGGGTCGCGGGCGATCCAGGCTTCGACCTCCGCCGGGTCTCGGTAGCGCCGGGCGTCGTCGGCGGTCGTGTGGTCGCCCAGGCGATAGGTCACGCACTCGATGAAGGAGGGGCCATCGCCCTTGCGGGCGCGGGCGACGGCTTCGTCCATCGCGTACTTGACGGCGAAGATGTCGTTGCCATCGACGCGGACGGTGGGCATGCCGTAGGCCAGGGCCTTCTGCGCGACGGTCTCGGAGGCCATCTGCTTGGCGCGGGGGACGCTGATGGCCCAGGAGTTGTTCTGGTTGATGAAGATGACGGGGGACTTGAGCACGCTGGCGAAGTTCATGGCCTCGTGGAAGTCGCCCTCGCTGGTGGCGCCGTCGCCGAAGTAGGTGGCGACGACGTTGCCCGTCTTGCGGACCTTCTCGGCGTAGCCGATGCCCGCGGCGTGGAGCATGTG
>JBGSIX010000151.1:0-21938 GCA_041742315.1 Phycisphaerales bacterium | reverse complement strand
CCTCGCTCGTGGCGGATCAGTTCGCGGGCATGCAGGCGCTGACGGCCCGGCTCACGCCCGAGCAGATCGCCAGGCTTGAGGTCGGTCGGCGCAACGTCGTCGAGGACGTGGTGCTCGAGCTCCCGAGCGAACTGGCGACGCATCCGTTTGTGCGAGTCGAGCCCGACCGCGTGAACGTGACGGTGACGCTCGACAGCAGGCAGGACTCGGTCACGCTCCCCAACGTGCCCGTGCAGGTTCGAAGGCCCGCGTTCGAGTCGGAGCGTTGGGTCGTGGGGGTGAACTCCGAGGACCACCTGCTCGAGAACGTGACGGTGACCGGGCCGAGCGATCTGATCGAGCGGATCCGCTCGGGCAGGCTGACGATCTTCGCAACGGTGGTGCTGACGCTGGACGACCTGGACGCGAAGGTGACGCAGAAAGAAGCGACGTTCAGCGACCTGCCCACGCCATTGACGTTCGAAGCGCCGAGTACGATCGTGCGGCTTGAGATCCGGGCGGCGGATGGGGCGGCTGCTCCCTGAAACAGGCCTGGTATCAGAAATAATTGAGACTCTCGGGAACCCGGGGCCGGGGCCGGTAGTCCTACCTGTATTCGCCGCCGATTCGGGCGGGCCTGGCGCAGGGGAAATCGGATGTTGACGAGACTGCTGGCGGCGGTGGTTGGGGCTTTGTTGGCGGCTGGTGCGGCGGGACAGACCCAGAGTCTGAGCTGCATCTATCAGAATTACATCACGGAGTATCGGGTGCCGGGCGAGGTGGCGGATGTCGAACTCGATGAGGATCTCGCGTACGTCATCTATGGTGAGAACGCCGACGGACATCTGCGGATTGTGGATGTGACGGATCTTGACGACATTGTCACGATCGCCGATCTCGAACTGCCATACACGCCCAGGGGGGGCAAAGCTGATCAACGGGCGGCTCTACTGCTATGGAGGTCTTATCGTCGATGTCACAACGCCGGAGAGTCCATTTATTCTCGGAAAGATCGATTCGCACTTCGGAGTGTTTGATACCGAAGTGGTCGGAGACCTCGCGTATGTGGCGGGGAATCTGACGGGTTTGCAGATTTATGACATGAGCGACCCTGCGAACCCGGTCGAGCTCAGCGTGGTGCCCATGCCGGAACGCGCGTGGTCGGTCGATGTGGTTGGTCAGTACGCGTACGTCGGTGCGAACTTCGACGGGCTCTATGTGGTCGATATCTCCGACCCGGAGTCGCCCGTGATCACGGACAGCATTGGTTTGTACGGGGCAACGCACAGCGTCGAGGTGGTGGATTCGATTGCGTATGTCGGTGTCGGCATGGGCGGGCTTCAGCTGATCGATGTCAGCGATCCGTACGATATCGAGTTTCGTTCTGTGTACGACAACACCGATCGATATGGCGGGTCGATTCAGGTGAGCTACGCGGATTCGGAGCGTGTGTACTGCACGGACGATGTGCGCGGTATCTTCGAGATCGATGTCACGGACCCGGAGAATCCGACTCGGAGGCATGTCATCCAGCTTCCCAGGCGATCGACCGGTGTGGGAGTGTCGGATCGGTTGGTTGCTTCGGCGATCCAGCTCACGAACATCGTGTATTTCTTCGAGCGAGACAGATTGCCGCCCTCGCCTCTGATTGGCAGCGTGAGCGCCGCGTACGAGGCGTGCAGCATGGATGTCCGGGGCGATCTCGTGTTCGTTGCGGATTGCAGAGAGGATATTTATGTATTCGACGTGGAAGATCGGGTACATCCTGTTGTGGCGACCACGATACCGATGCCGTTTGCGGTCAATAGGATCAGAGTCGTCGGCGACACGCTTTATGTGCTGATGGAGAGCATGGGTCTCGTGTCACTCGATATCTCGGATCTCGAGAGGCCGATCTATCTCGACGTACTCCGCTTTGACGATCACCCCAGTTCGCTCGAGGTGAATGACGGTATTGCGTACATCACGGCGGACAAGGGACGCTTCTGGCTTGTCGACCTGTCCGATCCTGCTGATCTCAGGATTGCCGGGACGTATGAGATCGAGGGCGATGCGTCTCAGGTGATCGTGGATCGATCGCGGGTGTACTTCTCATCGTACAAGTACGGAGATCCAAGCAAGGTGTACATCACCGATACAACGAATCCGGCTCAGATCGTGACGCTTGGATCGTTTGAAGTGCCGAATTCCGGATGGGTTCCCGCGGTCCAAAATGGAATTGCATTGATCCAGTACTACGTCCAGAACACATCGATGACCGAGATCCTGGATGTAACCAACCCAAAGGCGATTCAGGTCATACGTCCTGCGTTCGAGTTCGGGGCCACTTCGGGCATGGTATGGAATGGGACAGGGATACTGTCACTCGCCTCTGGTTTGCATCAGTACGACATAGCTGATTTCTTCGACATCAAGTTTCAGGGATACTTCACAACGGGCGAGACGATGAGGCCCATGAGGCTGCTCGATCAGAACACCGCTGTGGTGTATGGGCAGACCAATGGGTTGATGATTGTGAATGTTGGGGACACCTGCTCGGGATGTCTCCCCGACACCAATCGCGACGGCATCCTCAGCCCCGCCGACTTCACGGCCTGGATCGCCGCGTTCAATGCGCAGGGCGCCCGCTGCGATCAGAACGCCGACGGGCTCTGCACGCCGGCGGACTTCTCGGCGTGGATCGCCAATTTCAACGCCGGGTGCGACTGAGCCGGGGTGATATCTCGGTGAGCCTTGGCGTGTCGTGATCTGGACTGTCTTTGCGAATGTCTCTGTGCTCGGGCAATTCGGCCCGGAAACACGAGACACGCGGGCCTTTGGGCCCATTTGCAAAGGTGGTGGATCATGAGAAAGCATGCACTGACGGCACTGGCACTCGTAGCTGCTTCGGGCGCTTCGGCGCAGACGTTCAGCTTGGATGACAACCCTTCGATGCCCCTGACCTCGGCGTTCTATCCGGGTCTGTTCAGCGCGGAGGATCCGTTCGGGCTCTTCCTGCCCGCAGTGCCCGCCGGGCGCATCGGGCCCTCGCCCACGCTCGTGACGGTGTCGGGCGTGACGTACACCGACGGCGACCTGCTCCGCATGGGGCCCGCGGCGTTGCCCGAGCCGGTGCTCGACATGGCCTCGCCCGCGGGGACCTACCTCGACGCGGTGAGCCAGGACCACGAGGACTATTACCCCGAGGTCTCGCAGGAAGTGAATATTCGATTTAGCGTGGATCGCGCGACGACCGGGCTGCCCGGTTCGCCGCTTGCGGGTCAGTTCGCCTTCAACCAGCAGGCGGGTGATATCTATATCTCTGAGCGCACGTTCCGGAACCCCGGGTTCTTCGCAGGAACGCTCGGGCCGGGGCCGTTCGCGGGTGTGCTGCCCACGGCTCTTCCGGGTGGAGGCACGCATCGGCTTGAGTTCGACGAGAGTGCTTTCAAGCTCACGGCGGGTCTTGGCGCGGGCACGTTCATCGGGCCGGGCATGCTGGCTCCGCCCCACGCGCCGGGCAAGCACGACAACGTGGACGCGTTCAACATCCTTCCTGACCCGGTGATGGACACCGACGGCGACGGGAAGAACAACCGCGACAGCTTCTTCAGCATCCCGCCCGGCGAGGCCGCGGCGTTTGGGCAGAGTGCCGCTTCGATCTTCGCGATCCCCAAGGGCACGGGCGCGGGCATCTTGCCGCCCTGGGCGTCTTCGGTTTCGATGGGTCTTGATATCATTGGTTTCCCGCCCAACCCGGATCTTCAGACGCAGAAGGACGACATCGACGGTCTCGTGGTGTGGGACTTCGGCGAGATCGATGCCGCCAACGGCGCGCAGGCCCAGCCCGGTGTGGACTACGCGATCTTCTCGCTCAGCGAGCGGTCGGCCTCGCTCGATGCGTTGCGGGCGATGGGCTTCCCGGTGGACGGCTCGACGATCTTCTTCACCGACTTTACCGGCGCGTTTGCGGTCTATCTCTTCGGCTCGCAGGTCGGGATCGCGGACTTCTCCTTCGGCGATCAGCAGTTTGCGAACCTCGACGCGCTCGAGATCCGGGCCGAGATCACCCAGCCCTGCGACCCGTGCCTGCTCGCGGATGTCAACGGTGACGGCGCCGTGACCCCCGCGGACTTCACGGCCTGGATCGCGGCGTACAACGGCGGCGACATCAAGGCCGACCAGAACTGCGACGGGGTGCTGACTCCGGCGGACTTCACGGCGTGGATCGCCAATTACAACGCCTGCACGCCGTAAGGCCTGTATGAGCGGAACCAGACCTGTCAATTATCCCCGGCATCAATGGTGCCGGGGATTTTATTGTGTTCCATGAATCCGCATGGTAAACTGAACTGTCTGAGCAATTTGAAATGGAGTGAAGCATGAAACTTATCCTTGCAGCGTCAATTCTGGTCGGGCTTCCACGGATGCTTCTTGCTCAAGATATCGAGTACCGAACGGTTGTTCTGCGAGGACATGTCGCGCCGGGCACATCCGCGGGCACGACTTTCTTTGGATTCGAGGATCCGATGATCGACGATGAAGGTCATGTCGCATTCATGGCAAACCTCTTCGGAAATGATGTGAACGCTGATAACGAACGGAGCCTGTGGGTTGAGCGAAACGGGACACTCACACTCGTGGCGAGAGAAGGTTCTCAAGCCCCCGGGTTCCCAGCCGGTGTCGTCTTCGATCGGATCATCGATCCGGTCATGAACCGAAACGGTAACACTGCATTCCACGCGTGGCTTGAAGGGCCGGGCATCGACGCAACAAATCGGGGGACGATTTGGAGTGAAAGGCCCGGAGTAGGTCTCGGCTTGGTTGTTCAAGGGGGGACGCCATCAGGAATAGCGGGTGTGGACTTTGGCGGCTTCGCAAGAGTTCTGTTCGCAGACAATGACCTCGTTACCGCGAAGGTCTATCTTACAGGTCCATCAGTTACGACAGTGAATGACGAAGCCATCATCGCACAGCCTGCTGTTGGGTTGCCAACTGTTTTGGCGAGAGAGGGTTCACCCGCCGCGGGCACTTCTTCCGGTGTGGTCTACGGCATCGTCGAACCCGACTCGATCAATGCGAGCGGGACGATTGCGTTCTCGGGGTTTCTCGCAGGTACCGGAGTTGGGGCAACAAACAACCGCGGAATTTGGCTTGCCCAATCGGGCGGTCCAATCGAGCTTGTTGCACGCGGGGGTGATCCGGCGCCTGGGGCGGGCGGAGATTCGTACCTTGGTGTGGGCGATCCGTCGCTCAACAGCAACGGAGATTTGGTGTATCTGGCCACTCTTCAAGGGCCCGGCGTGAATTTCAATAACACAACCGGCATCTGGAAGAAGCCGTCTGGCATTGCATCTCAGATGCTGGTGCGTGCGGATTCGCAGTCGCCCGGCGCGCCGGCAGGAGAGCACTATGGCGCGTTTTTCGAGCCGCTCATAAACGCGAGTGGCAATATAGCGTTTGCTGGTGAACTCATCGGGCCCACCGTTCTGCCACTTGAGAAGCGTGCGATATGGTCGCAAAGCCAGGCCTCTCCTCTGGATCTTCGTTTGCGTGGCGGGGATACTTCGCCGGATCTTCCGCAGGGGATTCGTTTCTCAACAATCAATTCACCTGCATTCAACGAGAATGAATATTTTGTAGGTACTGCTTTGCTCACGGGCACCGGCATTCATTTCGACAATCGCGATGTACTCTATGGGATGGAGACCGACGGGGCTCCCCGCATACTCGCCCGCACAGGAACAATGTTTGATGTGGACGACGATCCAAACACAACAGACATGCGTCTGATCGTGAATCCAATCGGGTTTGTCGAGCTCTCGGGCGGAGAGAACGGAAAGCCAACCGGTCTGAGCCAGAACGGCCAGGCTGCTTTCACGCTGAATTTCCAGCAGACATTCGCCGGGGTGTTCGTTTCCACGTTCGTCCAGCAAAGCTGCCTTGCCGACACGAACGGCGATGGATCTGTGACGCCCGCCGACTTCACCGCCTGGATCGCCGCGTTCAACGCGATGGCTCCGGAGTGCGACCAGAACGGCGACGGCTCCTGCACCCCGGCGGACTTCACGGCGTGGATCGCCAATTACAACGCCTGCACGCCGTAAGTGCTGATTCCCAATGCTTGAGCACAAGCCCCGCGGCGAGGGATTGCCGCGGGGCTTTCTTCTGTGGGGTTGGAATTCCAAATTTTCGTCAAACGGGTTATTGCGGAATGGCCTTCTTCTCAGTAGGATCGGCCCCGATGACTGAACCGGTGAGCGACAAGACGTGCATTTATTGCCGGGAGGACTGCTCGGCTCGTCCCCGCGTGCGCGACGATCGGGGCCGGTATGCGTGTCGGTCGTGCATCGATCAGAGGAAGCGGGCGCACCCCAGGCCGGCGCCTTCCGGACTTGCGATTTCGACACCTTCTGCCGCGAAGCAAAGCCCGAGTCATGTGGCATCGCCGGCGTTTCTGGAGGGCGTCAAGCAGCCCGAGCCCGTGGGCGCGATGTGTCCCGGTTGCGGCAAACGGGTGGCTTTGGGGCATGTGATCTGCTTGGGCTGCGGGACGAATGTGCAGACCGGATCGCAGGCGGCGACGAAGGTCAACCAGCTCAAGCCCAAGCCTGTCCGGGCGGCGCCGGTGAGTGTCGGGATCGGCGCGGCTTTCTCCGCCGGGGGCGGGCTTGCGGGGCTCGGGCTCTGGTTTCTGGTGAGTCAGGCGACGGGCGAGCCTTCGTTCGTCATGACGGTGGTCGTCGGTTTTTTGGCGGGGCTTGGGATGCTGCTCGCGATCCGGGGTTCGGGGCGGTTGCTCTCGGGGACGATCGCGTGCGGCTGCGCGGTCCTGCCGGCGGCGGTCGGGCTCGCGGCGATGACGCCGGAAGATCCTCCGGAGAATCTGATGATTCCTGCTCTCGAAGAAACCGCGAGCGGCTTTGAGATGGGCATGTACGAGGTCGAGAACCACGGCGAGGACGAGTATCGCATCGCCGGGGCGCTGTGGCTTGCGCTCGGGTGCTGCACGGCCTTCGCGTTCGGGGGCTCGAACCCGGACCCGGACGAAGAGGCGGATGAAGACGCATGATCGTTCCGTACTCCGTCGATGTGCCCATGGAGCGGTATCCGATCGCCAACTGGGCGCTCATGGCCGTGACGTGCCTGATCAGCTTCTACGCGTTCGACGCGATGGTGGGCAATGCGCCGCTCGAGAGCTGGATGCTCTACGGCGGGGGCGAGTGGGCGACCGATCTTGGCATGCTCGGCTCGGTGATGACCCACGCCGACATCCTGCACCTCGTGGGGAACATGGTCTTTCTGTTCGTCTTCGGCAACGCGGTGAACGCGAAGCTCGGGCACGCGATGTTTCTCTCGCTCTACTTTGTGTTCGGGATCATCGCGAGCCTCGTGCCGGCGATGCTGAGCGACACGCCCGGTCTGGGCGCGAGCGGCGCGATCTCCGGGATCTCGGGCATGTTCATCGTGCTCTTTCCCAAGAACAACATCTCGGTCTTCTACTGGTTCGGCCTGCGGTGGTTTGGGGTCTGGGTCGTCTCGTCCTGGGTGGTGATCGGGCTTTATTTCGCCAAGGACGTGGCTTTCTTCGTGCTGGAGCAGTCGACCGATTTGGAATCGGGGGTCGGGCTCACGGCCCATATCTCGGGCACCCTTGCGGGTATCGCTGCGGCGGTGGTCCTCCTCCTGACGGACCGGATTCGGCCGAGCCGGGCGGAGGTCACGCTCGTCGAAATCCTTGCCAAGCGCGCCTGAATCGCGAAGCGAACAAAGCCCTCCCCTGTGGCCTTCGCCCGCCGACCGTCCTATGTTTCCGTCCTTGCCCGGCCCGGGGTCCAGACCCAAGGCTCGGGCCTTTTCCGGCCCCTCACACAAGACGACTCAGCGGAGCCCTCGCGTGAAGATCAAGACCGACGAAATCGCCAGCATTATCAAGCAGGAAATCTCCAAGTACTCGGCCGACCTCGAGGTCTCCGAAGTCGGACGCGTCGTCGAGATCGGCGACGGTATCGCCCGCGTCTACGGCCTGGCCAACGCGATGGCGGGCGAACTCGTCGAGTTCCAGACCGACAAGGGCACCGTCATGGGCCAGGTCATGAACCTCGAGACCGACACCGTCGGCACCGTCATCTATGGCGACCCGCTCTCCGTCAAGGAAGGCGACATCGTCAAGAGCACCGGCCGCCTGCTCCAGGTGCCCGTTGGTGAGGCGATGTTGGGCCGCGTGGTTGACCCGCTGGGCCGCCCGGTCGACGGCGGGGCCGCGATCAACGCGAGCGAGAGCCGACTCGTTGACATCATCGCCCCGGGCATCGCCGAGCGTCAGCCGGTGACCGAGCCTCTGCAGACCGGCATCAAGGCGATCGACGCGATGATCCCGATCGGCCGCGGCCAGCGCGAGCTGATCATCGGCGACCGGAAGACGGGTAAGACCGCCGTCGCCGTCGACGCGATCATCAACCAGAAGCAGTACTGGGGCACGGAAGAGGCCGTGGTGTGCATCTATGTCGCGGTCGGCCAGAAGGAATCGACGATCGCCGGCGTGGTGCAGACGCTCAAGGAGCAGGGGGCGATGGATTACACCATCGTCGTCGTCGCCGGCGCCTCCGACCCCGCCCCGATGCAGTACGTCGCGCCCTACTCGGGCTGCGCGATGGGCGAGTACTTCATGTGGTCGGGCAAAGAGGCGGGTCAGAAGCTCGCCGACGGCAAGCCCATGCCCAAGCACGCGCTGCTTGTGTATGACGACCTGTCCAAGCAGGCCGTGGCGTACCGCCAGCTGTCGCTCCTGCTTCGCCGCCCGCCGGGCCGCGAGGCGTACCCGGGCGACGTGTTCTATCTGCACAGCCGCCTGCTCGAGCGAGCCACGAAGCTCTCCAAGGAGAACGGCGGCGGCTCGCTGACCGCGCTGCCCGTCATCGAGACGCAGGAAGGCGACGTCTCCGCGTACATCCCGACGAACGTGATCTCGATCACCGACGGCCAGATCTATCTGGAACCGGAGCTCTTCTTCTCGGGTGTTCGTCCCGCGATCAACGTCGGTATCTCGGTGTCCCGCGTGGGCGGCAACGCGCAGATCAAGGCGATGAAGAAGATCGCCGGCTCGCTGCGACTCGACCTGGCCGCGTTCCGCGAGCTTGAGGCCTTCGCCCAGCTGGGTACTGATCTTGATAAGGCCACGCAGGCCCAGCTCGATCGCGGCGCCCGCATGGTCGAGCTGCTCAAGCAGCCCCAGTACGTGCCCCAGACCGTGACGGACCAGGTCATCTCGATCTACGCCGGCACGAAGGGGTTCCTGGACGACGTGGCGTTGAATAAGGTCGCCGCGTTCGAGAAGGCGATGCTGGACTACTTCCAGACGACGGCCCGCGACGTGCACGCCGAGATCGCCGAGAAGAAGGCGCTCGATGATGAGCTGACCGGGAAGCTGGAGAAGGCGCTCAAGGCCTTTAAGAGCGGCTGGAAGGGCTGAGTTCCGCTCGCCTGAGAATATAACGATCGATCTAGCCTCCGCTCTGGCGGGGGCTTTCGTTTTGGACTTCGGGTAGATTGAGAAGCGAAGGCAGGAATATAAGCCTGTGTATTCAAGCTATATTGCACTCCAATGAAACGAGCGGTCGGATTCTCTGTCGTTCTTGGAGTGTTGGTTGCAGCACTGGTCGCTTTTGCATTGCTCAAACCGCAGAAGCTTGGGTATGAGAAGTTGCAGCTTTCCCCGGGAGTGACCCTCTCAACCAAGGTTGTCCCGCCGCTGATAATCGAAGGGCCTGATCGGACATTTACGAAGCCGATTGTTCAATATTCGAGTGCCAAGAACAAACTGGTCATTGCATCGAATGAATCTCACCTGTGGCCTGAAGAACTAGTCAAAGATTGGAGAGCAAGCTCAAGGCCTGATGCCGAGCTGTGGGCGAGAGTGCCACGTCCGACGCATGTCTGGGTGGCCAATTTCGAGACTGGATCGCTTGAATACGGCGACACAAACACATGGGAAGCCGGCAGCCCTGCGATACTCATGCATTTTATTGAGGATTATGTCCGTGAGCGAAGGTTAAAGCTTGCTGAGCCCATGCTGACGAGCAAGCCTGCGTGGTGGCCTGACAAAGAAATTGCCGGATTAGACGGCCTTCGTTACGGTCGAGTTGTACCCGGAAGAGATGCTTTGTATTACACCATGTTCGGACCGAAGGTGCGAACCGAGTCTGATTTTTTCGGGAATAATTCTATATACGGCGGTCCTTTACGGGTTGTCATACAACCTAAAGGCACTCAGCAGAATCGCATTTACGAGTACGTGCTTGAGACTGATAAAGAGTTTACTGGATTCACAGTGCGGTTTGACGAGGGTGGCAACTACTTGCTGGCCTACTCCGAGCACTACAGACGCCTCTGGTTTGTTGATCTCGAAGGCATGTGGATTGAGTCCGAGATAAAAGCAGAACCGATCCTCGGTTCAGACTAGTTGCTATCAGTTCCCTATCTTACTTCACGGCGTGGATCGCCAACTACAACGCCGGCTGCTGATCGGGATCAGTCCCGGCGTTTGGCCTCGTCGAGTTCTTCGCGCACGCCGACGAGGCGGGTCTGGCCCGGTTTGTCGAGCAGGCTCGTGACCACCGCGGCCGTGCCCGCGACGATGAACGCGGGCAGGAGGACGTCGAGGGCGCTGAGGTAGGCGACGCCGTCGTCCCAGCCGATGGCTTTGAGCATCGGCGGGGCGGCGAACTTGAAGAAGGGCACACACAGGAAGCCTGTGACCATGCCCAGCTTCGCGCCAAGCGAGGTCAGCTTCGACCAGAAGAGGCTCAGGATGACCACCGGGCAGAACGTGGCGGCGATGCCCGACCAGCCGAAGATGATGACCCAGAAGACGCCCTTCTCCGCGTTGTAGGCGAGGATGCCCATGCCGATGGCGAACGCGACGATGGCGAGCGCGAGTGTGACCAGCTGGCTGAGTTTGACGAGTCTCTCGTCGGGCATGTCCGGGTTCCTGGTTTTCTGCCAGTAATCACGGACCGCGGCGCTCGAGGCGACGACGAGCAGCGAATCGATCGTCGACATGATCGCGCTGAGCACCATGGCGATGAAGACGCCCGAGAGGAACGCGGGCATCAGGTTCTGCGACATGAAGGGCAGGATGTTGTCCTGGTCGCCCCCGATCTGGGACTCGGTGTAGAGCGCCCGCCCGATGACGCCGACGAGCACGGCGCCGCTGTCGGCGAGGATGGTCCAGACCATCGCGACCGCGGCGCCCTTGCCGATCTCCTTCTCGCTTTTGAGCGAGATGAACCGCACGAAGACCTGGGGCGAGCCGAGGAACCCGATCCCGATCGCCGCGAACCCGATGGTGGTCGCGACGGTCAGGGGCGTCCACCCTTGGCCCGCGGTGATGGAGAGGTGCGAGGGATGGATCTCCTTGAGCGTGCCCACGACATTGGTGACGCCGCCCGCTTCGAGGAGCCCGGCGATCGGGAGCAGGACGAGCCCGACGAGCATGAGTGAGCCCTGGAAGACGTCGGACCAGACGACGGCGACGAAGCCGCCCTTGGTGATGTAGAACAGCACAACGAGAAAGCCGATGGTGGCGCCGAGGTAGTAGTTCCAGTCGAGAAACGCGTTGAACGCCTTGCCGGTCGCAAAGACCTGCGAGCCCGCGTAGATCGGGACGAAGACCACGAGCGCGCCGGCGGCGATCAGTCGGAGCCAGTGCCCCGAGTCGCGGAGGCGCGATTCGAGGTAGTCGGGCACGGTGATCGAGTCGTACTTGTCGGAGAGGCGTTTGAATCGGCGGGCGAGCAGGAGCCACGCGCCGCCCACGCCGAGCAGTTCGCCGACGACGACCCAGAAGCCCTGCACGCCGAAGGCGAAGCCGGTGCCAGTGAGCCCGAGGAGGAGCCAGGCGGATTCGCCCGTGGCGCGTGCGGAGAAGGCGACGTTGATGAAGCCGAGCTTCTTGCCGCCGGCGAAGTAGTCGCGGATGTCCCGCATCCGTTTGGACGCGAGGTAGCCGATGAAAAGGAGAACGGCGCAGTACAGCGCCACCGCGAGCAGTTTCTGCAGGCTCTCGGAATCGATGGCTCCACCTCCTTGGGCTTGAGTGGGGGGGATCGGAGCCTAGCAGAATATGGGCGGGCGTGCAGAATACCGCGAAAAACGAGAAAGGGCCGCCCTGGAGAGCGGCCCTTTTGAACAGAGTTCAGAATTGAGATTTACTGAGGCAGCATCTGCGTGACGACCTTGTTGATGCGGTCCTGGATGAGCGGGAGCGCCTCTTCCTCGGACATGTTCATCTGGTTGGCCCAGGCCGAGAGGCGGAGGCCGTGGGGGAAGTAGTTGCTGGACTTGGTGATGGTGGCGTTGGAGGAGTTTCCGGTGCGTGTGCCGCCCGCGTCGGACATGCGGTCGTTGCCGGTGCCCGCGCCGGTCGAGGCGTTGGAGGAGCTGTCGGTGAACTGCTCGAACTCGACGGGCGAGGCGCTGTACTCCTCGAGCACGAAGTCGATAATCGCGGCCCACTCACGCGGGGTGGAGGCGTTGGCGATGCCCACTCCCGCCAGACCACCCGCGCCCACGCCCGCTGCGGCGCCGGCGCCCCAGCTGTCGGTCGCGTTGGCCACGAGCACGCCGGTGCCGATGCCGGTCGCGGCGCCGGAGATCCAGCCCATCTTGTTGGCGACGTTCTTGCCGCCCGACTCGGGCTCGACCTCGCCGAAGAATCGCAGGCTCGCGCGGAGGCGGTAGGTCGCGTTGGTCGGATCGTTCACGACCGTCCAGCCCTGGTCGGTCGCGGCCTGGCGGAGATCCTGGGTCAGGTTGATCTCGGAGGCGTCGCTGATGTTGCGGAACGAGATGTAGACGGTTTTCTTGTCGAGCGCGGGCGGCTCGAGCTGGGGCGGGGCGACCACCCAGACGGTGCCGCTGCGGGGCTTGGCGTACTTGTTGGCCGTGATCTTTCCGAGCCCGCGTGAGACGGCGGTGCAGCCGGTGCCCATGGACACGGCGGCGGCGAGGGCGACAAGAGCGACGAGATGTGCTTTCACAGCGTTTTCCTCCGAGTTTGGAACACGGCTTGAGCGAATGAGGCCGTGTTCTGTTTGGTTTCCATCCGAGAGCGGATCAGTATACCCCTGGGCGTGTTATAGGGCGATTCCCTCGGAGGACTGACCGAGAACGGCAGGTCTTTGCGGACAGGTTCACTCAATATTTGTGCGCGGCCTCGCGGATCGTGGGTACCCTCTGCGGGGGCTTGGAGAGAGATCGCCTATGAAACGGAACGTCGCGTTTGTGTGTCTCGCCTGTGGTCTGGCTACGACGGCCCTCGCCGACCCGCCCGTCGGGTATTACAACAGCATCACCGGCACCAACGCCATGACGATCCAGGCGCAGCTCAACACGCTGCTCAATAGCGCCATCACGCGGAGCTATAGCGACGCGACGATTTACCTCCAGGACATCGACGAAGACCCGAACAACCTCGCCAACGTTATCCTCGTGTACAACGGGGCTTCGGTGGCCTCCATCTGGAACTCGGGCGTGACCTGGAACCGTGAGCACACCTGGCCCAA
Source organism: Phycisphaerales bacterium (assembly GCA_041742315.1). Taxonomy (GTDB): domain Bacteria; phylum Planctomycetota; class Phycisphaerae; order Phycisphaerales; family UBA1924. The sequence goes on along the minus strand of JBGSIX010000151.1, from coordinate 8,415 downwards.
GAGCCTGGGCGTGGGCGATTCTGGCCCCGACTACAGCGATCTCCACCAACTCCATGCCTGCAACCCCGGGATCAACAGCTCGCGCGGCAACAAGCAGTTCGGCACCTTCCCGGGTCAGTTCGATCCGAACCAGTACGGCTTCAACTACCGCGGCCGCATGGCGCGCATGGCCTTCTATATGAAGACGCGCTACCCGTACCTGGTCATGTCCCAGCTCGGCTCGCAGGCGCAGTTCATCGACTGGCACATCGCCGAGATGCCGGGCGACGTGGACAACAACCGCAACGACCGCGTTTACAACGCCCAGCAGAACCGCAACGCCTTCGCCGACCACCCCGAGTGGGTCTGGGTGCTCTTCGGCGATGCGCCCAGCGACGCGCAGATCACACTCGCGGGCCTGAGCGATCCGGGCGGCATGACTTCGCAGTCGATCGACCTTGGCCTCCGCATCGGCGCCCCCTCGGAATTCCCGGCGGTTTCCGTGGATCTCGACAAGACCGGCGCCGCCCCGACGACCTACCGCCTGGTCTCCTCGGGCGATGTCGCCGAGGTCAGCCAGTACCAGTTCGGCGCCGCCCGCAACGCCCAGAGCCTCTCGCACAGCGTTTCGTTCACCGGCTCGTCCTTCGGCCCCTTCAGCGGCACGCTCACCGTCGACACCACCGAGCTCACGACCGCGGGCACTGGATTCGGATCGGGCGACGGCGACGACGCCGTCACCTTCTCGGGCACCGCGATCGATCACGCGCTCGCCTCGCTCGACGATCTCACAACCGCTTCAGCGATCACCATCGACTTCGGAACGCTCGAACTCGGTGAGAACGCCACGCCCGCAGAATTTTCGGTCTGGAACATCGCACCGGAACTCTTCTCCGCGAACCTCGACATCGACAGCGTTTCGATCACCGGCGACACCGGCGTGTTCTCGACCGACCTTGCGGCCCAGGCCGGAATCCTGCCCGGAACAGCCGCCGACTTCTCGGTGCAGTTCGACACGCAGGCACTCGGCGGTTTCGAGGCGGTGGCGGTCATCCAGGTGAGCGACGAGGACCTCCCCGGCGCGGGCGGGCCCGTCATGCTCACGGTCACGTTCCGCGGCGCGGTCGTCAGCCCGTGCACCGCCGACACCAACGGCGACGGGATGCTCACGCCCGCGGACTTCACCGCCTGGATCGCGGCCTTCAACGCCCAGAGCCCCGCGTGCGACCAGAACGGGGACAGCCTCTGCACCCCTGCGGACTTCACCGCCTGGATCGCGAACTTCAACCTTGGGTGCTGAGCGACAGACACCGAGCTGTGTCCAAATTGCGATCAGAGAGCGACCAAAGCAGGTTTGCGGACGCAAACTCGGTGTCCTTTGCACTTGCCTCTGGAAAGCGATCTGAAGATGTGCAGAATGAACGGATCAACCGCGCCCCATTTCGGTGCGTATCGGGGCCTGTCATGGGCCGGCGCTCGCCGGTCCGCTGTCGAATCGAGTGAGGTTTGGATTCCAACCGATCCGCCCGTCCTTTTCCGGGCCGGCGGATCAATCAGAGGAGCTTGAAGCATGAAGAAGAGGACCATCAGAAACACCCTCGCCGGGTGCCTGGCGATGACTGCGGGCTTGGCCGGCGCTCAGCAGGCGTTGCACGTCGTACTACCCGAGAAGGCCAGCGTCGTCGAGCGTTACGTCGACGGCGTGCAGGAGTCTCTGCCCACGCAGACCGTCTGGCGCTACATGTGCGGCTCGGACAGCGCGGGCCTGACCGAGGCCGATCTGCTGGCTATCGCCGCTAACCACGCCGACCTCGTTGATCAGGGCGTGACCACGATCAACAACACCGCCGGGCGTGGGGGCCTGGACGTGATCTTCAACGTCTCGGGCAGCCTGCCCAGCGGCGCCGCCGGCGCGATCGCGCTGGCCGAGGCCGCCATCGAGAGCAACTTCAACGACCCGACCACGGTCATCGTGAGCCTCTCGTTCGCCAACCTCGGCTCGGGCGTGCTCGGTGCGACGGGCTCGAGCTATGTCAGCTCGACCTGGGCCAACTCCCGCGCGGGCCTGATCAACGGCATGGACGGCGACGACACCATCCAGAACTTCCTGCCCACCGGCACGACCATCCCGGTCCGCTACAACGAGAGCTCGGCGACCGTCACCAACGAGAACAACGTCTTCTGGACCCGTGCGAATTTCAAAGCCACCATCGGCAGCTCGGGCGGCTCCGACGCCTCCATGCAGTACAACACCGGCTTCAGCTGGGACTGGGACCCTACCAACGGCGTGAGCGGCTCGTCGTACTCCTTTGTTGATGTCATCATCCACGAGGTCGGGCACGCCATGGGCTTCACCTCGGGCTCCGACTTCCGCACCAACGACATGGAAGCGCTCGACATTTTCCGCTTCCAGCGCACCGACGGCACGGGCACCGATTACAACCCCGATACCACCGCCGAGTTCCAGACCACGCCGCGCACCGTGGATCTGATCAACACCGACAACCAGAACTCGGACATCATCAGCGTCGAGTACCGCATGTCCGACGGCTCGCCCTACCAGACGAGCCACTTCCGTGAACAGGGTGCCAATATCGGCATCATGGACCCGGCCTTCGGCAACGGGCTGAGCTACTTCAGCCGGGGCTACTACGCCCAGTCCGACATCGATATGTTCGACGCCATCGGCTACGACGTCGTCGACGGCGTCCCGCCGAGCATCATCACCCAGCCCTCGCCCGACACCGTCTGTGCGGGCCAGACCGCCCAGCTCACCGTCGTCGCCTCGGGCGATGCGCCGCTCACCTACCAGTGGTTCGACATCTTCCTGACCCCCGTCAGCGGCGGAACCAACGCGACGCTCTCCATCGCCAACGCCCAGGAGAGCGACGAGGGTCTCTACTTCTGCCGCATCACCAACCCCGTCGGCACCATCGACTCGGGCTTCGCGATGATCACCGTCGATCAGGGCCCCTCGATCACCGATCAGCCCGACACGCAGACCGTCAACGAGGGCGACAACGTCACCTTCACCGTCGTCGCCGACGGCACGCCCGCGCTCAGCTACCAGTGGAAGAAGGGCGCCGCCAACGTCGGGACCAACTCGCCCAGCTACACGATCAATAACGCCACGCCCGCCGACGACGGCAGCTACACCGTCGTGGTCTCCAACGGCTGCGGCAACACGACGAGTTCGGTCGCGACGCTCACCGTCACGCCCGCGTCGAATCCCTGCGCCGCGGACACCAACGGCGACGGCATCCTGAGCCCGGCCGACTTTACCGCCTGGGTCGCGGCCTTCAACGCCCAGTCCGCCGCTTGCGATCAGAACGGCGACACCCTCTGCACCCCGGCCGACTTCACCGCCTGGGTCGCCAACTTCAACGCCGGCTGCCCGTAACACCGGCGTGACAACCCAACTGCCCGTACCATCCCCCCGGGACGCTCGCGTCCCGGGGGGTTTCTTTCACCTTCGCCGAGCCCGATCTCCCCAATCCGTGCACGAGGACGACCGCTCATGGAGATGCCAGCAGAGATCTTCCGCAAGATCCAGACCGCTTACGCGGGCCGATCGGTCTGCGTCACGGGCGGGACGGGTTTCATCGGCGGGCACATCGTCGACACCCTCGTCGCCGCCGGCGCTCGCGTCAGCGTCATCGACGACCTCTCCAACTCCACGCTCGACCGCATCAGCGACCACATCGAGCTCCAGCCCGACAGCGTCCGCTTCGTCTACGGCTCGATCCTCGACGACCGCGCCCTCCACGACGCGATCGACGGCTCGCAGATCGTCATCCACCTGGCCGCGATGGGCTCCGTCCCGCGCTCGATGAAAGAGCCCGCCCGGACATTCGAGGTCAACGCCGCGGGAACGCTGCGAGTGCTCGAATCCGCGCGCCGGCATCACGTGCGTCGCGTCGTCATCGCCGCCTCGAGCTCGGCCTACGGCAACCCGAAGACGCTGCCCTGCGTCGAGACCATGCCCACCAGCCCCGCAAGCCCCTACGCCGCCAGCAAGATCGCCTGCGAGCAGCTCGCGATCGCCTGGAGCCAGGCCTACGGGCTCGAGGCCGCGTGCCTGCGGTATTTCAACATCTTCGGCCCGCGTCAGCGCGCCGACTCGGCCTACGCCGCGGTGGTCGCTGCGTTCGCAACGAAGCTCCTGGCGGGCGAGCGTCCGGTGATCTTCGGCGACGGGCTCCAGAGCCGCGACTTCACGTTCATCTCCAACGCCGTGTACGCGACGCTGCTCGCCGGTTCGTGCGAGCGCCGGCTCGCGGGCGACGTGATGAACATCGGCACGGGCGACTCGGTCTCGCTCATCGAGCTGGCGGCTTTGATGTCCGAGATCCTCACGGGCGACCCGGTCGATCCAGAGTTCGCAGAGCCCCGCGAGGGCGACGTCCGCGACAGCAAGGCCGACATCGCCCGCGCCCGCGAGCTCATCGGTTACGAGCCGATCGCCTCGCTCCGTGAAGGTTTGGTGCAGACGTGTGCGTGGTACCGCTCGACCATCGGGGCCAACGGATGACAAACGTGCACACGAGACCGGTCGAAACACTCGCCGGTTGCTGGCAGCTGCTCCGGCTCCTGATCCTGAGCCGATGCCGGATCCGGGGGCGATACTGGCACTGGCGTCAGGAAACCGCTTTCGGGCGGGGGATGCCCCGGAATCGGCTGGAAACGATCAAAGCCCTGCTCGAATACGGCCGATGGATGGCTCGCGTCCGAAAACTCGGCCGCCCCAGGCCCTGAGCCGAAGAGGCCGGGCCGGTATCATCAGACCAAGAGCGACGGGCCGGAAGGCCACAACGGAGAGCTTGCCATGTCCGAGCAGAACCAGGCCGTTTCGGGCGGCTTCATCAAGGCCTTCATCCCCGGGCTCATCGTCGGGTTCGTCGCCTCCACGGGCGGCAACGTCACCGCGCTGACCGGCAACAACAAGCCCGTGCCTGCCACGCACGACCGCGACGGCAACGTGATCGACGAAGCGCGCGACGCCGGCGAGGAAGCCGTCGAGGAGACCGGCGAAGCGATCGACGAGGGCGCTGACAAGGTCGAGGACGCCGTCGACGAGCTGAAGGACGAGCTCGACAAGCAGACCCCGCCCCCGGCCAACGGCGACGGCGGCGAGTGAGCAGCGCCGCCGACCCAGCCCGCGCCCGCCGAGTCATCGCCCAGCACGCCAGAACCTCCGCGCTGATGGGCGTCGACTTCATCAACGTGAAGCTTCCCCCGACGCCCTCAAAGCCCGCCAAAAAAGCAGGGAATGCTTCCGCTGACAAAGCGATGAAGGCCCTCCGCGCCCGGTACGAGCGCGAGATGCCGCACAAGCCCTTCATCTCGGGCTACAAGAGCATCGTCTGGGACGACGGCGATCTCTCCGCCCAGCTCATGTTCGTGGGCGAGGCCCCCGGCGCCGACGAGGACGAGCAGGGCAAGCCCTTCGTGGGCCGGGCGGGTCAGCTGCTCAACAAGATGATCACCGCGATGGGCCTCTCGCGCGAGGGCGTGTACATCGCCAACGTCCTCAAGGTCCGCCCGCCCAACAACGCGACGCCCACGACCGAAGAGATCGATGTGAGCCGACCCTACCTCATGGAGCAGATCACGATCGTCCGCCCCAGGGTGATCGTGGCGCTGGGTCTGCCCGCCTCGCGGTGCCTCCTGGGCACGAGCGATTCGATGGGCAGCCTCCGGAACCGGTTCCACGACATCCAGCCCGAGCCGGGCCTAACCATCCCGGTCATGCCCACCTACCACCCTGCCTATCTTCTCAGGTCCTACACCCCCGAGAACCGCAAGAAGGTCTGGGAAGACCTCCAGCTCGCGCTGACCAAGCTCTCCCCCGCCTGAGAATTTCGGGCCACAGATTTTTCGATTTCATTGGAACTCCCGGCGTCGCCCTGCGGATGATTGTGTGCACCTTTGGTGCCCAATCCTGACCCCCACGAGACCTGGCGTTTGGCAATGTTGCTGACGCCGGGTTTTTTCATGGGTTCACGGGAAAGCTCATCCGTGTCGGCGCAAGAACAGGGCCGTCCCGAGAGGAACGGCCCGTGCCAACAAAGTGCTGAATGGGTTGGGTTTAGATCTTCTCGATCTTCAGGAAGTCGCTGACGGAGGCGAGGTCCGGGCCGATCTGGGGGGTGAAGGTCATCTCCCAGGTGTTGCCCTTGGTGCAGTGCGTGATCTTGCTGCACTTGGCGCGAGAGCCCCAGAGGCGGTTGCCGCGGATGTAGAAGTTGTTCTTCTCTTCGCGGGTGATCTGGCTCTTCTTCAGGGCCTTGGCGTTGGCCGGGTCCTGGCGCATCATGCGCTCGATGGTGTCGACTTTCGCCGCGGCCTGGGGGACCTTGCTGATGGTGCAGCGGATCTTGGTGCCTGGGGCGTGCATGGTTGCGCTGGACATGGCTGACTCCCCGGGAATTCGCCCGGCTCTCTGGAAACTGACTCGACAATGACAAGCCGGATCAGGCCCGTACCACCACCGGCCTGCCGAGCCCGCAAGTGTAGTCAAAGGCCCGCCCAAGTCCAGCTTTCCGCCCCCGCCGCCAGCACCCGCCGATCCGGGCGCTACACTCAAGAGAACCCGCGGAAACCGAGGAAATCTCCGGATGGACCAGCCCAACATGCCAGTCTTCGACCCCTCCTCCGAGCAGCAGGAGCGGCCCAAACTCCGACCGATCCGGGGCTTCGTCGCCCCCGCGCAGGGGCCCGACGGCCAAACCGTCCAGCTCCTGGGCATCGCCGACGCCAAGCAGATCTCGCCCAAGGTTGTCCTGACCCAGCCCGCCATGCAGGCCGTCCTGCCCCTCTTTAACGGCGAGCACACCCTCGACGACGTCGTCGCCCAGGTGGGCCGGGGCCTGACCCGCCAGCACCTGGAGCCGTTCGTCGCCCAGCTCAACGACGCGGGCCTCATCGAGGGCCGGGTCTTCGAGGACATGTGGGCCCAGATGAAGAAGGACTTCGACTCGACCGACATCCTGCCCCCGGCGCAGACGGCGGCCCTCGCCGACGCGATTGTGGAGCAGCAGATCCAAAAAGAACAGAGCCGGGCCGCCACCGACGAAGAGAAGACCAGCCTCGGCAAGGAACGGCTCGGCGCCCAGATGACCGCGATGATGAATCAGGCGCTGGAGAAGGCCGAGGACCCGAGCTTCGACACGCTGCCCAAGGCGATCATCGCGCCATATGTGCCGTACCAGCAAGGGTTTCTGATGTACGGATCGCTCTATGGGCGGATGCGGGTCGTCGATCGGCCCGCCCGGATCGTGGTGCTCGGGACGAACCACTTCGGCGACGCGACCGGTGTTTGCGCTTGCGACAAGGGCTTCCGGACGCCGCTGGGCGAGAGCCCGGTCGATGCCGAGCTGGTCGCGATCCTGCGCGAGAAACTGGGTGAGCCCCTCTTCGAGCACCGCTACGACCACGAGCGGGAGCACTCGATCGAGATGCAGGTCGCCTGGCTCCAGCACGTCTTCGGCGACGAGAGCGGCCAGAACCCGCCCATTTTCGCCGCCCTCGTCCACGACCCCGTCGTCAACGACGGCAACTCTTACGACGGCAAGGGCGTCGCCTTCCAGCCCTTCGTCGACGCCCTCCGCGAGGCCCTGGCATCACTGCCCGGACCGACGCTGATCGTCGGCTCGGCCGAGATGAGTCACGTGGGTCCGACCTACGGCGACAAGGTTCAGCTCGGCGGCAACGCACCCGAGGCCGACGCGAACCGGCGCAAGGTGGTCGAGCAGGACCAGGCGCTGCTGAAAATGCTCACGGACAACAAGCCGCTGGAACTGGTTTCGAGCCTGGCCTGGCAGCAGAACCCGACCAGGTGGAGTTCGACCGGGGCGATCGTGGCGGCGATGCTGGCTGCGGAGCCGAGCGAGGTCAGGCTTTTGCAATACGGCGGGACGATGGACCCGCAGGGCACGGCCATGATCAGCGCCGCCGCCCTGGCGATGTTCTGAGCATGACCACCGACGAGATCGGCTTCCTGGCGCTGGGCAGCTCCTTCGCGATCGCGGGGCTCGTCCTGCTCGCAAGAAGCGGCCGGGGCTCGAGCGAAACGGAGATCGAGGTCCCCGGGCTCGGCAGGCTCACCGGGCCGACGGCGGTGACGCTCGCGCTCGTGCTGATCTTTCTGGGCTACCACACCGCCGCGTACGGCGGGCCTGCCGGGCTCCTGAGCTTCCGTGTGCCGCCGAGGTTCGGATGGCTCGTGTATGTCGCCGGTGTTCTGGCTGTGGTCGGTGCGATGATGGCGGATCGGATCGATCGCCGAAGGTGATCGCTCGGAACTGCCGCGTCGGGCCTCGCGTATCGCACAGGAGATGGATGGATCGGCCTCTGTGCCCACAGGGCCGGGGCGTGTACCATCCTCACGCGGGCCCGCGGGCCCGGGGCAGCAGAGTCGCCCGGCGGCGCGAACCG
>JBGSIX010000150.1:0-4822 GCA_041742315.1 Phycisphaerales bacterium | reverse complement strand
TGCGCGACGCGGCGGGCACCGTGCTCCGGACGATCACGCGCAGCGAGATCGCGGCGCTGGCGCCCTGGATGAACCTGGACAGCTCGTACGACGGGCCCGTCGCCATGGTGTTCTCCGACTCGGGGCGAAGGCTCTACATCGCGGTCGCCGACGCCTTGCCCGCGACAGACGGCATGCCCTCGGACGTCGTGCTGCTCTACGACCGGTACGAGAACTCGCTCGTGCGCTTTCTCCGTGTCGAGCTCTCGGCGGTCGAAGCTGCGCCCCAAAGGCTCGCGGCGCTGCACCACCGGGGACTGCTCTTTCTTTCGAACTCGACGGGCCAGATCATGGGCGTCAGCGCGATGCGCAACCAGGCGACGTCCAGCGTCGCGTGGACCACGACGCTCACGGGCAGCAGCGCAGCGACCGGGCTGGCGGTCGATCGCGTGGGCGGGAACATCCTGGCGGCGGGCACGCTGGGGATCTATCGCGCTCCGATCGGGCAGTCGCCGCCCACGTTCGAGCTTGTCACCACCGTCCCCGGCATCCGGGCGATGGCGTACTCGTCGCACCACGGCCAAGGCGACGGGCTCTATCTCCTGACGGGCGACACGGGCAGTGCGAACGTGCTCTTCGCGTCGGCGGCGCATGTCCGGGGCGTCTCGTTCTTTACGCCCGCGCTCTACGCGACGCTCGCCGAGGACGCGGGGGACGTTGCAAGCTCGGCACTGGGCGAACTGATCATCGCCTCGCCCGCGCAGGCCAAACGCGTGACGGACACTTCCGACCCGAGGCTTTCCTACGACGACTGGCTCCTCGACGAATTCGAGCAGCAGGTCACGTTCGCCAAGGGCCTGATCGCGCCCGACGGCGAGCCCGCGGGCTGGGTGATCGATGCGGACGTCGTGCAGGGCGCGAGCCGATTCCACCCCGCCACGCCCGACGGCGCGTGCTGGGTGATCCTGACATTGCTCGCCAGCGACCGCGTGACGGGCGACCCCGACGCGCAGCCGATGATCCGCGAGATCCTCAAACGCTACGCGGGCTTGCTGCCCGGCCCGGCGCCCGCGCGGTCGGCGGACGGGTTCTTCACGCACTGGATTGACCCCGATTCGGGCGCGACGCAGGCGGGCTGGGGGGCCGAGTACGCAACGTACAGCACGATGAAGATCGCGCACGCGGCGATCCGCGCGGCGGCGTACTACCCCAATGACGCGGAAATCCGGCTCGCGGCGCAGAGCATCGTCTGCAATGTCACGAACTGGGACGCCTACTTCCGCGCGAGCAACGACGAGGTGTTCCTCAAGTCGCTGGGGCCGGGCGGCGCGGACCCGACCGCGTGGAACCCGGCCTTCACCGAGGGGCTCGTGTTCACGGAACTGGCCAACGCCTTCGGCGGCGCGACGTCGCAGAACGCATGGGATCGCTGGATCAACCGCGACCTCTGGCCCACGGCGACCTTTGTCCTCGGTCGGCCCGTCACGGGCGAGAACGCGGGGAGCTATATCCCCACGTTCATCACGGTGTACTCACTGATTCTTCAGAAATCATTCCGCGAGAGCGCCAAATGGATGTCGCACACGCGGAACGTGCAGGTGAGTGCTGCCGCGTGGACGGACGAGAACGGTCCCCGGTATTTCACGGTGTTCAGCGCGGGCACGACCAAGCCCGAGTGGGGGGGCTACAACGCGGACAGCCTCTCGAACCACCCGGGCGATGTGACCACGCTCACGGCGCTCTTGGCGCTCTCGGCGATGGGCGAGCACGAGCCCGCGTGGGCCGCGTACGAGGCGTACCGCGACGGCGCGCGGATCAGCTTCGCTTCGGGCGCGAGCATGCTCTACCGGCGATCGGGGGTCGATCCGAGCTACACGCCCAACTCCGCGGGCCTGCCCGACGTCTCGATGGGCGCGCTCGGTCTGGCGGAGCTCTTGTCGCCCGGGTTCGTGGATGACATTCTGGCGATCGGCGTGCCGAGCGATTTCTGCAATCCGGTTCCGCCGTGCCTGGCCGACACCAACGGCGACGGCTTGCTCACCCCCGCCGACTTCACCGCCTGGATCGCCGCGTTCAACGCGATGAGCCCCGCGTGCGATCAGAACGGCGACGGCTCCTGCACGCCCGCCGACTTCACGGCGTGGATCGCCAACTACAACGCGGGCTGCTAAGTCTTCGTCTCAGCTTCCGTACCCACAACACGCCCGCAACCTCGAAAGGGGATGCGGCAGGTTTCGTTGAGTACATCTCACTCAGCGCAGCGAGCGATCAGGGCTTGGCGTTCGACCGGAGCAGGTAGCTGCTCGGCTGGAGCTTGTCCTCGAAACCCCACAGGGGCACGCCGATCATCGAGTCGCCCTTCTGGTGGTCCTTCCACACGTTGATCGGGCGATCGATCGCCAGCTCCGGGTTCTCATGGTCGGCCACGATCAGCCGCACCTGAAGCTTCGATCGGTCGGAGAAGTACCACGTGCCGTTGCTGTAGGTCCACTTCGTCTCGCGCGACCACTGCTCGGCGGGGATCCGCACCGCCAGCACCTCGAACTCTTCCTGCTGGACCTTCCAGCCGCTCAGCGCCGTTTTGATCGCATGTTCGCGGTCCTCGCCCTTGAACTCGTCCTTGGGGAGCTTGTTTTCGCGGATGATCAGCTCGCGCAAGGAGTCAGCCTGATCCTGAAGCTCCTCCTTCGTCGCTTCAAGCTCCGCCTGCATCGCCTGGCCGGCATCCTCGTCCAAGGCGCTCAGGAGCGTGACTTTCTCTTCCGCGAACCCCATCACCTGCGGGATGCCGCCCGTGAACCACATCGGCTTCTGCTCCGCGACCGCTTCCGACGCGTACTGCCTGGCCTCAGCCATGTGCTCGCGGATCGCATCGGGCAGCGTTTCCTTCAACACCTCCGCCTCCTGCAGGAAACTCTCGAGATTGCCCAGCAGACCGTTTCCCACGCCCTCAATCGACCGGCCCTGGTCCGTCCGCTGATCCATGAGCCGAACGTACTTCTTGGCGATCCGGATCGCCTCGTCCCGGGCGGCGTCGGCTTGCTTGATCGTCTCCGCCGCCAGGGGCAGATTCGTCTGGAAAATCATCCGATCCGCGAACATGCGCGAGAGATCGCGCAGCCGATTCAGGTCGGCGTCGAACTCCGGGTAGCCCGCCGGGTCGATCAGCTTCTTCAGCTTGTCGTTCAGCGGCCTGAGGAAGTCCGCAGCCGTCGAGATCTTCGCGTCCGCGTTCACGAGCTGCTGGCGAACCTCTGGCACGCCCATACCGTCTGCGGGCAGCTTATCCAACGCATCCGTGACGAACCCAGCCTTGCGCCTCGCGTTCTCGATCACGCCCATCAAACCGTCCACGTCGCGGAAGTCGATCGTGAGTTGGTCCTCGACTTCGCGGAGCTTCTCAAGAGCCGCGGTGAGCGCGTTCGCGCCGCCCTCGACCTCGCGGAGGTTGAAACTCGCGCCGCTCAGGATCTCTTCCTGCTGGTAGTTGAGCTTCGTCCCGCCCGTTTGCGCGGGCGCTGCGGGCTCGTTGCCGCCCATCATGATCGCGCGGAGGCGGTTGTACTCCGTCGCCGCCGCCGTGTAGCGGGCGACCGCCTCCTCCCGGCCGGGCGTACCCGCGGGCACCTTCTCGAGGAGCTCCTTGGCGGGGTTGATGTCGTCGATCGCCTGCTGGAGCCTGTTGGCCAGGATCTTGCCCGCCGACCCACCGGGCCATGTTGTTCGATTTCCCAGGCTCCCGGACACCGATTGCAGATTGGTCTCGGCCCGCTGGAGGAGGCCGTTGACCTTGGTCAGATCCGCCGCAGCCTTAGAAGCGAGAAGCATTCCAAGAGCGAACGCCAAAGAGAAGCGCAGAACAGTGGCCAAGCGACAAGAAAGCGTGTGCATGCGGGCATCCTTCGAAGGCCTGAGACCGTGTGATATGAAAGAATGAGCTTACACCGACAAGGGTCCGCCTCCAATCGGCAGCGGCTCAATCCCGCCACACGCTCAAATTTCGATCACACAAGACTTCCGCAAAGCCCACGGCTTTGCCACATCGCCCGTGGGCATCGTCTCAGAGAAACAGACACAAAGCCAGAGTACAACCAATTGGTTTCGAGTCCTGTTGGCTGGTTCCAAGCCGAATGCAGACGATTGGAGTCCGTTCGCCCGCTTACCGGTCCGTCGCCGGTCATGCCAACCTCCTTCTGGAATCAGCCCAAAGCATCGCCTCAAGCTCAAACTTGCGCAGCTTCACAGGCCCTGCAGAATTGCAATGAAAGCGATTCCACCAGAGCCGGGGTGCTTGTATACTCGACCCGAAGAGACACGGCCTTTCCGGTGTGATCCGGGGGGGTGACACATCATGGGAAACGGAGAGACAGACATGAAAGCAATGTGCGCCATAGCCCTCATCGGGCTATCGGGCTCGGCGATGGGCCAGATCATCGACGGGCAACTCAATGAGGCCGGTTACCAGTTCATCTGGGCCAACGACCTCGGGACGGGTTTCGGCAACAACCGCAGCGAGATCAACGGCGTGTACGCCTACTGCGACGCGACCACCCTCTATCTGGGCGTCACAGGCAACGTTCAGGACTTCAACAAGCTTGAGCTCTTCTTTGACAGCGCCGCCGGCGCCGGCCAGAACAGCCTTCGCAACGACAACGCCGACGTCGATTTCAACCAGCTCAACAACAGTCTGGGCGGCCTGACCTTCGATTCGGGCTTCGACGCCGACTATTACCTCACCTACACCGTCAGCGGCGACCGCACCGAGCACTACTCCGGCGCAGCCCAGCTCAACACCGCCGGCATGGGCCCCGGCGGGTTCCAGGGCGGCGGCGCGGGCCGGGTG
>JBGSIX010000149.1:0-6282 GCA_041742315.1 Phycisphaerales bacterium | reverse complement strand
ACCGTCTGCTCGCGGTTGGCGATCGCCTCGCCCGTGGCGCCGTCGCGGGTCGCCTGCGCCACCTCCACCTTTGCCTTGTTGATCGCGTCCGCCGCCGCGCGCTGCCCGATCGCCCGGATGTACCCCGACTCGTCCGTGATGTCCCGGATGTTCACGTTGATCAGCTCGAGGCCGACCTTGTTGATCTCCTGCGCCACGTTCTCGTTGATCAGGCCCATGAACTTCTCACGGTCCTTGTTGATCTCCTCGATCGAGAGCGTCGCGATCACCAGGCGCAGCTGGCCCAGGATGATGTCCTGCGCCTGCTCACGCACCGCCGGCTGGTTCAGCCCAAGCAGACGCTCGGCGGCGTTGGTCATCAGCACCGGGTCCGTCGCGATGCCCACGGTGAATGTCGAGGGCACGTTCACGCGGATGTTGTTCAGTGAGAGCGCGCCCTCGAGCGGGATGTCGATGACGAGCGGCTCGAGGGTCATGTACGCGAAGTCTTCGACGACGGGCCAGACGAACTGGCCCCCGCCGTGGTAGCACCGGGCCGACTGCTTGCCCCCGCCCCGGCCCCAGATCACCAGCACCCGGTTGGACGGGCACCTTTTGTACCGCGAGGCCAGGAAGACCAAGAGGAAGAGCGCCAGCACCACGCCCACGGCGATCAGCACCAGCACGAGTTTGCCCACGCCACCCTCGGTGGCCTGCGCGAGTGTCAGAAATTCAGTCATACTTCCCCCTTGCATGGTTACGAGAGCGCCTCGACCGTGAGTGTATTGGTTGCCGGGTCCGCGTGAACGACCCGGACGCGCGTCCGCGACGCGATCGGCTCAGAGCCCGCCTGCACCGCGCTGAACTCGCGCTGGCGCGTCCCCATGATCAGCTTCACCCGCCCCGAGCCCTTGCCCGAGGGGGGCACCTGGATGTACACGTCCCCGTCCAGCCCCATCGTCTGCCCGAGCGCGACGTTCCCCGAGTTCTGAAGCCGGAGCATCTTCCGCATGATCCAGACCAGGGCCCACGCAAAGACCACGCCCGAGATGATCGCGATGATCACCGCCCCGGTGATGCCAAGATCGAGCAGCCGCAAGGCCGCGAACCCCGACCACCCGCTGGCCATGAAGAAGGCCGAGAGCGACTGAAGGCTCAGGACCCCGACCTCGGCCCCCGGCGCGTCGCCGTGGCCCACGCCCGTGTCGAGGTCGACATCCAGGTCCGCGCCCACGTCGAGATCCCCGCCGATCCCGCCCATGAAGATCTGGAAAAGGAAGTAGACGGTCCCGAGGATCGCCGGAACGGAGAACCAGATCCCGCCGTTCTCGAAGAGGCTGTCCAGCATGGCGCACCAAAACCTTTCCCGGCCCGAAGGGGCAGCACCGGCCGTGATGCGATTCTATCCGATTATGGATATCCGCCCCGCCGGCGGTTTCTTGGGGAAGGGCCCACGCAGGTTTCACCACGAGCCCCCGCGTGAGCGGGGGGATAAGGAAGGCGCAAAGTGCCCCCTTCCTCACGGAAGAGGCTCGCTTTGAATCGGGTGAACGAGAGGGTTTACGCCGCCAGGTCGATGTCGTCCGGCCCGTCGTACTCGTCGTAGTCGTAGCTCTCGGGCGCATCGCCAAGAGCGCCCCACTTGTGCTTGGGCAGGTGGCGGTGGTGGACGTGGATGATCCGGGCAAGCTGACGGCTAAACAGCGCGCTGATCGTGTCGAGCAGCTTGACCGTCTCGCCCGGGAAGTGCTCGTGGTCGTCGCGGAAGAGCGTCACAACCGCCAGGCACTCGTCGTTGTGCAGGCACGGGAACGCCAGCAGCGTCTGCTCGGGCAGCCAGTGCGCGTCCGGGCCCATGAGCCGCGCCACGTCGCGCCTTGTGTCGTACTGATGCACGCCCGGGCGGTGCTCGAACCTCGGCGCCAGCACGTCGGCCAAATGATCCAAGAGCGCATCGACACTGGCCTTCGGGATATCCGCGTTGACGTACGCGCCCAGGCTGAACTCGCTGCCGGACGAGGGCAGAAAGATCGCCGCGTTCGTCGGGCCCGTTTTGGCCAGGATGAACTCGAGCACGACCCGCAGCAGCGACTCGATCTCGAGCTCCTGCCGGATGATGCCGTTGAACTCGCCGCAGATCGAGAGCTTGTCGATCTCCCCCGAGAGCTCGCGGTAGGCATCGACCAGGTCGTTGCACATGTCCGAGACCTGGTTCGTCACCTCGTGCCGGGCGCTGTTGAGCTTCTTGCACACGGCCCGCAGGCGGATAGACCTTTCCTCGCGCTGCCTGGCGATCCGCGAGCGGTCGAGCGCCGAGCGCAGAGCCGCCCCCGCCATCTCCGGCCCGAGATTGGCGCTGATGAGGTCCGCAGCCCCGCTCCGCATCGCGCTGACCGCATCATCGAGCGTCGCCTGGTCGCACACGATCACGCAGGCGATCGCCGGCGAGCTGAGCGTCAGCTGGCGCACGAATTCCTGCGCACCGGGCGTGTCCTGTCTGATGACGATCACATCGATCCGGGGCCGCTCCGATTGGCTGAGGCGCAGCCTCGCGTCGTCGACGGTGTACTGGCATTCCATTGGCACTTCAAGCTCGCCCAGCGCCGGCCCCACAAGCATCGCGGTGCTGTCGGTTTCGCTCACGACGAGCGCCCGGGCGCTGGCGTGGCGGATATCGGTCTGTGCGGGGATGCTCGCCCGCGAACGCGCCCTGGTCCGGCTGCGCCCGCCCGCATCGTCGCCCTTGTTTCGCCTCGTCGCTCCCATCGCTCCGCCTTCCACCAAGCCGCGTCTCTCACGCGGCCTTGTTCTTCTCTCGCTCCACCTCCGGTGCACGCCAGGTCGGCAGCATCAGAAGCGCCCTCGTCCCCGTGCCCTCCCTCGAAGAGAGCGACACCGTTCCCCCCATCAACTCCACCAGACGCCTCGCCCGGAAAAGCCCGAGACCAGTCTGCCGGCCCGCTGGCTTCTCGCTGAAGAACGGATCGAACGCGTGATCCAGCGTCTTCTGAGACATCCCGGCGCCGTGGTCCTTGACCATGATCAGGAGTCGGTCATCGAGTTGATCGATTTGAACGCGAATCTCGATGATTTCGCTCGTTCCCGATTCCACCGCGTTCACAACGAGCTCAACCAGCGCACTGCGAAGGAGTTGCGGATCGACCAGCGCCACGGGCATCCCGGACGGAACCGAGATCCGGCACGCGCAGTTCGTGCGCGTCCGCTCACGAGCCGTCACCACGCACTCGTTGATGATCCCCTGGAGCGAGCACCGCGCCGGCTCGGGCTCGGGCGGGTCCGCGATCAGGTTCATGCTCGAGATCAGGTCGCTGATCTCCTGGGCCGCCCCCCCGATCTTCTCCGCCAGCTTCCGCAGCTCGCTGTCGGCCACCCTTGAGCGGAGCACCTGGGCGTAGCCCTTGATCACCGTCAGCGGGTTGTTCATCTCGTGGGCCGCGCCCGCGGTCATCACGCCGAGCCTGGCCATTGACTGTGTCTCGGCGAGCTTGGCCTGCGTCTCGGCGAGATCCCGGTGCTTGTCCGCCAGCTCGTCCGAGAGCTTGCGGGCGAACTCGTGCCGCAGCGCCGAGGCGACCGCCGAGCCCCAGACCGCCAGCACCGCCCGTCGCTGCACCGAGCTGGGGATCGCCTTCTCCAGGTCGTTCTCAACAAAGAGCAGCGCGCACTGCGCGGGCCGATCGACAGCATCCTCGCCCGTGATCAGGGGCAGGATGCGGATCTTGTCCATCTCCACGTTCTCGGTGGCGTACTGGCTGAGGTAAGCCATGATCTTGGAGCCGTTGCCCAGCGCCTGCGTCGGATCGGTAAGCATCGTCAGCGACGCCCGCCGCCCGGGATCGAGCACCGGCGCCGCCAGGATCTCCGAGCGGACGAGGTTGCCCGTCTCGGTGAACCGGAAGAGCCGCCACTGCTCGCCGCGCTCCGACTGCGTCACGATCGTAAAGAGCTCGCCCCCGATCAGGTCCGCCGCCGAGCGGGCGACCTGCGCCATCGCGCCGGCGAGCCCCGCGCTGGTCCTGCTCTTCTCGCAGAAATCGCCGATCGTGTCCAGGATTTTCTTCTGCTGCGAGCCGTGGTCGCTCCGGTTCGCAAGCGCCCGATTGAGCGCCGCGAGCCTCGTGTTGGCGCGCGTCACGGACTCCAGGAGCACCTCGACGGGCGAGATCTCGTCCATGCCAAGCGCGCCGCACCGCTCGGCGACCCGCTCGTGCACGCGCGTCGCCACGCTCTCGATCTTCTCCGCGTCCAGCCCGAACCCCCGCGCCAGCTCGCCCACATCGGGCGCCTGCGCAAAGTCACCGAACCAGCCCAGATTCATCCGCCTGCACAGCGTCCGGGCGCACGCGACGATCCCGATCAGGCTCCGGTGCTGCAAGTCCGGCACGCTCTCGGGCGGCATGTCATAGAGCCACGCCACGTCCTGCATCATCAGCGGCAGGCCCCAGTGCTCGGCGAGCCTCCGCCCTGCCGCCTGGTGGTCCAGTCCGATCAGCTCGCGCTCGAGCCGCGCCGAATCGGTCCCGCGCTGCTCGGCGATCCGCATCACCTTGCCGTAGCTCTCGGGCAGCGCCAGGTTGAGCGCCGAGCGCCCGATCCCGTGCAGGAGCCCCGCCGTGAACGCGGTCTCGGGCCTGAACTTGGGAAGCCTGAGCGCGTGCGCGATCAGCTCGCTCGCCGCCGCGACCGAGATGCACGCCCGCCAGTGCCCCTGCCCGTCGAAGCCCGAGTTGGTTTCGCTTTCCTTCGGCTCCGACAGAAGCTGGTACACCTCGACGCTCAAGACCGCCGATTGGATCGCTTCCAGCCCGACGAGCGTGATCGCGTGGTGCACGCTCGTGACCGTTTCGCTCACGCCCCGGTCGCTCCGCCGGCAGAGCGAGAGCACCTTGCCCGTCAGCGACGGGTCCGTCTCGATGAGCCCCGCCAGCTCGGCGATATCGACGTCATCGCTCGTCGCCGCATCGAGCAGCTTCTGCGCAATCGGCGACAGCGTGGGCAGCTGATCGATCCGTTCGAGGATCAGCTCCACCTTCTGCGAACCGCCATTGGGCTGGGCGCTCTGCATCCGTGCTCCGGTTAGTGGCTCACGCCGTTGTCGCGGTGACGAGACTCCATCCCGAGCAGGCTCTCGACGGTCTCCATCAGGTGCGACACATCGAAGGGCTTCTTGATGAACCCGTCCGCGCCCGCCTCGATCAGCCTGTCCGCCTCGGCCCGGTCGATCACGCCCGAGATGAACACCACGCGGATCCCCGCGAGCTCCTCCGTCGAGCGGATGCGCTTACACACCTCGTTGCCGTTGATGTCGGGCAGCTTGTAATCCAGCAGGATCAGATTGGGCTTGAAGCTCGCGGTGAGCAGCCCGGCCTCGTAGCCCGTACCGCAGGTCTCGATCTCGAACCGCGCATCATCGCCCAGGATGTCGCCGAGCAGCTCGATGATCTCCGGGTCGTCGTCCACGCACAGGATGCGCTTCGTACCGCCCTCGATCAGATCGAGCGGGATGTCGTTGGTGTTCATGAAGCGGATGAGCTCTTCACGCGGGATCCGCCTGAACTTCGAGCCCGGCACACGGAAGCCCGTGAGCCGACCCGAGTCGAAGCAGCGGATGATGGTCTGCTGGCTGACCTTGCAGACCTGCGCCGCCTCGCCCGTTGTGAAGATTTTCTTGCGACCAAAGTCGGTCGGAGGTGTCTCGGCCATGGATGGACCCCTGCATGCAGAATCCAACCGCATCCGTGCGGTCAGCGCCACAAGCGATGGTCGGTTCCCAGCTTGCCCAACTTCACGCCAAGTCCGTCACAGCCCCCCGAATCGTCAAGATCCGCCCGAATCGGGGTGAAGCTCACGCCATTTCGTCACCGCTTCCGCTTCCCGCCCATACAAGGGGGCCAACGCGCCCGTCGGCACAACCGGCAACTGCATCACCAAACCCAGGCAGGCCCTTGCCGAGAACATCGGCCAGCGCACCTCCACCCCAAGCCGATCGCACGCCTCACGAAACGACGCCGGCAGAAATCGGTCACCAAGCAGGGTCCGGATGCCAAGATCCGCAACCTCGCCCGCCTCCATGACCCGCCCGGGGGCCGATTCCCGGCCCGCCCGATCAAACAATGTCACAAAGCTCGACTCGCCCTTGGACGCCAGCGCGACCCCGAATGGGCCCGTCGCCTGGGCATTCGCCGCCGCGACCCACGCCGAGGGCGCCGCAGAAAGCCCGGCACCTGAGGCCAGCGCGATCATGTTCGCCGCCGCGGTCGCGATCCGGAGCCCCGTGTACCC